>CAZCAB010000015.1:0-17156 GCA_964496615.1 uncultured Gammaproteobacteria bacterium | reverse complement strand
ATGGGTATGCTGGGAATGATCCGGTTAAAAATATAGATGAGGAGGGGGAGGTTGTGGAGGTACTTTGGGATATTGGTAACGTGGGTTATGATATCGGCAGTGCTTTTTACTATCAGGGCAAATCCATGCTTTCCTTAGCACAAGGAGATTTTGTCCAGTCAAGTATCTATGCCGAAAAATCGCTTAATTCAATGGTTGATATTTTCGCCGATTCATTGGCAGCCAGCACTCCTTTTTTACCAGCTGGGTTCACGAAGGTTGATGAAGGAATTGATTTGATAAATTCCGGTAATGTCGATAAAATAGGGACCGTTTTGAGTGAGACAGTAGGGAAGAAAGGAAATTTTACGAGTAAAGTTATACTCTCTGCGGATGAGGCCCTGGAAGCTGGTCTTAAATTTTTGGGTAAGGGTTATAAAGAGGTTGGTCGGAAAGGACAAGGTGTTTTTAGAAGTAAGGACTGGTTAAGACAATTTCGAATTGATAATAATTCAATAAGAGGAAAACATCGCCCCAAGCCAGGACATGTACATTTCGAGTTATTTAGTCGAATGAAAAGAGGTTTCAAAAAAGTATCCAATAATCATGTGAGATTTCGTGATTAATCAAACTACTTATGGATGAAAATGTATTAAAATCTGTATCTAAAATTGTTCAAACTGAGTTGCTCAATTTTAAATCCTCGGATTTCACGAATCCACATAATCTAAAATTCCCAGACTCACTTGTCACCCCTCCTGAGTTTAGGGAGTATAAATATGATGACACTCATAGCAAAATATATTGCTTAGTAGCCGAGGAAATAAATAATTCAGAAGAAGGCTATAAGATTGTATATGACCCTGATATATGTAGTTTTGGACTTGCTGTCGAATCAGAGGATTCTGATCATTGTGGGGTATACTTGGGGTCTTATGGAACTTTTCTAGAGACCTTAGCAGCGATGTGAATTTTTTTGTATAAAAAAACGCCCTCAGGGCGTTTTTTACTCTCCACAATTTTCCAGATTGAAATATTATGGGGAAGCGCGATGGACGGTCGCGCTGGTGAGGAAATGATCATCGAGCGAAGGCTCAACTACGGTGACAGGCTGCAGGCCCAATCACCAAGCGAGTCGGTGTAGAAGAGCGTGCTGTCTTCGAGCTCGATGTCGCTTGCGGGCCTGCCGAAGGCGGGTTCGCAGAATCCGCCACAGACACCTTCGTGAACCTTGACTTCGACGATGCAATCCCCGCGGATCGCCTCGCAGTAGATGCGGGCGCCGTCGAGCTCGACGAGCTTGGGGAAGTCGTCGCACGGGTCTGCTCCCGTCTGGTCGGTGTTGTCCGGGGTGTCGGTGTCCGTTCCATGGTTGTCCATGGTGTCACCGGGGCTGCCGGCAGGGGTGGGTTCGGTACGCGGACCGTCGTTGCCGGGGTCCTGGACGTTCTCCAGGTTCTCGGTCTGACCACCGGATCCGGCATCATCGGGTTGCGGGTTGGTGGTTGCACCACCGTTGTTCCCGCCGCCTGAACCGGCTTCGTCCGTGGGCTCGCCTCCGCAGGCGAAGAGGGTGGCGGCCATGATGACCGCGAACAGGGTCGTGCAGCTGTGACGCTTCATGGTCGCCTCCTTGGTCGACGCTAGGGGTGAGCACTATTGCATATGTTCGATGCAACACTGCTCACCCCTAGTGGACACTTCTTTCCTCATTAATTTATGCCATACATTCGCTAATTAAAGCGAATATGTGGACATGTAAAAGATCAAACTATTCCATCCTTAGTACAACATTTTTTTTGTGAAATGTCAAGTTCATTGGGGATAATGTGTGGTCAAAAAAGTCTTTGTTTAGCGAAATACTTGACAAAAACGCATAAATATGTGCATACTAGGTACATGACTAAATACCTTGGATTAAAAGGTTTTTTCTTCATTTGGCTCTCAACACTGATGGCCATCTTCCCATTGCTTACCCATGCCTCTACCTACCACTACAACCATGCAAATCAAAGAGTACTTCAGATTGATGATGGAAACGTAACCTACACACCAAACAAATACTTTGAAAGAAAGGGAAATACATCAACAAAGCATATCTACATTAATGATATGCTTTTTTCTTCAATAGAAGATACTAACATTCATTACATCCATACTGACCATCTTGGTGGTACAAATGTAGTTTCAGATCAAAATGGAGATGTAGAACAAACTCTAGATTACTTCCCATACGGAAGTCCACGTATTAGCGATACACAAGGATACAATGAATCAAACAAGTTCACAGGATATGAACTAGACACCACTGGACTTCAATACGCAGGACAAAGATACTATGATGGCTCTACGGGGAGGTTTAACTCGATGGATCCTGCATATCTGGATATCGGAGATCCATCATTTAAAGATTCATATCAAAGGTCTCTGAGGCAACATTTGAGTAATCCGCAGGCGTTGAATAGTTATGGGTATGCTGGGAATGATCCGGTTAAAAATATAGATGAGGAGGGGGAGGTTGTTCCGTTGCTTGCCGGTTATGCATTTGCGTATGCGCCTGTATGGGTGCCAGCCGCAGTTACATTTGGATCGGCTTCACTGTTGGCTATAACCGCACCATTGGTGGGTGGTGAGATTGCGGCGTATCATAGAGGCGACCATGAACAGGGTGAATTGTTTGCAAATTCGGCATACACTGCACTAATGATTGGCGAAATGGCCTTGAGTGGTATACTAATCGGTGAAGGGATTTTAGGTGCTGGACCAGTTCTTGGCACAAGATATGTTAACCCTAAAAAAGTACGGTACAGCCAGACGACTGCAGGGTCAGGTGGTCGATACCGGCAAATTTCTGAAAGTATGCAAAAACAAGGCTGGAATGGTCCACCTATTGATATAGTATCCACTAATAAAGGGTTGGTAAGTATAGATAATACACGTTTGATGGTAGCCAAGGATCTTGGTATCAGTAAGATTCCAACTCGTATCCATTCATTTAATGAAAGATTGCCAGTTACTATGAGGGGACGTTTTGGCTCAGCCAAAACTTGGGGGGAGGCATTGTTACATAGAACAGGCAATCAGAATCCTAGCTTACCGCTGGGAGGTACATTAAAAAGACCGCAAATAACAAGATAATTTGCTAGACTATATATGGAGATTAAACACCCATACACGAAGATAGACGACGATGTCTCTGATGCTCTTCTTAAAGAGTTAAAACGAGAGATGTCTGAAGATCATATACTTTTTGATGTAGAGATTGTTCCAATAGCGAGAAAATCACTCAATGATGATGTGTTATTTCAGCTTCCTGAGGGACGAGTGGCGGTTGTGCATCTAACGTGGTCAGGAATTAAGGAAGATGATCCCTTTTTTCCTTCAACAAAGATATATGCCTCGATTGAGGCATTTAATGACGATCAATAGTATATGCGTATGAAATCTTTAAGCACGAACATAGGAAGGTTGTTGCTATATTTTTTGATTCTTGCGTTCATCCTTCAACCAACTCTCACTCTTGCAGCGCCACCACTTCCGCTTCCAGCACAGGGCAATCAGCCAATTCCTGAGCAACAAAAGAAGCAAGGCTCAAACCAAGGGATTCCAGATAACAAGGCACTGCCGATTCCTCAGGATAGCCAGGCGGAACCCGCGCAGAAATCAAACCCTATCCCACAACAAGATGATCCTGCGCCCGCTCCAGAGCCTGACGAACAACAAGAGGCTCCTGAGCCAAATGTGCCGGCGGATAACGAAGGGCAGCATGAGGCGCTTGCACCAGGGAATGAAAATGTTGAACTTCCCTTTGATGGTCCTAAGAAGGCGGGTGTATCAGCACTTCGTGTAACGCCGAGTGATCAGACTGGCGCTCTTTCATACGATATCCCAATTGTTATCCCACCTGGAAGAAATGGAATGCAGCCATCGCTGTCCTTGGTGTATAACTCACAACAAGATGATAATGAAAGTATTGTTGGATATGGATGGTCGCTCTCTGTCCCATATATTGAAAGAATCGCGCGAAAAGGAGTAAACAGATTATACGATGAACATTTCTTCTACTCATCACTTTCAGGTGAAATCGTGGCTATTGATATTAACGAGGATGGATTTGGAGTGTATGGTCCAAAAGTGGACACCGGTTCATTTCTTTCATATGAACTAAGGGATGATCATTCTTGGCTCGTGAGAGACAAGCAGGGAAGATCATATACTTTTGGAAAAACTTTGCAGTCACGATTACACGACCCGGATGATAATAGCAGAGTATATGCGTACTTTCTTGAAGAGATGCGAGATACCAATGATAATTTCGTAGCATACGAATATGCACGAGAAGATAATCAGCTGTATCCAGAGCGTGTGCGGTATACCGGTCATGCTGACGAACATGGAATCTTTTCAATACATTTTTCTCGTGAAGCGCGTAATGATGAAGTTGTTTCGTATAAACGAGATTTCTCTGTTGAAACAACTGAGCGAATCAATCGGATAGAAGCTCGCATAAATGGAGAGTGGGTGAGACGGTATGATTTAAGTTATATCTCAGGAGAAAATGGTAGACGCTCTCTTTTACAATCAGTGACAGAATCAGGTAGGCGAGAAGATAATGGTCAGGTAACCACACTCCCAGCTACGAGTTTTTCATATCAAGAAAAATCAGGGGATTGGAGATTCCTTGTCGAATTTCCTCGTCTTATTGCTTGGGACCAGCCTCAACGATTTGTTGATGGTGTTAATTCAGGGTATAAGCCGGTTGATGTGAACGGTGATGGTGTTGTTGATCTCATCAGAGCGCTTCAAGGTAATTTCATTAATGACATAAACAACGGAGGAACATTTTTGAGTAAGATTGACAATGATGGAAACATTTCGTGGGAGTCGCATCATGACAGTGATCAAAATTCAAAATACATAGCACCGCGTCCCATTACCACGGGTCACAAAAGTGATCTGGGAGTTCGGTTTGCGGATGTAAATGGAGATGGGTATGTTGATTTTATCCAGGCATGGCAAGATGCTGATACCGGGCAGTCACATAAAGGGGTGTATATAAACAACAAAAGAGATGGATGGGATGAGGATGAAAACTATGTCATTCCACAAAATTTTATCATCTACGATTCAAACAGACGGCGAATTACTGACAATGGTGTCCGTATTACCGATGTAAATGGTGATGGCCTGAGTGATTTTGTGGAAGCGTGGGGTGATGATTGGTGGGGAGACAATGCGCGTGCGCGAAAGCGCGTCTTCGTCAACAAAGGCGACGGCACTGGCTGGGAACTTGATGAAAATTTCAGTGTTCGTAATGGTTTCATGGTCAATGGGTTTACGAGCGGTCAACTTGATAAAGGGGTTCGCATTGCCGATGTAAATGGTGATGGGCTGCCAGATTTAGTACGCGTTCATACTGATCGGTCACCATCAAAAGTTGCGATTAATACGGGTACCGGGTGGTTTGAAGTAGATTCATACAATTCATTTCCGCCAAGGACAACACCAGCTGATGGTGCAAAACATGGTTTTAACAAAGACATGATTCTAACCGATGTAAATGGTGATGGGCTTGCCGACATTGTAAGAGCAAGAAAACATAATCTAGTCGAAAAGCAGTATAGAGCAGTATACATCAACAAAGGCGACGGTACTGGTTGGGAGCTTTCAGATGACTATGCACTCCCTCCAGGAGCTGGCCTTATTGATATGGACGAAGATGGAGAGGATACTGGTACACGATATTTTGATATGGACGGTGATGGCATGGCCGATGTAATTCCAAACGATAGAATATTTACGAACGAAAATGCAAAACCAGATCTTTTAAAAAGAATTGACCATAGCAGTGGTGCTTCAACTCAGATAGCGTACAAACCAACGACTGCATATCATGCTGGAGCAAACAGACTTAATGACCGTCTTCCAATTGTACTTCAGACGGTGCATGAAATAGTGCAAGATGATGGACTTGGCAACATTGCAACAACGCGGCACGAATACCATGATGGCCTATATTTCTACAACAACGCATTTGATAGACGATTTTCTGGGTTCGCCAAGGTGAGAAATACAAATGCACTTGGAGATATTACGGATAAATACTTTCACCAAGGTGATGATACGTCCGTTCAGCTCGGTGAGTTCTTAGACTCTGCTGCGAAGATTAGTATGGTATATAGGGAAGACATCATGAATGCTGAGGACGTGGTGTATAAAAGAACAAAAAATACATGGCATACAGAGGATTTAGGAAATGAAAGGAATTTCGTGTATGTTGCAGACTCGCTCGAACAATTCTATGATGGAAATAATGATCATAAAGATAGGGCAGTGAGTTTTTCGTATGATCCAAGCAATGGAAACTTACTTTCAAAAACAGAATGGGGAGAGGTTATTGGCAATGACGACGTAGGGTTTAATGACCTGGGTAATGATACGCGCGTCACTACATATGAGTATGCACACGCTGATAATTCTCATGTGAGATCTGCGCCTTCTCTTTATACATTAACTGATGGCAATGCAAATCGTGTATCGCAAGCTAAATACTATTATGATGATCTCCCTCATGGCGAGATAGGGAGTGGTAATCAAACCGCGAAAGAGATTTGGATTGCTAATGATCGATTTTCGCGTTCTGAAAGCGCGTACACTGATACCGGACTTGTGCGTTTGAGTAGGGATGCTCGTCAGAATGAAACCACCTATGTGTATGATCAGCACAACTTGTATCCCGAGACCGTAACTAATGCACGCGATCATGTAACGCGCTTCGCGTATGATTATTCACTTGGTAAGCCAAGTAGGATAACTGACCCGAATGGTGCTGTATCTGAAACAGTATACGATGGTATTGATAGAGAGATTGAGAAAAGAGGTTCAGACCCACTTGTGGATGGGCTTGAGGTTTTGCTGCAAGCCGTAACGTATACTGATGATCAAATGCCACGGATACGCGTCGTCACGAATTACTTGAATGATAATAATGGTGTGCAAACATACCACTATAGTGATGGTCTGGATCGGACAATCCAGACGCGTGTTGAGGGTCGCGAAGGAAGCTATGTAGTTAAAGATTATGTGTATGATTTGAATTCTCAACTCGCGCGTGAGTCACTTCCATATCATAGTCAAGGGCCCGACCGAACTGACCCACAACAAAACAATGATTTACTTGTTTCATATACCTACGATCCAATGGGCAGGCTTTCAAGTATGACCAATGCCGCTGGAACCAACCGTCATATTCATGATGATTGGATCGTGACTATCGAAGATGCAAATGAGAATACAAAAGAACTCCACCATGATGCGTTCGAGCAGCTTGTGGGTGTTGTTGAACGTAATGGGGGAGAAGAATATCTAACCGAGTACGCATATAACGAGATGGGCGTACTTACCAGCATCACCGATGCGCAAGGAAATGTAAGAGGATTTTCATATGACGGAAGAGGACTTCGAACGCGCGCTGAGGATATGCACGATCCAGAGGATGACAGCTATGGTGTGCAGGTTTTCGTGTTCGATGATGTCGGTAATCTCACGCAGACGACAGATCCTAAGAATCAAATAATCCGGTATTCATACGATGCTCTTAATCGTATTGAAACTGAAGATTATCTTGGAGCAGATGGGATTGAAATTACGTATACATATGATGAGTGCCTGGAAGGAGTGACTAAGCTCTGTCAGGTACACAAAGGTGCCAATGACACCATCATAACTGAATATGCGTATGATTTTGCCGGCAATACGAAAGTTGGGAGAGTTGATGTGCTCGGTGAGGTGTTTACCACAGAGTATGCATTTGATCGGGCAGGGAATACACGAACAATCATCTATCCAGACCAGTCTGTGACCTCGTATAGCTATGGCACTGATGGAAAAGTGCGTGCTGTGTCACATGATAATGAACAAATTATCTCTCTTGTGACGTATCACCCAAATGGGCTTCCCGAGCGTGTTGAGTACGCAAACGGAGTAGTTCAAGTGAATGAATATGACGAGAACGAAGTGTATCGATTAAGAAATAAGCATACACAAAATCAAGCAGGAACAGTGCTCCAAGATATCACATACACGTATGACAATGTTGGCAACATCATTGAACTTGATGATAGCTCAGACACATCCGCCGCAAAACGTGCAGTATATACTTACGACGATTTATACAGACTTACACGGGCAGAGATTACGAACACAGCAAATGATGAGGATTACGTACGCAGCTATACATATTCACCGATTGGGAACATGCTGACAAAATCAGACCAAGGTGAGTATGTGTATACGGGAAATGAAGATGGAAGTTTTGCAAACCCTCATGCGGTGACCGGCATTAATAACCGAAGGTTTGTGTACGATCAAAACGGTAACATGACAGATAACGGATCAGGACTCACGCTTACTTGGGATTATCGCAATAGACTGACCAGGACTGAAGTACCTCCTCAGATTATAGGCAATGTATATGAAGATGCAGAGGATGGGAGATCTGACAGCTGGGGGATATACGGGGTGAGGGAAGCAAGAGAACAGGCAACGGTCCAAAATGTGCTTGATCCGCAGCGAGGAAGAGTCATTACCTTTGATTATCCAAATGGTAATCGCACATACCCATGGGCTGCCATCTCATATGTTCCTGAAGACGGGGGGCAATGGATCGATGAGCGCGACTATAGAACACTGATGTTTGATATAAAAAGAGACGGCCGTGTTAGTTTTAAAGTGGGTGTATATACTGAAGTTGGATACCGATCACTTGAGTATTCTCCACGGTACCAAAATGCACGAGCAAGTGACAGTCGGGTAACGATTAACATTGATAATGAATTAGGTGACGGAAATTGGCATACGATTGTTCGTGATTTGCAAGCTGATCTGGAGATTGGTTTTCCAGACGAGACCATAGAGCAGATAGCCAGCTTCTCGCTTTTTAGGCCATTAAGCCTCGATAACTTGATGTTTGTCGAAGAAAATCCACTCGGATCAGTATTTGGCACAATTGTTGACGAAGCGGGCGATCCGGCACAACGTGCACAGATAACACTTCTTGAGACAGGGCAAAGTATGCGAACTGATGAGAGTGGTCGGTATCGATTCGCAAGTTTGCGACCAGGTCAGTATAGTGTCGAAGTTATGCTGAACGATTGTGAGCTTGCCGTGAATCCTGCCTCTGTCATGATCGGTGCTGGTGAAGCTGTGGAGCATAATTTTGCCTGTCAACTACCAACCGCCACGGTATACGAAGACGCGGAGGATGGGAGTACAGAGCGGTGGATGATATTTAGAAATGCCGCGACATCCGAAATAAATAACATCCTTGATGAGGAAAGAAATTCTCGTGTTATTGAGCTTGTATCGCGACTCGGAAGACGTGGTGGATTTTGGCTTCGAGCTAATCAAGAGCTCGAAAATTGGAATAACGATAGACAGCGAGTTATTTCATGGGACATGAAAAAAAGTGGTACGTACTACATCATGGTACAGCTCAGCACGGATCGTGGAAATCGTTATATATTGTACAATAGTCGTTTTTCAAACCAACGTCGAAGAAGCTATGATTTCATTAACATCGGAGTAGTAGAAGATGATAGATGGTATAGTTTTGAGCGCGATTTGCAAGAGGATTTGAACTCACTTGAGCCAGACAATAACATCCGTGAAGTTAAGAGCCTTATCTTTTTTGGTTCAGCATCATTTGACAATATTCAACTAAAAGACGAGCGAAGTTAGGGAAGATGTGACAGTGCTCTATGAGGCTTGCGAGTGCAAGCCTCATTTGGTACAATGATATGGCTTTAATAAGCCATTTTTTATGTATAGAACACATACCTGTGGGGAGATGAGTAAAAAACATGCCGGCAAAGAGGTAACACTCGCTGGCTGGGTCCACAAACGACGTGATTTGGGTGGCCTTATTTTCGTGGATTTGCGTGATAGGTACGGTATTACTCAGGTAGTTTTCAATCCAAAACAATGTGGTGATTTTGCCTTGGCAGAAGAGCTCAAATATGAGTATGTGATAAGTGTGTCAGGTGTTGTTGAGAAGCGCTCAAAAGATACGGTCAATAAAGAGCTCTCCACTGGCGAGATTGAGTTGCATGCGTCTAGCATTTCGATCATAAGTAGGGCGAAAGCCATGCCATTTGAGATTTTTGATGCGCACAAAGAGCAAGAAGACGAAGATTTAAGACTACGTCATCGCTTTTTGGAATTACGGCGAGAGCATCTCAAAAACAATATACTCTTTAGAGCAAAGATGGTCCGGTATATCAGAGACTACATGGAGTCAAAAGAGTATGTTGATATTGCTACGCCACTTTTGACCGTCAGTTCTCCTGAAGGTGCTCGCGACTACCTCGTTCCAAGTCGTATCCACCCGGGTAAGTTTTACGCGCTTCCTCAAGCGCCACAACAGTATAAACAGCTTTTGATGGTAGGTGGCATGGACAAATACTATCAAATTGCACCATGTATGCGTGATGAAGATCCTCGTGCGGATAGATCACCGTGTGAGTTTTATCAGCTCGATGTTGAATGTAGCTTTCAAACACAAGAGGAATTTTTTACAGAAATGGAACCACTCTTTATAGGCCTCACCGAGGAGGTTGCTGGCAAAAAGATGATGCAAAAACCATTTCCAAGAATTCCATACAAAGAGTGTATGGAAACATACGGATCTGATCGACCTGATCTTCGATATGAGTTCACTCTCACCGAGGTGACTGACTGGGCACATAAGACAGATTTTAAAGTCTTTAATTCTGCAGATCATGTTCGTGCGCTGGTCGTTCCTGGTGGACATGAATTTTCACGATCAGATATTGAGAAGAGATACGAAGACGCTGCAAAACGAGCACATGCAAAGGGGCTTGCTTGGGTGAAGTACATTGATGGGAATTTTGATGGCGGGGTTTCAAAGTTTTTTACGGATGCACAACAAGCTGAACTTAAAGAGCTACTGTCACCACAAGGTAATGCGATAGTCTTTTTTTCAGCAGATACCTGGGAGGTATCATGCGCATCTCTTGGTGCAGTACGTTCACTTCTTGGAGAGACGCTCGGTCTTGCAGATCCAAACGTGATAGCGTGGGCATGGATTGTTGATTTTCCCATGTTTGAATACAACGAGGAGGAAAAAAAGATCGATTTTGGACACAACCCGTTTTCAATGCCACAAGGCGGTATGTCTGCGCTTGATACACAAGATCCAAAAGATATTTTGGCATACCAATATGACATCATAGCAAACGGACTTGAACTTTCATCAGGGGCAATGCGAAATATGGATCCAGACATTATGTATCGAGCTTTTAAGATTGCAGGATACAGTAAGAAGGACGTTGATAAGAAATTCGGACACATGATTTCTGCATTTGAATATGGCGCTCCACCTCATTGCGGTTTTGCACCAGGGATTGAACGCCTTGTCATGGTTCTCTTGAGTGAAAAAAGTATTAGGAGCGTTGTTCCGTTTCCAAAAAATCAAAAAGCTGAAGAACCGATGATGGGGAGCCCGGCTCGCGTAGATGTTGCGCAGCTTAAGGAACTTGGCTTGTCCCTTGCAAAGAAGAAGTAATATGCCAGGAGGCTTTCAGCTGCAATTAGAAGAACATGAGTTCACTGGACCACTTGATTTACTGCTCAGTTTGGTGAATGAACAAAAGATGTCAATTAGCGAAATTTCGCTTTCGACTGTTACAGAACAGTACATGAATCATCTGGATTCAATCGCACATCGTCGACCAGGTGAGATGGCAGACTTTCTCGTTGTCGCAAGCAGACTTCTCTTTATCAAATCTCGGGCGCTATTGCCACAATTACAACCTGAACTAGAAGAGGAAGAAGATTTGACTGCTCAACTTGAGCGGTACGCGCAGTTTGTAAAGGCATCAAAGCACATTGCTCGCATGTGGAATGTGAAATCGCATATGCAGGGGCGTAGGCCAGAGAAAGTTATTCCTGACAATGTACCCATGCCGTCATTGCTGACCGTATCCTCTATACATGCATCCATGCAGCGGCTTGTATCGCGACTTACACCTGCAAAACCTGCCTTGTCCCAATCAAGAATTGACAGAACCATTTCATTGAAGGAAAAGATTGCTCGAGTGAGCAAGCTTTTGCGCTCGAAGAAGGCTTTTTCTTTTTCAGACGTAGCAGGGGAAGGATCGAATAAAACGGAGACTATTGTAAGTTTTCTGGCCATTTTGGAGCTTATGAAGCAATACAAGCTGGTGCTTTCGCAAAAAAGCGCAAGTCATGATATTATGATTCAATCAGTATGAGTCTTGAACGAACTCTTGAGTCAATTTTGTTTGTGGCAGGAGAGCCTCTGAAACAGGGGAAGATCGCAAAAGCTTTAAAGAAAAAGGAAGATGAAGTTGAACAAGCACTTGCTGCGCTTGAGCAAAAATACTCGGGTGAGAGCGGGATTATTTTGATTCGTACCGGAGATATCGTTCAATTAGTGACTCATCCTGAATCGCAAAAAGAGACAGAACTCTTTACGAAGAGTCAGCTCAGTGATGAGCTGACTGCTGCGCAGCTTGAAACATTGACTGTCATTGCATACAGAAGTCCGATTACCAGACCTGAACTTGAGCAGATTAGAGGGGTGAATTGTGCCATTATTTTGAGAAATCTCCTTATGCGTGGACTTATCGTTGAAGAGCGGGGTGATGATCCACTTGAGAGCTACATATTATCAATCGAAGCATTAAAACATTTAGGTATAGCCAAGCAAAGCGACCTTCCAGATTATGGACGACTTTCAGACCATCAACACATCCTCGCTGCAATCGAAGAATAGCTTCCAAAAGGAAAGCCACTGGCGTGATTGGGTATTTGCTGCAATCACGATTTTTTTTCTTGGGTCATCGTATGTGCATGTCCGAGCTGGTGATTTACTCGTCGATGTCAAAAAAGATATTACGAAGAGTTTTGCCTTAATGGAAGGTGGAGATGTTGTTATCCCTCCTCCACCGCCACCACCAGGTCCAGTAATGGTTGAGGGCGCTGTTTCAGCGCCGACCAGCACGATTTCATCTGAGATTGTATTGGTACAAGATGTAGTAAGTTCTAAGATTTTGCATGAGAGAGATAGTGTTGAGCTCTGGCCGATGGCAAGTATTACAAAGCTCATGTCTGCACTTGCACTCATCGAAGAGGGGGTGGATCTTTTTGCTACTAGCACCGCCATCGGTATTGATGTGTATGACACTCTCGTATTTGAACACGAAGTGTATACAAACAGTGATCTCTTCCAAGCCATGCTTGTTGGTTCCTCAAATCGGTCAGTCATGACATTGGCAAGTTCGACCGGCGGAATATCCGAATTGGTGCAGACTATGAATAAATTGTCGAAGCAGTATGGTATGATGGATACCCACTTTATTGAAGTGACAGGACTTAATAGAAAGAATGTCTCAACCGCGCAGGATGTGTCAAAATTATTAACCATGGCGCTTGAAGTTCCGGAAATCGTGGAAGCGCTGTCTAAACGTGATTTTACGATCAGTACGGTAGACGGGGAGTATGAGCGTCATATGTGGAATACTGATTGGTTGGTCCTTGGTTGGATACCACATACGCTTGAGCATATTGTCGGAGGTAAAACGGGTCATATTCTAGATTCAGGATTTAACTTTGCAATGGAGGTCGCCGATGAGGAAAATAATCGAATACATGTCATAGTGTTTGGCTCTGATTCCCATCAGACGCGCTTTGAAGAGGCGAGAGACCTTGCACAATGGGCGTTTGAGAATTATACTTGGCCGAGTAAAGAAAACATTTCAACAACTACTTTAGAATAACATATGCTTAATCCTGTCACATGGTTTACAGGTCTCTCACCTGAGCTTTCAACGTTCCTTATATCGATGATTCCGCTCACTGAGCTACGTGCATCGATTCCAATTGGTATTTTGGTGTATGAGTTACCGGTTTTTAAGGTTTGGCTTCTTGCCGTTGTTGGAGATCTTGTGCCTGCACTATTCATTTTGTTTTTTGCCCCCATTATGCACGATATCGCGATTAAATATCGTTTATTCGGCAAAGTCTTTACAAAGGCTCTTCAAAGGGCGGAGAGTAAATTTGCTGGGAAGCATGCAAAATACGGTGCTCTTGCTCTTGTTTTGTTTGTCGGCGTGCCGCTTCCCATGACAGGATCATGGACTGGGTCGCTTGCTGCATTTGTTTTTAACATCCCATTTAAAAAATCCTGGCCTCTTATTTTGGCCGGGATTTGTATTGCAGCGACGATTGTTACTGTTCTTACATTGTTTGCAGGAGGACTTCTCTAGCTAGAATCCGCGTGCCAGACTTCCGATTGCATAACCAATAACGGAAGCAACTCCTGCTATTGCAAGCATTTCGAGTCCGGATCTGAGTGCACTTCGTTTCGTGAATTTGGTCATACCGACTCCAAGGATGAAAAGTCCAATGCCCGTAAAGACGATGGACGATACTGTTGCTGATGAGATGGGGAGAACGATGTACGAAACAAGAGGGATTAAACCCCCGACAATATATGAAATACCCATGATGAGTCCATTTCGAATGGGCTTTTCTTCTTCGTTTCTGACAATACCAAGTTCATGCACAGCCATTTCATTAAGCATAAGTCTAGGCTTTGACCTCGCCTCCTTGGCCATGCTGAGTGCTAGTTTTTTTGACCAACCGTTTTTTGTGTATATTTCCACCAGCTCTTTTTCCTCTTCGTCCGGGTAGTTTTCGACTTCTTCTTTTTCTTCTGCGAGCATTCGTTTTTTTGTTTCTTTTAAGGATTTGCTCGAAAGATATGATCCAACGCCCATGGATATTGATTCGACTGCAATGATGACCGATCCTGAAAGAATGGCAATAAATTGACTTTGCGAGCCCACTGCTATTCCTAAGAGTGCTCCCAACGTGGACACCATACCATCTTCCACCCCAAAAACGACTTCTCGAAGAAGGGAAGTGTCAGTTTTCTGATGATGTACAAAATCTTCTCTATGTGGGATATCCATATGTATACTATACGCCATATATGTCTTTTTAGGCAATAAAAAAATATCCGTATGGATATATGATGTGTGCCGGGGCGAGTTCTAAACTCGCCGCACCGGCTTAGGTATTATGCGGGCTGAGCGCGCACAATTCTGCAGACAGTGGACCAAGACCTGCCAAGGTCGAGATACGCTGGATTCCACCACTGGTTTGCCCAAATGAGCGTCGGGACCACGCGCACACTCCCCACAGTCCAGATCGTTCCTGGGAAGACGAGGATATGTCCTCGCCACATGAGGGGAAGATCGGTGACCCACGCTCCCGGCTTTTGGATTCTCTCGTTTTGGGCGTTTGTTGGCCTGAGCATGCCCCGTTGTACGCGACTCCACAGACGCCATTGCTGATCGTACCTGAAAAGCTGAAGCGCGTGCCTGTTGTCCAGGATTCCATCCTGATCGCTCACTCTGCGAAGCATCTCACGTCCTGAGACGACACCACCTTTATCCTTGTCAGTGACGAAGGAAAGGAGTTCGATTGCGTGCGGAGCGTCGGGACCGCCTCTGTGGTGGGGCTGCCACCCGAGTGCGGGTCTGCGAAGTCGTGCCTCCTCGTCAATGAGGAGACTCGTTTGCTTCATGTCCAATTCGCCAGCGCCTTTGTCTACTGAAACCGAAGGATGCATTACAGCTCCTTGTCGTTGTCCGTTTCAGATATCTGTGGACCACCCACGGGTATCATAAACGGTGTGTGCCCGAGGAGAGAATCGAACTCTCACTCCCGAAGGAACACGATTTTGAGTCGTGCGCGTCTACCAGTTCCGCCACTCGGGCAAATGCAACAGCTATACTAGTGTATATTGAGCAAAAAGTCAATTTTATGTATACTGTGTGATATGAGTAAGATCATAACGGTCGTGAATCAGAAAGGGGGAGTGGGGAAGACAACGACCGCTATTAACTTGGCGGCTTTTTTTGCAGAGATGGGCAAATTTGTCCTTCTTGTGGATATGGATCCGCAGGGAAATGCAAGCAGCGGACTTGGGATAGGGAAAGAAAGTGTGCAGGGGGGTGTATACGATGCGATTGTAGGCAGAAAGCGGGTGCATGATGTCATTGTGTCAACCGCACATGAAGGGCTGCGGATAACACCCGCCACACAAGATCTGGCAGGTGGAAATGTAGAACTGGTAAACGAGGAGAGACGTGAGCATCGATTGACCGATCTTCTCTCTGAAGTACGTCATGCATATGACTATGTGATCGTTGATTGTCCGCCATCACTGGGACTTTTGACTATCAATAGTATTGTTGCTGCTCAGGAGCTCATTATTCCTGTCCAGGCTGAATATTATGCGCTTGAGGGCCTGGGTCAGCTTCTTGATACTATCGATTTGGTTAAAACGCATCTCCACCCTGATTTAGCTGTACTGGGGGCTGTCATCACTATGTATGACAAGCGGACGAGGTTGTCAGAAGAGGTGATGCATGAATTATATCGATACTTTCCAGATACTATTTTTAAATCTGTTATTCCTCGAAGTGTGCGTCTTGCGGAAGCGCCGAGTTTTGGAAAATCTATTGTCCACTATGATCGGAGTGGACGGGCAGCGAAAGCATACGAGCGGCTTGCACGTGAGATTCTTGAAGCACACACGGTATATGATGATATAGCCTACTGATATGGCACTTGGAAAAGGACTTGGTTCTCTTATCCCAACGGGGAAACCGGCAAAAAAGAAATCAACAAAAAGGACAAAAGCAGCCTCAGGAGGAGATAGTGGTTTTTTTGAAGTTGCTATAAGTGACATCGTTCCAAATCCACACCAGCCAAGAAAACATTTTTCCCATGATGAGCTTGAAGATCTCGTGGAATCAATTGCTAAGCACGGAATATTACAACCACTTCTCGTGAGAGAAGCTGATGACGGTGGGTATCAGCTTATAGCAGGCGAAAGACGTTTCCGTGCCTCGACAATTGCAGGTCTAAATAAAGTGCCGGTGGTGGTGCGAAGTGCAAATGAAGAAGAACAATTAGAACTTGCACTTATTGAAAATATTCAAAGAGAGGATTTAAGTCCCATTGAAGAAGCGCAGGCATACTTGAAACTTCATAAAGAATTTGGACTGGGGCATAATGAAATTGCAAAAGCTGTGGGGAAAAGCAGGCCAGTGATTAGCAAC
>CAZCAB010000014.1:0-17467 GCA_964496615.1 uncultured Gammaproteobacteria bacterium | reverse complement strand
TCCAATACGAACATATATTGGCTTTCCATCTGAGGGATCACTACCAAGTTCTGTCATCTCTTGGATGTCTTGGCGACTGAGCTCTTCGGTCTTTTTTTCAAGGTTTTCATGAAACGGATGATAGAAAGTTGAGATGATTGGCTGCCAATCTTTCTTTCCCTCAGCAATAGCATCCAGATTTTCTTCCATCAGGGCAGTGAATTTGTAATCAACAACATCCGCAAAGTGTTCGACGAGTAGATCATTCACCAGATATGCAACATCAAGCGGCTTTAATTTTTTGTTGTCATCGCGTTCAACGTATCCTCTCGATTCTATTGTACCAATCGTTGGCGCGTATGTAGATGGTCTTCCAATACCATATTCCTCGAGTGCTTTTACGAGCGTCGCATCAGAATAGCGTGCAGGTGGTTCGGTGAAATGTTGCTCAGGATTGAGCGAAAGACATTCCATGGCCTCACCTTTTGTAAGTTCCGGAAGCATTTCTTCTTTCACTGCTTGCGGGTAGAGCTTGAGCCATCCGTCAAACACCATGCTTTGTCCGTGCGCGCGAAATGTGTATTGTTTGCCGGTAATATCAAGCGCTGTCTTCATGAGCCGTGCTGTTGCCATTTGTGTTGCAACTGCGCGTGCCCAAATGAGTCTATACAGCTTGTATTGTCTGTCATCAAGGCATCCTTTTATTGACTCTGGAGTTCGGCTTGGGTCTGTTGGTCTGATTGCTTCGTGCGCCTCTTGTGCACCTTTTGATTTGGTTTTATACCGCCTTGGTTTCTCAAGTGTATAGGTGTTGCCATACTCCTTGAGGACAAATGCCTTAGTTTCATCTAAGAATTTACTAGAAAGATTTTGTGAGTCTGTTCGCATGTAGGTAATCAGGCCCACGTGACCTTCTGATCCAACATCTATACCCTCGTAGAGTTGTTGAGCAAGGCGCATTGTTTGTTTTGCAGAGAACCCGTGTTTGCTGTTTGCGCGCTGTTGCAGTGTTGATGTAGTAAAAGGGGGAGGTGCGTTGCGCTTTGTTTCCTTTGATTCAATATTTTGTATCTGATATGTGGCATCTTCCAAGATACCTAGAATTTCATCCATCTGCTTTTGGGTGCCAATCTCGAGTTTGTCGATTTTTTTCCCATCAATGTGCGAGAGTTTTGCGAGGATATCTGAATCGGTGTGATCAACCGAGTCTGGACGAAAATGACCTTCAAGTGACCAATACTCCTGTGGCTTAAAAGCGTCACGCTCTCGCTCACGGTCAACTACCAGGCGGACAGCTACAGATTGCACTCGACCTGCAGAAAGTCCACGAGCCACTTTTTTCCAGAGGAAGGGGGAGAGTTCGTACCCCACAAGCCGATCAAGCACACGCCGTGCTTGTTGTGCATCAACGAGTTTTTGATTAATGCCTCTGGGATTTTCAAGCGCACTATCAATAGCACTCTTGGTAATTTCATGAAAGACAATACGCTCTGCTTTATCCGGATCAATTTTAAGGATATGTGCGAGGTGCCACGAAATTGCCTCTCCCTCTCTATCTTCATCAGTTGCGAAAATAACACGGTCGCTTTTCTTTGCTGCGTCTTTCAGTTTTTTTACTTGTTTGCTCCTGTCACGAGACGTTGTATACGTCGGTTCAAACGTACCGCCCTCAATATCAACCCCCATCTTACTTTTTGGCAGATCTCTCAGATGTCCAAAAGACGACTCCACCTGGAAGTCTTTGCCGAGAAATTTTGAGATCGTTTTTGCCTTTGTCGGGCTCTCTACAATAACGAGGGTCTTTGACATATGCATACCAGCATAAGGATAAGTAAGGACTTTGTCAACTTGCCGATGCTCGCTCCCTGAGTTCTCCTCCGAGAAACGTTGATCCAGTAATCAGTATAATGTCATTTTTGCTCTGTCTTTTTTTTGCGAAAAGAAGAGCGCTATTTGGGTCAAGAAAAGTAGCTATCTGAGCGCTTGGACAGCTTTTGTTAAACAGTGAAGTGAGCATATGCGGATCAGAAACTCGCCTGAATGGATTGATAGTATTTCGTGTGCAGGCAATACTCTTTGGTTCGAGTAAAGATAACTGAGCAACCATTTTTCGTACTTGCTTATTTTCTGAAAAACCGACCACGAGATGTATTTGTTTGTTTCCTCGAATTTCTTGCATGCTGCGCACCGTTGTTTTCATTTTGTCAGGGTTGTGCGCAGTATCAACGATAATGATAGGTTTTTGTGTGCGAACCTCACATCGTACCTCTTGCGCAGTTTTTTGTATGCCTGCTTGAATATGCTTGTGCGGTATGTTGAGATGCGTGGTGATATCAATGGCGAGTGCTGCATTTTTTGCCTGGTGATGACCAATGGCCGACGTTGTGTAGGTGTGACCATTGTAGGTAAAGGAGGTGCCTTCAAGTGATATTGATACGTGGGATATTTTACTGCTTGGAGCATGAAAGAGAGGTGCATTATTTTTTTTACATGCGCGCCGTATAACTTTCAGAATCTCTTTATTTTTTTCCGCACTAAACACCGCTGCTTTTTTTGTAATGATTCCAGCTTTCTCATACGCAATCTCTTTTTTTGTGTTACCCAGAAGGCCAACATGATCAAGACCAATGTTTGTGATGACGGCAATATCTTTTTTGGGAATGATGTTCGTTGCATCATATCTGCCACCACAACCGACTTCCAGGATTACCCACTGCACCTTTTTTTCTGCAAAATACAAAAGACCCATAGCAGTCATGAGTTCACCATATGAAATCATGTCGTATGGTGTTTTCGCTATGTACGTATCAAGGATTGGTCGTATTTTTTGGACGAGCGATACAAATTCTTTTTTCGGCATCACGCGATTGCGTATTTTCCAACGCTCTGTGATATATGTTGGATGAGGGGAGCTGAGAGAGCCCACTTTCTTTCCCGATTCAGTAAGAATGTGGTGGAGATAGTTCACAACAGATCCTTTTCCGCTTGTGCCTGTCACATGGATATACTGAGGGATTTTTCTCTCTGGATTTCCAAGGAGATTCAAAAAGAATTGCAGACGCTTGAGATATACAGCGCAGTCCTTTGGATTTTTCATGTATTCCTTTCGAGGAATGTTCGAAAGAGAGAGAAGGTATTGTTCCGCCTGATGGTATGAAAGGGGCATAAGAGCGAAAGCCCCGGATGTCCGGGGCTTGATGTTATTTGACGCTGTATTTTGGGTTGAGCGTGACGAATGGAAGTTTCAGTTTTGTCTTTTCAGTCAGGTAGCTCATGAGGTAGTTGAAGAGAATGTAGGTGACCGTGATACCAATTGCCATGAGGACACGCTCTTTCCATACAATAGGGATAAGGGAGAGCCAGAGCTCGGCCTTCATGTTGAGTGCCCAGAGCCATAGTGCGCCGCCAACGCTATGCTGTGTAAAGGTGGCGCCGAGTGCTCGCGCAAATAGATATTTGTCTGCAAAAAAATACGCCACAAATGGGATGAGCCAGTAGAAAGCAAAGTACCAAGCAGCTCGACCTTCCGGATGCGCCCAAAATGCGATCATTGCAAGAGCTGGGACGATAAGTGTGTATTTTGTTGATTTTTTTGCAAAATAGAGTACTGCAAAAAGCATCGGAAGGAGTCTGATAAGCGCGGTTGTCTCGAGACTGAATCCGTTTACCCCCCAGCTAATAAGTTGCATGAGCGCAACAGTGAGAAGTCCCCAGAGTGAGCCGATAAATCCCCCAGCAATAGGGCCGTAGAAGTCAAAAAGAGAAAAGCGCATGTTTTCTGCGCCAACCAACTTACTAAACGGAACCTGCATGGCCGCAAAGCCAAGAAGTGCGAAAAGCACGATAAAAAGGAAAAATTTCCTTTGTTCTTTATTCATATATGGTTAGAATGGGCGCCATCCGCTTGAGACCTCCAAGTTGGCACCATTAATATGTGATGAATTATCTGAAATCAAGAATAACATGGCTTTTGCAATAGCGTCAAACGGTACCGTGACAACCTCAGGATCGGTCGCGCTATGTCCGGTTGGAAGAACACCAGGAGAGATCATGTTGATGGTGATATTCGTATCACTCAATTCTCGCGCAAGCTCTCGGCTGGTCATGAGCAGTCCGGTTTTTGCAATATAGTATGGTGTTGTGTGAGGACGGATTGATAATTGATCACAATTGACACAACCGAAATTGATGATACGTCCCCATCCATTTTGCCGCATTGCCGGGAGCGCTTGTTTCATGCAGTACCACGCGCTATTGAGATTATTTTGTATACAGTAATCAAAATTCTCTTCCTTTGTTTCAAGAAGTGGTTGCCAGATAAAATCACCGACATTATTAATGAGGACATCCACATTTCCAATTTCCTGAAACATATTTTTTACTGCTGATAGATCGGTCAAGTCAGCTTGTACGATCCTTTTGGCAGTGACTTTTTCTCCCAGTGCTTGAGCTTCTTTTTCACTACCAAAATAATGCAGAATAACGGAGTATCCAGCTTCTGAGAGTGCGCTGCTCAGATGTGCACCGAGCCCTTTCGCGGCTCCGGTGATAAGTGCAGTTTTCATGCGACAACCTTACTCATTTTAGGTCAACAAGTCAAGAGTGTAGTCCCAGGTGAAAAAGGACATCGCGTGGGCTGGTTACGGGATATGCGCCCATACGTATGAGTTCATTTACACCCCTCGCTGTCGGTGAATCTATGTTTTGCGGAACGGCAAGCACATCTCTGTCGTAGTCCAGTGCACATCTTGCTGTAATCAGTGATCCGGATCTCTGCGCAGCCTCAATGACGAGGGTTGCTTTCGCCATGCCCGCAATGATTCGATTTCGTGCGGGGAATGTTAGTTTTGTTGGACTACTTCCTGGTTGGTACTCCGAGATGAGTGCTCCGCCTGATGAAAGAATACTGTGGGCGAGTGGGACATGCTCCTTTGGATATATTGATTCATCATCACATCCGGACCCAAGTACTGCAACTGTCTTTCCCTTGGCCTGAAGAGCGGCCTGGTGTGCGATTCCATCTATCCCGCGTGCAAGTCCGCTTACAATAGTGACGCCAGCTTTAGCAATGGCATAGACCAGTTTTTCAGTAACTTTTGCACCGTACGCACTGTGTTGACGAGGGCCCACCACTGCAATACAGATAGCAGATGCAATGAGTTCTCCTCTCAAAAAAAGATGCTGTGGTGGATCAGCAATCTGTTTGAGTATGGGAGGATAGCGCGTATCGGCAATGGTGATTTTGTGCATGACATGTGTTTAGAGGAGTGACATAACGTGTTCTCGTGCGTTTTCAATTGTTTTTTTCATTGCTTTTCTCTCAAGGAGCGAAAATTTATTGAGTACAAACTGTGCAGTATCTTCCATTGCCCGTTTGTTCTCGTTTTTTACTCCCACACGCACACGTGTAAATTTTTTTGACCCTATATGTTCAATAATAGACTTGATACCGTTGTGACCCGCATCACCACGATCCGTGTGTACTTTAATTTCACCAAGCATGATGTCTTTGTCATCATGCAGCACTATAATATCCTCGAGGTTCACTTTATAGTATTGCTTGAGGAGCTGCACTGATTGCCCTGAATGATTCATGAATGTCATGGGTTTTGCAAGAAGAATTTTTTCCCCTTTATACTGCCCGTCAGCAATTTCAGCATTAAACTTCGTGCTTTTCTTCCAAAGAGATAGATCAGTACTGAGTGCATCTCTCAGTGAGTCGACAATCATAAAGCCCACGTTGTGGCGCGTTTTAAGATATTTTTTCCCCGGATTGCCAAGACCAACAACAAGCTTCATACTATCGTCTCATTTTAGTAATTTTGATAACAATGGGTGTTCCCGTAAAGTCATAGTATTCTCTCAGTTTATTCTCAATATATCGCAGGTATGATCTATGAAGTGATGTTTTGGATTTGATGAAGAGTTCAAAGATGGGTGGATTGCTTGTAACTTGCTTCATACCAAGTATCTTCGGAAAGCGCGTTCCTTTCCCACGAGAGGGGAGATGTTCTTTCGTGATACGATCTAAAAATCTATCAATCGTTCGTCTTGGGATTTCCGTGCTTCGCCCCTGAGCTACTTGCAAGAGCAGTGGAAAGATATTATGGACGCGATATCCTGTTTTTCCGCTGACAAATAGAATTGGTGCGAATTTGAGATGTGGAAAATGAGATCTGACGACTGCCTCGACATGACTTCTGTTTTCTTGGCTGTTATCTTCTGCAAGGTCCCATTTATTCACAAGAATTATGACGGATTTTGATCTCTTTTCAACTAGACCACCAAGCTGCAGATCTTGTGAAGAGATTGGCTCGCTCCCATCAATAACGATAAGGACGATCTGTGATTTTTCAATACTCTTAAGACTTTTCTGAATACCACCGCGCTCCAAATTTCCTTTCACTTTAGCTTTTCTCCGTATACCAGCGGTGTCTACAAATGTTATTGCGCGTTTCTTCTTTCCACGCTCATATACGACACGTGTATCGAAAGATTCTCTCGTTGTATGAGCCACTGGACTTACAATTACTTTGTCTTCACCGATGAGTTTGTTAAACAGAGATGATTTGCCTACGTTTGGCTTTCCAACAAGACTCACCCGTATTTCATCCATCTGTTTTTGAGAATGTATTTTCGGTCGCACTTTCCCTTTCTGGAGGTGCTTATAGACAACATCAAGCAAATCTCCCACACCTCTTCCATTTGCCGCGGATATAAAGTGCGGTTCACCAAGCGCAAGTCGAGAGAGTTCTTTCAGCGGAGCAGCATTAAGGATTTTTGTGCTATCCGTTTTGTTCGCGACAAGGAGAATTGCAGGACCATTTTTTTCCTTTTTGAGCGTTTTTGCCAATTTTTTTTCTTGAGGCAAAATATCTCCTTTTACATCGGTTACAAACAGAACAAGATCAGCAGAAGCAAGGGCTAGCTCTGCTTGTCCTTGGATTTCCTCGTCAAACTGCTCAGTTTCCTTGTGAGCGATACTATCAAGACCTCCAGTGTCAATTACATGAACATATTTACCACGCCAGAGGATAACCCCTTCATTGTTCGTTCTCGTTGTTCCTGCAATATCAGAAACCAGCGCTTTGTGATCTTCAATAAGCGTATTAAAAAGTGTTGATTTTCCAACATTTGCTCTTCCTACGAGCACGACAGTCGGAAGGTTTTGATCAGGTTTTTGTGCTGGGGTTGCCATAGTTATTCTTCAAAATCATCACCAAGAATTACGAGTATATCAGTTTGAGGGCTCGTTGTTGCAGCTCCTGAGGACACTATCTCCTTAATGGGTAAATGAAGTTGTGCCTGCAGCTCACTGAGCGCAACGTCGATACCATCTTTTTGTGATACGGTGTAGATTCCTGATGTGAGTATCGGCTTACTATCAATACGTGAGTTTCCAATTTTACCTACCACGAGATTTTCATCTTCAACGCGTGCCTTCACGCGTGCCGCAAGACCGGCTCGCCATGTACCGTTTTGTATTTCGATCAGTATACCATCTAATGCTACATGCGGCACATCGACTTGCTCTGGTGCGCTCAATTCCGCTGGCGTGGTATATGCGTAGTCTGAGTCAAAAATATGTTCAATTTCCGAATTGATGTGATTGAATGATCCTTGTTTTGGAGTCAAGATGTATGCACCAATGCTGGTGACACCACTTTTAAGGAACCCATCGGTGCTATTATCAAGTACCAGTGTGTTTATTTCTGCGACGTTGAGATTCTTGATGAGTCTTACAAATGACATGATTTCTGCAAAAGACATGTTTGTCGTCATATGTTTTTCAACAGCATCCATCACACGCTTTATCCGAAGAGGATTTGTCAGTGTTTCAAAAGAGAACATTTTTTCCTTGAGTGCAAGGAGGATTTTTTGTTGTCTTTTTGATCGGGCGAAGTCAGATCCTTCGCCGTTGTTCCCGTGTCGCGACCTGGCAAAGGTGAGCGCTCGTTTGCCATCCATGCGTTCGATTCCTTTTTTGAAAGATACTACTTGATACTTGTTTACCCCAGCCGGGTATTCAGTGTCAGTAAATGATCGATCAACATCAATAGTCACGCCACCAACTTCGTTGATGATATCCTCAAATGCCTGAAAGTCGACTCGAACATAGTATGGAATATCAAGATCAAAGGTATCTTCAATAATTTTCGTTGCAAATGCACCACCCCAGTCACTTTTTTGCATTTCACCATAATGATTCGCATGATTGATTTTTTGCATTCCCACTTTTGGTATTTTAACACCCAAATCACGAGGGACTGAGATCAGAGCCACATTTCCGGTACTTGGCTGAATGCTTGCGATGATAATGGTATCGGTCAGATACGGTCCATCATGACCAAGGCCACCCATGCCGAGTAAAAGGACATTGATACGATCGTCGCGCATACCTCTCAGCTGCACCTCTTTTTTCATGACGAAGTAGCCGATCTTTTTTATAATGCCCTCAGGCTCCTTTGGCTCAAGTGTGATAGGATCATACCCCTCTGGATTTTGAGGGGCATTTGGCCTTGCAAGCACTATGAGCATTAAAAAAAGAAGTGGGATACCCAGTAATACAAAAAATGGCCACCGGCGCCGCCGCCGGTGGATTGGTCTGTGGTCAGGTAGTTTGCGACTGTGAAATTCATTATGTTCTTCTCTCATACACCTGCATTATATGGAAAAGAGGCTTTTTTGGCAATGTATTGTTGCTTCTTGATTTGATATGCTATACTGTGCGTACTATGCCCCAAAATGTAGGAAAAACAACGCATACTGGATCCATATTACATACATGGAAAATACGTGAGTACGAGCAGCATGACCGACCGCGTATGTGGTATATTTTTATGATTCCAATTGGTATCGCACTGGTGATTTTTGGTATGCTTAGCGGCAATTTTCTTTTTGCGCTCATCATTATTCTCTTTGCGATCATTCTTTTCTTGCAATCTCACAGAGACCCTGTTCAACTCCCTTTTAGCGTGACTGATTTGGGTGTTATTGTTAACAATAGATTCTATCCGTATACTGAGCTGAAAGATTTCTATATCATCTATGAGCCGCCAGATGTAAAGCAGCTTTTTATTGAACCGAGAAGCGCGTGGAGACCCACACTTCGGATTCCTCTGGAGGAAATAAATCCAAATGAAGTCCGCCAGTCTTTGAGAGGACATTTGTCAGAGGATCTAGAAAAGGAAGAGGAGCCATTTTCTGACATGTTCGCCAGACGGTGGAAAATGCACTAGACTATGTAATAGATATGGGAAGACGTCATTATTGACGTCTTATTTTTTTTGGTATATACTGCGCTCGCTTTATATGCCCTCATAGTTTAATGGATAGAACAGCGGCTTGCGGAGCCGCCGGTCTAGGTTCGATTCCTGGTGAGGGCACATTTAAACAGCGACATCACTATGTCGTTGTTTTGTCTGATAAGACAAAAACTCGGAATATGCTACAATTGACTCATGAATATCCATGATTCCGTTACAACACTGAAGTTTGCCAACAAGTGTGCTGCCGCTTTTAAAAGATTAGGGATTCAGACGATAGCTGACCTTCTTTTGTATTACCCTGTGCGTTATGAAGATTATAGTCAGATTACGGATATCTCTGCTCTACAAGAGGGGGATCAGACAACGATTCGAGGTAAGGTCGAGCTTATTGGGCGCAAAAGAAGTTTTAAAAGGCGTACCTATATCACTGAGGCTATCGTGGCTGATCAAACAGATCAGTTGCGTGTTATTTGGTTTGGCTCGCCATATATAACACGGGTGCTCAAGGTCGGAGACGAAGTTTTTTTGTCGGGCAAGGTCAAGGCGGATATGCTCGGTAATGTAATGAATAATCCGACATACGAAAAAGCAAAGGGTCATGGGACATCAACAACCCACACAGCGAGAATTGTTCCGTTGTATGGGCTTACGAAAGGCATCACTCATAAGCAGATGCGTTTTTTCATCAAACAGGCAATGGATGTTGTTGATGAAATTTCAGAATGGCTTCCTGATGACGTGCGAGACCAGGTCGATGTTATGGGGCTATCCGAGGCGTTGAGATTTATTCATTTTCCTGAAACCGATGCAGAGTTATCATTTGCACAAGCGCGTTTAAAGTTTGATGAACTCTTTGTACTCCAACTTCGAGCAGAGATGATCCGCCAGTCACAGAAACGATATACTGCTCCTCGCATATCGTTCAATCAGGAAAAAGTGAAGGCATTTGTATCGGATCTTCCATTTGAGCTTACCAAAGATCAAAAAATCGCTGCATGGGATATCATACAAGATTGCCAAAAAGCAGAACCAATGAACAGACTCCTTGAAGGCAACGTCGGTTCTGGAAAAACCGTGGTCGCGGCACTGAGCATGTATAATGCCTTTTTATCTAACAAGCAAAGTGTCATGATGGCACCCACAGAGATACTTGCAAAACAACATTATGAATCCGCTAAACAGCTTTTGGGGGATGAGGTTCCGGTGGCTCTTTTTACAGGGAAAGAGTGTATTAATCCATTTCCAAGTTCGCATTCAGCAAAATCAAAAAAGCGCGCTGAGCTCAGAGACCGTATCGAATGTGGCGAGGTTCCTGTTGTCATCGGGACACACGCACTTTTAAACGATGCAGTACATTTTGACGATTTAGGACTTACGATTGTAGATGAGCAGCACCGATTTGGAGTTGAGCAAAGAAAGATACTCAGAGAAAAGTCTGGTGATGCCAGCACTGCACCTCATTTTCTAAGCATGAGCGCGACACCCATACCGCGTTCTCTTGCGCTTACATTGTATGGTGATCTTGATATATCCATCATCAAACAAATGCCGCCAGGCAGAAAAATCATCAAAACACGTTTCGTTGAGTGTGTTCATAGAGAAAAAGCATACCAATTTATTGCTCAGCAGATGAAAAGAGGGCGGCAAGGGTTTGTTGTTTGCGCGCGTATTGGTGAAGATGGCGAAGAAGTGACAGAGAAAAAGTCAGTTTTGACTGAATATGAAAAGCTCTCAAAAGAAATTTTTCCTGATTTTCGCATCGCGTATCTTCATGGAAAAATGAAGAAGAGTGATAAAGATGAGGTGATGGAATCATTTAAAAAAGGGGGCATAGATATGTTGGTTTCCACATCAGTTATTGAGGTCGGTGTAAACATTCCAAACGCAACAGTGATGATGATAGAAGACGCAGAGCGCTTTGGGCTGGCGCAACTTCATCAATTTCGTGGTCGGGTCGGCCGCTCGGATCATCAATCGTATTGTTTTGTTTTTACTGATTCAGATGTCGAGGAGGTGGTAGAGCGGCTTTCTTTTTTCGAAAAAAATACAAACGGTTTTTCACTCGCAGAGTATGATCTAAAGAGACGTGGACCGGGCGACGTCTACGGAACTGCTCAGAGTGGAGCTGTTCCGCTCAGGTTTGCAAGTCTAGCAGACACCGAGCTGATACAAAAAGCTCGCGCGTTGGCGCGAGATATTGATTTTGATGCATTCCCAACCTTGCGAGAAAGGGTTAGGGCATGGGAGCACGCCGTCCATTTGGAATAGCTACTTGAATATTTTATCAGCGACAGGATTGAGTCTGTTTTGATGCTTTGGAAAAAATTCACACTTTGTTTTGTCACTTTCGTAGGGACTCAAGCCGATTTTTGACCAATCAAAATTTCGTGGATCACCATGATTAGCTGCTGTGTTACAATGGGTTCGAATATGTTTTGAATCCTTGACAACTCCAGTCCTACTCACGATGGAATTGATAAGGAGATTCAAGGCGGTGTACTGTGCTTCGGTGTACGTGACAATACAGCTATCTTTTGCCTTGTTTACATCATCAGTCGTATTTCTTGTTTTGAGACGCCTTCGTCTTCTTTCCGGGGGACCAGTCTTTTTACCAAAGCTCCAGCACTCTCCATGTTTTTTACATTTCATGCATTCATGAGGAGGTCTGTCACCTGGTACATTTGTAGCAAGATCGATTCCGATGGAGGCATTATTCCAGTTTCCGGGCGTATGTATGGCAATCTTAAGTTCACCCATGGTTTGATATATGGTTCCATCGCGATCGATGATGTAATGAGAACCAACACATTTAGTCCCATTTCTACATGCGCTGCGCCAGTAGCGGACGGTTTTTTTTGCGCTTCCACTTTCATGGAGCACGATGTACTTAATGTCATTAAGTGATTTTCGTGCTTTTTTTGTATTACAATCAAGGTCTCCTAGGAAGTCATGTTCACCTATGCCAGATGGAGTGCTTGGGGTGGATTTACAGTCAACTTTTGTACTCGTTCCGCCTGGTCCAGCTTCACCTGACCGCCTTTCTGTTGAAGAACTGTCACCGGTCATGAAATCAAGACTCACGACCTCAGAGAGAGGAATTCCCTTTGTGTAGAGAAGTTGGATATTCCTAATTGAGACTAAGTTCGGATTGACGAGATACAAAATAGTATAGGAGATAACAAGAAGCATCAGACCAAGAAGTGCGGTACCAATTCTTTTTCTCGCGCGTGTAATCATTTCGGCATTTCCTCCAGACACTGTCCATTGAATTCCGGCAATGATGATCATAACGACCGCAAGAATACTCCCGACAATCACGGCATATCGGTATACGGCAGATATATATTCTCCTAAGAAGGGGAGACTTAAATAGATATCACCATCTTCTGAAAGAACGCTCAGTCTGTCTTTTCCTGAAAAAGACAATCCAGGAATGTTGATTCGTGGTTGAGGGACAACCAATGTATCCTTGATTTCTTCCGGAGTAAGCGTGGTTCCCGCATCTGATTTAGGAACATCTTTGGAAACAAACTCACCAACTATGGGAAAGTGATCTGACGCAGTTCCTGCAGCAGAGTCGATACTTCCTCTTTCCGAAGCCCAAAATTTTGTGTTTGCAAACAGATAATCGAGCCGCTCTTGTATGTTATCAGGTCTGATACCACATCCAGATGAATTAACCAGTTTTGTAATCGTGGCGGCTGAAGCAGGTATAGCCGAGGTAAATGTGGGATGACCTGAAATCGGAGTCGAGAAGTCTCCAAAATAATCACTCGAAACATCGGGGTCGCATTCATTCAAATCACCTCCAACAATAACCGGTTCAGTGGGTTCATGGATGATCTCCCTGAGCTCGATAAGCTGTTTTTTTCGCGTTGCTGCATCCCACCTCTCAAGATGCGTATTAAAGACGATAAATTCAAAATCGTCTTTATTTTTTAATCGTGATTTCGTCCTGTATTTTTTACTGAGTTTTTTGTCGGCGTAGACTGCATTTTCGGAATTGAGAATTTCAAATTTCGTAAGAAGCGCAAGTCCTGCATAATAGTGATACTTCATCCCAAGAGCGTCAGCAATGGTTTTTGCCTGTTTTTCTCTTAGATCTTGCGTACAACTCCCTTTTCTCGTTTTTGTATTTGATACTTCTTGCAGTAAAATCACATCGGCGCTATTGCGTCTGAGCACATTGATAGTGCCAGCAAGATCATAGCGTCCTTCATCCATGGGAGCAGTGCATCCCCCTTGGATATTGTAACTGACAACTTTTACTTTGTGACGGACACCTCCTAAGGATGGTCGTATTGCCTCGGTAATTGATGGTAGCGCCAGGGAAGATAAAAAGCACAAAAAGATAAGGATCATCTTTTTGTGCTGATAGTAGGTGTTAAGAAAATTCTTTTTCATGAAAGCGATTTAGCGAAATGCGGTTCGCGTAATCTCGATAGCAAGCCGTTCTTGACCTTTGGGATTCGGATGCAGATGATCTCCGCTATCGTATGAGTCCTTGAGAATTGATGCATTATCTTCTCTTCGTGCTACAGCATTCCAATCAACAACAAGATCGACATTTCCACCACGCTGCGCCTTCATCCAGTTGTTCACTTCAGTAATGCTTACTTGCCAATTAGGAGTCCAGGACCCCCATCCTTCTGCTGGTCCAATGGTGACTGCAATAACGCGTAGTCCATCTGTTTTTCCCTTATCATATATCTGAGTCAAGCTTCTCTTGAGCGCTACAGATGGCAGGATGTTATTTATTCCACCGAGCACGACAAGATGACTGTATCCCTCAGCTCTCAGATCAATATCTTTGATTTCATTATACATCCATGTGGTTGATCTCCCTCGCTCTGCTTTTTTGGCAAAAAGCATTCGAGGGCAGTTTGAACTTATTCTATCAAAATATGATTTGTCTGCAGCAGTGATACTGTCTCCCAGAACGAGAACTTTTTGTCCGTCGTATGCGGAAGAACAGCTGATATCGCCGTGAGAAAGGTTTGGATCTACTCCAATAAGGGCGGGGCTAATTGTTGATGGCGGTGGGTTATCAAATGGATTTGGGGCTGCTCCGTTTACTGCAACATCTTTAAGGTCTGTGAACGTCACAGCATCCTTTGCTTTGCCGAGTGTCTTGGCGACCTCTACTAATATTGCGTCTGTGGCTTTCCCGTGAGCGTACTTTGCGCGTGGCACTGCGAAGCTTTCTCCCTTGCCATAATGTTCCCATGACTTTATAAGCGCCCTCGTGATTCTCTTTTGTTGATTCTCGTCGCTTTCACTTGGCGGAGGGCACCCTCTTTCTACTTTGACCATTCGTTTGAGGTTACCAGGTCCACTGTTGTGACCCAGGTAGATGAGCGCGGCTGCACTTTTGGCTGATATTGATGAGCCACATTCTTTTTCTATACGCCTCAGCGAATTTTTTGTCATAACTGCTCCGACTGCGGTATTAACCCATGGGTTAAGAATATCAGAACAGCGCGCGTGCCAATCCTTATATTTTCGAATAGTATCCTGGCAATTCCCTTCCTTTGTTTGGAAAAGTCCTGCATACCCTGTTCGTGGGTGTTTCACGAGCGGTTTGAGGTTCGATTCTACTCGCGCTATTCCTTTGAGGACTCCGTAATTGATACCAAGTGCGTTTCCAAATCCTTTGAATATATGATCAAATGTATCTTTCTTGATTGGGCCGGTGATGCTTCCCGGACCAAAAAGTAGGATTGTTTTATCAGGTAGAACAATTGTTTCAATGTCCCTGGGAGCGATAAATCCAATACTTATGTCATCGATGATAACTAGATTCGGATTGACGAGATACAAAATAGTGTAGGATATCGAAAGAAGAAAAAGTCCGAGCAGTGCATGCCCAATTTTTTTTCGTGCCTTTGTCACAATTTCTTGATTTCCTGCTGATATTGTCCATTGGATTCCGGCAATGATGATCATGACGACGGCAAAAATTCCTGCGGTGACAAGTGCGTATCGGTACACGGCTGCAATAAATTGTCCAAGAAATGGAACGCTCAAAAGCACTGCGCCACTTTTCTCTACAGTAATTTTGGGATCTGAGAATTGAAGTCCAGGGATACTGACGCGCGGTTGCGGTTTATGAATCATTTCTTTAATCTCATCCTCTGTAAGCGGTTTACCCACAAACACCTGCGCATTCGCTGTTTGAGGAAACACAAAAAACGCTAAGACAAGTGTAACGATGATAGTTCTCTTTATTTTCATACTTATAGATTCAAAAGCGCAATCCATCCCTCAGCGGTCTGTGGTGCAGGTATCTGTTTATTTTCCAGGAAAAACGTTGGTACTGACCCGATATTTAAAAGCGTTGCAAGTTGTTTGTTCCGAGCAAGATATGCTTGAGGACGGTCACTTTCAAGACAACTGTTCTGTTTTCGCTCATTCAGATCGACCTCTTGTGCAATGATACCAAGCGTTTGCTGATTAAGGTTACTGCTATTTACAAATGCAAATTCCTTGAATGCTTCAAATTTGTTTTGGTCGTGTGCACAGAATGCATGAAGGTGAGCATTCTCACTGTTAATGGGAAATCGCGTCACGGGAAAAGATTTCCATATGAGCTTAATCTTTCCTGGATGTCTTTGCATGACATCTTCGAGTATACGATCTTGGTGCCGACATGCGTCACATCCAAGATCCTCAAAAGCAATAAGGGTAATTGGTGCTGATCTTTCACCAATAACTGGATCTTCAGGGAAGATTGGGACTGCAAAGCCCTGGTCAGTACTGTCTTGTTGTTCAGGAAACAGCGGTTCGTATTGAATTGCTCGTATAAAGAACGTGGCAGTAACCACAAGAAGCGCCGGTAGAAAGATGAAGAGAATATGTTTCGTTTTGATCATTTGAGTGGGATTTCAAAAATACCGATTTGTGTTTTGTCCGTAAACATGATTTTACTGCCATCGTCGCTGACAAACATTTGCTCAACAACGTGAAAATCATCGAGTTCTAAATCGGTCTTCACACCGGTGCTGGTATCAATTCTGATGATTCGATCCGGGGTTGAGTCAGCAAGACTCGGCGCAAAACCTGCACCGACATCGAGAGACTCAGGGACTCCACAATAGACAAATCGATCATCGGCCATCGCACACTTGCTTGCCCATGTGTTTACGTTCAGAAGTTTTCTGTTATCTCCAATGGAGCCGCCGCTCGCATTGACCACCCATAGTTCTGGTTTAAACTGATTTCTTGCATTGTACACACTGTGGAGTAGCTTTTTCCCACTTGGTGACCACTGCGTTTCAAGACCCCGCCCCTCCACCACGAGTGATTTAAAGTTTTCCTTATTGTGTCCTATAAGAATAATTTCCTGTCTGTCAGTACCAAGTGGTGCGCCTGTTCGTGAGAGCGCAACGACTTGGTTGTTTGGTGACCAGTCAACAATAACGCGTTTTTCGTTTTGACCCATTGCTTCAACAAGCTTGATACCTGAACCATCAGGATTACTGGTGATAAGCCATCTGTTTTCAGGAGCAAGTGCAATACTTTTTGCTGCAATACGATCACCCTGGGGGGCAAAGTTAAAGTCATCCCAATGTTTGGGCAGCGTTACTTGTCTTTTAGTCTCAAAATTATAATAAATGTTTGATCCATCAGGATATTCAATAATACTTTCAGTAGTTTTAGGTGACCAGGTCACCTTTTCAACATTAAAAAATACTTTGTCTGAAAGTTCTCTCACAGTACCACTCCCATCTGCACTGTAGAATTTACCATCACTGGTATTGTAAAAGTTAGTTGCGCCACTTTTCGTAGGAGACGGATCTTTGACTGCGGCTTCAATTCTTCTCGTTATCAGAGCTTTATCTTGCACACCTCTTTCTCTTACTGACGGAAGCAATGCAAGCTCTTCTTCAGAAACGCGTCCAGTGGAGATATCTGCGCTTGGTAGTCCTGTTGAACCAATATCAGGAAATTGTCCGTCCACTTGCTCTTGTGAATCAATTGGATACGGGCTTGGAGGCGCATCGTCTTTGAAAAAAACAGCGTACAGGATGTATCCAATGATAATCACAAATACAAGAAAGAGTGATATAAAGAGAATTTTCTTTTTTTGTAGATCTGTCATCATATGTTATGAGTTAGCACGATTGTTTCTTGAGGCTCGTAGTTTTCTGTAGATACGTATAGGCAGGGCGGTGACCTCCACCTCGTTGGCGAACAGGATATCCACATGATCGCGGATG
>CAZCAB010000013.1:0-17609 GCA_964496615.1 uncultured Gammaproteobacteria bacterium | reverse complement strand
TTACTTTTCTTTTGTTTCTTTCTACCCATACTCTACACGATACTTGATTTTTTCGCAAGAACTAGCTAAAATACCCTCTCCGTACATAGATTATATGAAAAAACAAGGTTTTGCAATACTCATAGGGAGGTCCAATGTTGGAAAATCTACGCTTTTAAACACCCTGGTTGGCACAAAAATCGCTGCAACCAGCTTTAAAGCACAAATGACCAGGGATGTAATCCATGGTGTAGTGAACACTCCTCAAGGCCAGGCAGTGTTCATTGATACCCCTGGAATTTTTAAACATAAAAAAAGTAGGCTCACCGGTAAACTTATAGAAAAAGCAAAAGAAGCTCTCGAAGGTGTTGATATCATCATCTACGTTGTAGACCCTACGCGAGAAATTGGCGACGAGGAAAAGTACACATACGGACTCATTAGACACCTTGATATACCTAAAATCCTGGTTATCAACAAAAGCGATCTTCACATTAAGCAAAGGAAACATCAGGAAAGTTATATGCAGTGGGAGGATAGTTTTGATGCAGTACTTTCTCTCTCTGCGCTCCGCGCCCGCCATATTCAACCACTCAGAGAAAAGGTGATCGAGCTTCTCCCTGATACTGAAGAAGAGCCGGATATGTATCCTGAAGGACAGCTAACCAACACAGATGAATATTTCTGGGTCTCTGAACTTATCAGAGAAAAAACCTTTTCTGTACTCGACAAAGAAATTCCCTACTCAATAGCAGTCGAGGCAGATGAGATCAAGGAAAAAGACGATATTTTCGTTATCAAAGCGCGCATCCTGACAGATGATGAAAAATACAAAAAAGTAATTATTGGGAAAAAAGGTGCAAAGATTAAGGAAATCGGACAAATGGCACGAAAGGAACTCGAGCAGGCACTCAACAAAAAGGTATTTTTAGAACTTGAAGTAGAAGTTGATAGACACTGGATAGAGAGACTATAGTCCAGAAATGATGAAGAGCGCCAGCTGGTGTGCTTGGCGCCCTTGAAAGAGAGGAAACCGGGTAGACTTAGCGCCTACTCGGGATGGAAGTCGTCGGGTTTCACCGTCGGAGCGACTCCGGCGTCATCGTGACCCGCATGTACATTCACTCTAAGCAAGTGGATGCCATTGCTACGGTGGGTTTCCCGATCGCTAATCTTGAAGGCAGATCGATCCGATCCTGAATAGCACAGCGCGTATCGATGATTCATGAGTCGACCGTGCCCTTCAAGCCGGTGAAGAAGACACAGACAGAAGACCTCACGAGGCCCCGGAATCATGTCATGCTCGCGGAGCACTTCTCCTTGACGGTGCACCGCAACGTTGACCGACCGCGGAATGGTTGTCTTCCTGATCAGCCGCCATGTCGGAGCCGCAGTGTTCGTTGCAAACCCATAGCGCGCGAGCCTACCGGATTCCCAGATATGACCCATGAAGTTTGAGAACTGATACGCCATGGAAACGATGCTCTGTCCCATGTCAAGGAAAAGCACGTGAGAGTCAGCGCAGTCCCTCAGGATCTGCTCGGAGAAAGGCACCCGGCTCAGCACAACTCTCTGCTCGATCGTCACCTGCCCAAAATGCCTGACCACCTCAGGAAGTCCGTAGAAGTTGGTTCCCATGATGGCCCGAGCGGCCGCTTGACTTGGTGTGTCGCCCGAGCCGATCTGGAGCAAAAGATGGGTAAGATGCTCCTGCATCACCCCTCCCTGCTCAATGACGCTCTGAGCTTCTATCTTGCTAATCACAAGCTCCTCGATCGCGTCCTCAGCGATTCGAGAAAGCTGCTTTATCTGGCTGGGTGTGATCCTTCTGGTCATCACCTCACCTCCTAGCGAAATGTCCGTATCACACGGACCAGCGGAACATCTCATACCTAGAGATGAACACTCTGCTGGATTCCTCAATCAAACAAAATGTTTGTCTCTAAGCTAAAATTACATATTCCAAGTAACGTAGTTAACCATGTATTCAACATACTGTCAAGTATATGAAAATCAAGAAAGATGCCTACTTACGGAAGCGAGGTGGCACAGCAAAAATAACAGATATAAGGTGTAGTCAGTGTAAAGCACATATTTTCACCTATCAAAAGGACGGTCCTGGATGGCTCAAATGGTGCTATCTCAATAGAATTATGGATGACATAGAAAGAAATTACGATAGTGAAAAGAAAATGCCTCAGCTCATTTGCACATGCAAGAACCACATTGGCATCCCTATGAAACATAAAGATGGAAGGCTCGCGTATAGGCTCATACGAGGATCCTTCACAAGAAGAAATAGAAAGTAGCAAAAAACACCGCATAGCGGTGTTTTTTCCTCAGACATCTCTAAATCTGTAAAGATGTCAGTTGGAGCGAGGCCGCGGATGAAACACCTGCGACCCCGAAGTTATAGCGCCCGCTGACCCTCAGGCCAGTGGACACATGACACGACTCCAACTACTTCTCGGCCCGCGCGGCGATGGCGTCCTCGACGACCTGGTTCCAGGTCGACTCGAACGGCTCGCCCCACTCCTCCTCGTGGACCAGCGCGTGACGGCACCAGAACTTGAGCTCCGCCTCGTTGCCATGGACCAGGGAGCGGTCGGTCGGCTCCTTGGGAGCACCCGGTCCGGCGAAGCCCGTGATGAGGTTCCACTGCTTGTCGCCGGCGTGGTAGTAGGCCAGGACCGTGAACAGTTCGGTCTCCGGCTTCTCCACGCCGACCACCACGCGCGACGGGATGTCGCGGCCGAGGCGCAGAGCGAAGGTGGCGGTCTCGTCCGGGCGGACCTCGGGCGCCTCGATCAGCCCGGAGTGGCCGATGATGCGGCCCATGTCCAGGGTCTGCATGACGAACGTTGCGACGGGAGCGATCTTGACCAGAGCGATGGCCTCACCGAGGAGCTCGCCGGCCTCGGGATGGGCCCGCAGGTGCTCCAGGGTGCCGTCATTCAGGTTGATGGTCTCACCGGTTGCGGTCTTGTACGTACGTTCGAGCTTCACTATGCACCTCCATGATGCGGAAAATCCCCGGCTGACTAGCCTTTGGGACATAGGGTTGGATATGAATGCTACTGGCATGAATATCCAACCCTATGTCGAAGTCGTGTCTAAGTAAAGAGCAAAATGCCTTTCGTCCTGCATATACAATCACATGGACTCATCAGTTCTGACTCTCAGTCAGAAGAGGCTGGGAGAACGGGGCAATCGTCCTCCGGTTGAGATGTAACCCACATTGCCCGTGGGTGTTTTGTCACGTTGGACGCCGTAGTCGGCGTCAGTACTAACCGAGCAGCTCAGCCAGTGCAGGCCGGACCTGGCGGTTGAACCGTCCGACGGCCTTGCCCGTCTCGCTGCTCGGGGCGCCCGTCTCCGCGACCTCGGCCGCGATCCGGCTCGCCAGGTCCTGGGAGAGGCCTTCCGCGATGGCCGGCTGGAGCACCTCGAGCACCTGCTCGGCCGTCACCTGGGCCAGGCCGCACTCCTCGAGGATCCGCTCGTAGGCGCCGTCGACGTCCTCGTTCTGGAACGCGTCGGTCGCGTCGTGCAGAGCCGCGAGCGTCTTGTTGACCTTCTGGCCGTTGAGCCGATCGGTCTGCGCGAGCCGCTCCGAGAGCTCCTCGTGCTGCGCCCGAGCGACGTACGACTGGGCCATGAGCACCAGGTTGCTGAGGTCAGCCGCGCCGCTGGGCCGGTGAGAGCCCATCTGGTCGGCGTAGTTGACCGCGAACACGAAGCCGATCTCGACGTCGCTCTTGCCGCTGAAGAGCTTCTCGATCAGCGGGATGTTGACGCCGCCGCGAGTGCCGAAGGTGAACGACTTCTCGTGCTGGCCGATGGCCATGACGACGATCTCGGGGATATCATCACGACCGCTCAGCCGACCGGCCGCCACCGGGCCGTGCATGCGGCCGGCGCGTCCGGTCTTCTTGTCGCCGGCCTGGTAGTACGAGATCTGCGTGATCTGGGAGTCGTCGCAGAAGGCGACGAGCTCCTCGCCGGTCTCGCCCTGGAACATGGAGGTCCACTCCTCCCAGGTGACCGGGACCTTGCGGCCGTCGGCGTACACCAGGGTCATGCAGGTGGCCTTGTCCAGGTCGTGCAGGAGCACGTACAGCGGAGCGGCCTGCTGGCCGAGCGCCTGGAGCGCGTCGGTCATCAGGGTCCGCACCTGTGCGGGGATCCGCTCGTCGATCTTGCCGTCGGTGACGTTGGTGAGGGCCGACAGGACGAGCGACAGGTGGCTGTCCATGAAGGGCCCCTCACAGTGGTACTCGCCCACCTGCGGAACCGCGAGGGACCGCTCGACGTCGGACATGAGGTCGGCGGGGACGAGGGTACGAGCGAGAGCGATCAGTTCTGCCTTGGTCATTGTAGCACCTCCTAAGTGCGCTTCGTCTCACTGGCGACCTACCGGTGAGACAGGGGTCAGAAGAAAACCGTATTTCTGCGATCTTTTTCTGACCCTTGTCTCAAATGTATCTTGAAAGAACGTATATCCGAGGTATATCGGACAGCAAAGTATAGCATATAAAAAGGCGTTTGTCAAGACTAAACGCCATTTTTTGCCCTATTTTAGCTATTTTTTGTCTATCCTAAATGAGCCATTTCTACAGCCGAAAGGCCCCATTCCCTCGCATGGTTATGAGTGCCTAGTGAGCGCTGCTCTGCCTGCTTTTCAGTAAGACAGGTAAGCACTCCAAATACCACGGGAACACCTTTTTTTAGTTGTAAATCCATTATCCCCCGAGATACTGCATCACTAATATATTCAAAGTGCATGGTTTCTCCTTTTATAAGAACCCCTATGCAGATAACAGCATCCATATCTTCATCTATGAGATGATGTGCTGCAAATGGCAATTCGTACGAACCCGGTACACGAATCACCTTAATATTCTCTTCTTTAACCTCTGCCTCTTTGAGGCCCTCAAGACATTTTTCCAAGAGTGGTTCAGTGTAGTGTGCATTCCAGCGGCTCACTGCAATGCCGATTTTTAGCTCACTCCCATCTAGTTTTTTAAAGCTGACACCTTTTTTCATATTACTTTCGTATTACTTGATATGCGTATTTTGCGAGCATATCGATCTCAACATTGACCATATCACCTACACTAAGATGTCGCAAGGTGGTTTTTGAGCGAGTATGAGGAATAATTGAGACACTAAAAATATTCTCATCAACATCGGATATAGTAAGGCTCACTCCATCGATTGCAATTGATCCTTGTGCTACGATGCACTCGTGAAATGTGGACGGCATGTTGAAGGAAAGTATGAGATCATCATGCATTATTTTAGATGAACTCACCGCTACCATGGTATCCACATGACCATACACAAAATGACCGCCAAGCTCATCGCCGACTTTTAATGAAGTCTCAAGATTTAGATGATCATCGATTTTGAGCTTTCCAAGTGTTGTTTTCTCTGTGGTAACGTCAAGCACATCAAAAGAATACAAAAAATCATTTTTCTTTGAGACCGTAAGGCAAACACCTGTGACGCACACACTTGCTCCTATCTGTACGTCTATGTCTGGAGCTAAAATGACAAGGCGCATGCCTTGTCCTTCTCTGTCCACATCGTGCACAGCGCCGATTGATTGTATAAGTCCAGTAAACATTATTTTCTATCTTGCAAGATACGCTTAATACGCCGGATATCCTCTTTTATTTTTGCTCGAAGTTCATCCCCTTTTGCGTTGATAACTTCACTTACTTTTTGCACCGCTTCGGCAGAGAGTACTTTTCCGTAAAAATCAGGTCCGGAGTAATCAAGTAAATACACTTCAACTTTATACGGTTTACTTGCAATAATGATAGCTGCGTCGTACTGCTGCCCATCGAGGAGCGCTCTACCCGCGTAGCAGCCACTCTTCAATTGAGTTCTTTTTGGATCAACCGCTATGTTGGCTGTTGGCCACCCTTGAGTCTTTCCAATGCTATCACCATGGATTACCTCTCCTCGAATCATATGGACTGCCCCTCTAAAATCTGGATTGCCTTTTCTAAGCCATTGTCAATGAAATGTTCAGGTGAGCTCCCGTCAGTACCTTCTTTTTGTGTAAACATTTCCTCAAGAATCGCATCAGGTGTGATACCTTCGTCGGTGATTTGTCTCCCCTCTGGGGTAAACCACTTAGCGATTGTCAGTTTCAGAGCAGAACCGTCAGGAAGAACTTCAAAATCCTGTACCGATCCCTTTCCAAATGTCTGCTCACCAACAACCGTTGCCTTGTCATAATCTTGAAGTGCTCCAGCTATAATCTCAGCACCACTGGCCGATCCACCGTCGACAAGAACCACAGTCCTCATGTTAGAAAGACGTGCATTCCCCTCAGCACTATACTCTCTCACTTGATCATCCACCAATCGTTCCGTCAAAATGACTCCCTCTGGGATCCACTCACTAGCAATACTGACTGCAGTACCAAGAAATCCTCCAGGATTTGACCTGAGGTCAAAAATGATCCCTTCAGGGGAAGATAATACAATCTCTTTCACCTGTTTATCAAATTGCTCCCACGTCTGCTCGTTGAGATACGCAACGCGGATGTATTCAAAACCTTTCGTATCAATTTCCCTTTCTTTTTCCTCATCAGCTATCTCTACTGATACTACAGGAATATCTATGGTATCTCTTGTTATCACGATATCAAGCACTTCGGATGTTGATTCACGCAAAACACCGAGGGCAACCTCAGTCCCCTTCGGGCCACGTATTTTTGTCACTGCCTCTTCCACGGTGATACCTTCTGTGTCATCACCGTCAATTGCCAAAATCACATCAAGCGCCTTAAGCCCGGCACGCATAGCAGGCGTCTCAGGTAATGGCGCGATCACCGTTAGCACCTCATCTCTCATACCTATTTCTGCACCGATTCCTTCAAATGCTCCGGAAAGACCATCTGCAAAATCTTCAGCTTGTTGTGGAGGGAGGAAAACAGAATATGGATCATCAAGGGACTTTACCAGGCCCTGCATTGATCCATAGAAAAGAGACACATCATCCGCATCGCCACCTGCATATTTGTCTTGGATCTTGTCCCACACGTGCCAGTAATGATCAAAGCTCACTTTTTCAGACCGTGTTTTGCCGTACAGATCAATGACCTCGCGTATTTCCACATCTTCTTGACCAAACACAGCATCCAACACATCCATGGCAGATCCAGTAATAAGGCCAGCAGCAAAAGCACCCAAGAGTGCAAGAGCTGCTAATCCTCCAAATAATGATCTTTTCATCGCTTTATTCTTTTTCATCTATTCTCTCAATATGAGCGCCGATTGAAGAGAGGCGTGGAACTAAATCGGTATATGCTCGCTCAATCCAATAGGCATTTCGCAAAATTGAATCACCGCTTGCTGAAAGCATGCAGATAAGTACGGACATCGCCGGTCGAATTGCCGGCGGACAAATGACTTCATTACCCATGAGTGCTGTTGGTCCCTCGACAAGCACTCGATGTGGATCAAGGAGCATCACTTTTGCTCCAAATTTTTGAAGTTCTAGATAGTATAGCGCGCGATTCTCATAAATCCAATCGTGGACAAGTGTGCGCCCCTGTGCCTGAGTAAGAATCGGCACAAAAAGTGGCAGGTTATCAATATTCAACCCCGGAAAAGGACGTGGTGATATTTTATCGGGCAACGCGACAAGCTGAGATGGTGTGATACGAATATCGACCACTCTAAAATGACTGTCAGGACTGACTCGCTCATTGAGCATACTAAACGTTTGCCCCATGACTGAAAGCTTTTCAAGCTCAAGTTCCAAAAAATCAAGCGCGCAATTTTTAATCGTAAGTTCATTTTTTGAAGTGCACGCAAGTGAAATCCATGCAAACGCTTCGATGGGGTCAGGACTCAATTCATACTCCACACTCTGCAGCTCAGTCACGCCAGAAATATGCAGTGTCGTGCTCCCAATCCCCTCAATTTTTGCTCCGGCCTTTGAGAGAAAGCGGCATACTTCCTGAACCATGTAGTTTGCTGATGCAAACTTTAATGTTGTCTCACCTTCAGCAAGGACAGCTGCCATGATGGCATTTTCAGTTGGAGTATCCCCAGATTCATACATAACAATGTTCGTGCCCTTGAGCTGCGCTGTTGTCACGCCATAGTATTCTTCCTTTGATTCAACATGAACACCAAGTTTATTCAATGCAAAAAGGTGTGGTTTCACGGTTCGCTCACCAAGCTTGCATCCTCCAGATTTGTACAGCTTATAACTCTTTTCTCGAGCCGCAAGCGCCCCCAAAAGAAGTAAACTCGAGCGCACCATCTTACATTTTTTTCTATCAATGGCATCCATCTGCAAATCAACATCAGTGTGAAGCTCAAGCGTACACTCATCACTCCATGAATGCATAACACCGATACTCTGTAGTATCTCTAAGATACGGCTCACCTCCTCTACGCGCGTCATATTCTTTAATACGACGGTTCCGCGAATCATAAGCGCAGCACACAAAATGGCAACTGGTCCATTCTTGCCTGCATTGGCTGAAATGCTCCCGCTGAGCGTCTTTTGTCCGGATATTCTAAATGTCGACATGACACTTGATTTTTAGCAAAAAAGTGCTATGATTATAGCACTTTTTGCATATTTTGCAACCATATGAGCGCAGCTCGACTTGACCCACTTAAAACCAAATTAACACGGCCTTGGCGACGAGCACTGACTGTTTTTTGGGTTATGTGTTTCTTTGTCATTTCCCCAATTATCATACTCTACACAGCGGGATATCGATACAATGCGCAGGATGGTCTTAAGAGAACTGGAGTGATTAGTATCGATATCGCACCTGAAGATGCACAGGTATTCCTCAACGACATATTGATCGAAGACCATATGCCGCTTAAACTCGATAATCGCACGCCAGGGAGATATCATATACGGATTCAGAAGGAAGGTTTCCATCCATGGAACCAAGATGTATTGGTACTCAGCAACCAGACCACGTATATCCGAGATGTGCAGCTTATTGAAAATCATTCCCCCCGCTCACTTAATATCGCAGATGAGATTATTGATGTTTTTAGAGGTATAGGAGACATTAAATATTTAATCAAGCGCGGTTCAGTATACGAACTTATTGAATTTGACACACGTAGAGAAAGACGAACATCACTTGTCAGATTTTCCAGTGTAGAAAAGCCGATCATCTATGACTCCGGCACTGGACATATTGGCATGCTGTCGCAAACTGAACACGGCCAAAAACTATATATTGTTGATGTGCAAGGCGATGTCACATCACATACGTTTGGTCTTGATAGTAGGCTCACATTTATGTGGGCACGTGATGACGCTGACGCACTAGTGTATGCAAAACATGACAATCAAGTTGATGCACTGCTCAAAAATGGAAAAAGGCGTCACATTGCGTCAACTGAGGCTCCACTCTGGTTTGTAGATGATGAGATGCTTTATATCATCAAAGATGGGCAACTCATACGTCGCGCAGAGGAAGATATTCCTCTCCTCTCAATTCGCTCTGATCATATCATACAGGGTATTCACGATATATCTGAAAGCAAAATAATACTCGAAACCGAAAACGGGCTTGATATTCTTAAGCTTGAAGACACTAAAATTGAGGAAAGTAGACACATTTTTTCGTATCATACACGTGACAGAATGAAGGACCAGCGCATACTTGCGTGGTCATGGTGGGAACTGTGGGAACTATTCGCTGATGGTGGCGCCACACTCCTCAACAGAAGTAGCGAAAAAATCGTTGATGTGCACGAACTTGATGGGGCAGAGACGCTCCTTTTACAAACGGATATGAAGCTCATTGCTTTTAACGCTGGATACTTCGTCTCTTCAGAGATATTTACTGCTGACCATATACACAACGTAGCTGTTGATCAAAAAAACCGTACAATCGTGTTGCACGGGAGTATTGATGGGAGCACTGATCTATACCTTCTTGCGTACTAAAACTCCACAACTGTTTTATCACCAACGAAAAATTGGCGGCCGGAATCCTGGCTGTCTTTTGTTATGAGCCGCGCATGCTTGCCAATAATGCTATGATGAATATGTCTGTCACAATCAATAACCGCATGCGGCAAAATGAGACTGTTATCGACACGTGCACCACCACGAATGGTCGTTCCGGATCCAACGGTGACGAATGGACCAACGTGGCAATTTTCAAGCACACAATTTTCACCGATGATGACAGGACCTTCAAAGGTAACATTCTCCCCGATACTACTTCCAATACCGACCTGGACCTTTTCCTGCTCGTGACCAGCATATGCATCATGCTCTCTCACATCAAGTAAAAGCTTGTTTGCGACCAGGAGGTCTTCATGCTTTCCCGTATCTTTCCACCACCCCGTAATCTCTCTGTGACCCACTCGTTTCCCACTGCCTATGAGGTAGGAATGAATACTTGAAATCTCATATTCGCCACGAGCGCTTCGCTGTATATTCGCATATGCATCGAAAAATAGTTCTGGTCCGTATATATAGATACCGGTTACTGCAAAACTATTCTGCGGCTCGGCCGGTTTTTCAATGACATCCATAAGGCTACCGCTCTCGTCAAAAACAGGGACACCGAAGCGCTCGGGATCGGACACTTTTGAAAGAGCTAGCATACAATCATAGTCGCCATCTTCAAAATCACGCACCATGTCTGCTATGGAGCCAAGAAGGATGTTGTCAGATAGATAATAGACAAAGGGATCATTGCCAATAAAATGCTGCGCTTGCTTCACAACATGCGCAAGTCCTTGTGGACCACCTTGCTGTTCATAAAAGGTAATGTTTACACCCCAATGCCCACCATCACCAATGTATTTTTGCAGTTCCTGCTCACCAGGATTGGTGTTAATAAAAATATCAGTAATACCAACCTCAACTACTTTTTCAATTGCATGAAAAATCATTGGCTTGTTCGCAAGTGGAAGTAAATGTTTATTGATTGTTGTGGTAATCGGATGCAGGCGCGTTGCTCTCCCACCACCCGTTAGTATTGCCTTTTTAATCTTCATATCACCATCTGATAAGTCCCTTAACGACAATACGCCAATATAATTTCATCACCGGGTTACCTATGTATATCAGCAAAGGATTTTTCATGGACTCATCCTGAAAGTAAATACCCGGAACTGAAACAGATAAGAGGTCTCGATCAGATATTTTTTTAATACTCTGAATTCTTTTTCTCTTTTTTAGCCAAAGTTTCCAATGTTTCGTCTTAGTCCAATAGCCATACACGCGCATGCGCTCAGCAAACCAACCTCCTTTGAGCGAGAAAACAATGAGCCCAAGCTCAAGCACGAGTCCCATTGGAAGAAGAAGCAGCAGTGTAAGGGGGTGAAAAAACATGAGCATCACACCATATCTATTTCTCTCCATCCAATAGAATTTCTGGATACTTCGAGTAAATTGATATTTGTGATAAAAAACTGAATCTGTAACCATGATAATCTTTTTTCCCGCACATCTGAGACGAAACGACCATTCCAAATCCTCATGGTAGAGAAAAAAATCTTCATCCCAACTTCCAAATTCTCGAATCGTATCCGCGCTCACCATCATGCCTGCCCCACTTGCATACCCGATTTTTTCCTTTTCCTGTAAGTCAACATCCCGTATCGGAACTCGGTATCGGTCGCAAAATCCAAACCCGAGGTAATGAAATGAATTTCCTGTACTGTTGATAAGCTCAGTCTCAGGATGAAGTAAGAGTAGTGACTGCGCAATCCCTACCTCAGGATCTTCTTGCATTGCCTTCACGAGTGGCTCAAAACAGTTAGTCGCAACAAACCCATCATTGTTATGAAAATAGATATAGTCAAATCCATTCTCAAGTGCCCATGTTACCCCTGCATTATTCCCGCCAGCAAATCCCAAGTTTTCACTTTGAGGGAGCAGTGTTACATGCGGAATCTCCTTACCAGACAGTGACATGACGTTTTCTTCAATGTAGCGTACTGAGGGACCATACGTCGGGTGCGGGTTATCGACGATCACAAGCTCAACTCGATCGCGAGGATACGTCAAATTCTTGAGAGCAGAAATAACATCATCAATATACGGCTGACAGTGAAACGAAAGATAAATGATAGCAATTTTAGGATGATGCATATCAGACTTTAGATGAAACATACTTGTGTTTTCCTCGCCATTTCCATAAGTACGAAAACCAACTACGCAAATGAATCCTGGCCAATTTATTTTTTACCAATGCTTTAAGAATCCCAGGAACTTTTGCTGAGTCACGTGCATGCATATGCATAATCTCGATATCATGCACATAATACACCGGCCAGCCTGCGTCCCACATATGATGACACCAATCTGCATCCTCAAGATACATAAAATAACGCTCATCAAACCACCCGATCTCATCAACAACCTCACGCCGCACCACGAGCGCTGCTCCGAGAACCCAATCAACCGGCTGCGTTTTGTTGTGATCAAAATCTTTCATGAGCAAACGATCGGTTCTCTTTTTCACCCACCCATATTTTTTATCAAAATTAATCTGCTTGAGTGGCTTTATGAGAATCGACGGCAAATCAAAGCGATAGCACGAATACTGCAACGTGCCGTCCAAATTAAGCAACTTAGGTCCGATACACCCAATCTGCGTATGTTCATCCATATATGTAATGATGCGTTCAATAGTTCGCGAGTCTTTTGGAATGATCGTATCCCTATTGAGAGCAAAATAATACCGGGCGGGCGTATCCTTAAACCCAGTCGTATTTCCCTTCCCAAATCCTACATTACCGCCACAATCAATGTACTTCACACCAGGATATTTCAAAACGATATCTTCTCTCATTCCATCCTTATTTCCTGAGTTATCCGCTACCGTAATCTGTACGTCGTATGGACACTCCCGTATATCAACAAGCAAAGAATCAATGGCACGCAGGATGTCATCTTTCATGAAATAGTTCAGAAATACTATGTTGATATCTTTCATATCACTTTTCTAAAATCCATCCACGACAGTTTTCTTTTTGTGCGGATGAATCGTCGTTTTTGTGTGAGAGCCTTTCTTTGAGAGACTATCTCTGAAAAACCTTTAAGTACTGCTCTATCAAACAACAAAAACCACACGAACTTCTTCAATTCATACCACATGATCCAGGGGAAATCAAGCAGCGCATTCTGCCAATACTCATTTTTGTATAAAGTCATTAGATGATTTTTGTAACTATGATATTTTACCCACTCCGACTGACTTTTCTTGTTTTTTACTGAAGAAGCATCATCAAGACTGATAGCACCTGCTGCAGATCGATCATGATATGCTACTGCTAAGAGGTGTACCTGCGCTTCATACCCCGCACTACGCAGCCGATACGCAAGGTCCACATCCTCTTTATACGCGTGATAGATCTCATCAAAAAATGTTCCGTCGGCAAATGAGATTTCCTTCAGCGCCGTCATACGAAAAAGTGGTAGTGCTCCGGATACACCAAAGACAAAGATGACATTCGAATCAAATAGGTTTGATATATCAGTCCAAGATTGTCCAGCATACTGCTCAACAACCCGTCTATTTTTGTATACTCGAAGACCGAGTGAGTCCACACACTCTGTTAATTGATCCCTTTCAAAATCCCACTTCATGAGCCGTGGACTTACGGCAGCTACCGTGGTATTTGCATCCATGTGTACTACCAACTTCTCGATACAATCAACATTAAGCTGCATATCTTGATTAAGAAGTAATACATATTGAGCAGTATCACAATTTTGCGTGAAAAGAGTATTATGCCCGCCGGCAAAGCCAGTGTTTGATGCTGATCTCGTAACATGAACAGGAACAGGAAAATCAGTTGTATGCACGTTCACTTGATCTATCGTGTCATCATCGCTTGCATTATCAAGAACAAAAAATTCCCAATCATGATATGTCTGAGCACGCAAAGATGCAAAAAGTTTCGAAATATACTTCGATCCGTTCCAGCAAACAAGATGGACTGCGACTTTCATCCTTTTTTGTTATGAATCATATCATTTACGTATGCCAACACAATACCAAATGGTCGAAGAAGAGCAATCCACATCCACACATACCATGGTTCCCATTTTTGAAAATAGGTGAGCATTGATTTGGTAAAATTCCTCTGCTTCCAGAGTGTGTCTCTTTTTTTAAAGCTCTGCCCGACATAGTCTACACATGATATCACTGGCGTATGAACGACGCGATACCCAAGTCTTTGAATTTCACGACACAAATCAACATCCTCAAACCAAATGAAGTATCGTGGATCAAATCCAAAACTAAGCTCATCGAGTATCTTTTTTCTGACTATCATAAATGACCCACGAGCAGAGTCAACATCTTGCTCCACATCAGCGTCAAATCCGCGCATCATATATCCATCAAGAAGCTTCGGAAATACATGAGGGAGCTTAAGTATGAGCGCAATCATTTCCCATGCTTTCGGGAACCGACGAGGTTGGGCGTCAGGATGCAACACATCGTGCTCATCAACGAGCTTACAACTTGCAAGACCTACATCCTCATGTTGTCTCATCCAGGTCACGATGGTGTCAAGACTTCCCCTTGATACACGCATATCAGGATTTAAAAAAAGAACAAACTCACCAGAAGCATGTTCAAGCGCTCTATTATTTGCAGCAGAAAAACCAAGATTTTTCTGATTTCGAAGAAGTCGCACGTGTGGAGACTCTTGTTCCACTACATCACATGTTGCATCTGAAGATCCATTATCGCACACAATTTGCTCATACGAAGTCTGCTCGCATCCTGTGCGGACTGATGCTATTTGTGCTGTGATAAGGTCGGCGGCATTCCATGTAACCGTAATGACGGAGAGATCTACTGCTTTCATAGTCATATCACTTTAGCTTATCTGAGCCTTTTTTTCAAGATCATAAAACCGGCGTATGCCGGCTTATTCTTTAACAGCTCAGGAGCTCTTCCCAGTGCGTACCATCTTTTTTATGACGTGCATATTCTTCCACAGTCGTGCGTATCGCATCATGCACACTGCGCATGGATATACCTACATTTTCAAGATTTTTCGATCCTAAAAAATTATTTGATCTCCCCTTTGTCGCAAGCCCTTGTTTTACCAAATCCTCGTTACTGATCCATTCATTTGTATGTGTTGGATCGACGAACTCAGTATAGAGGGTCATGATTTCTTTATGTTTGAGCATCCCCGGATTCGTCACATGAAAAATTCCTTCAGCTTTTTTCTCAAGAAGCTGCTCAAATACGAGAAGCATGTCTTCAATAATGGTCACACTATTTTCAACATCAATAATTTTTGGATACTTCGCTAGTTTATCTATCAAATTTCTTGGAGAAGGAATTGAATCAATCGGCATTCTAATTCGTGCAATGCCAACATTAGGAAGAGTTGAGAGTACTAAATCTGCAGCCCATTTTGTCCGAGAATATACCGGAGTGGGATTACCCATGTCATCTTCTCTCCACTTCTTATCTTCATGAGGTGAATCACCATAAAAGATGCATCCCGATCCAATATGGAGCAGATAGGTATTACTTGCCTGACACGCTTCTGCAAGAAGTATGGGGAGCTTGGTATTGCCCACGATCGTTTGCATTTGATTATCCTCACACCAATCAACATTTGGCCTCCCGGTAACACCAGCCGCATTAACAATTGCATCGGGGCGATGCTCATTGATCATTTCAAGCACGTCATTTACTGAATAAATTTTTCTTGCATCATGTACAGCAAAATCCCACGCATGATTGCACCTCTTTGCAATATATCCATTTCCGACGATAAGAACCTTCATATGTTATTGGTATTGTTCTTTGTAATAATCTTGGTATGCACCACTCTTACAGCGACTGACCCACTCCTCATTGTCTACATACCATTGAATTGTCTTTTTCAGGCCTTCAATAAGCGTATAGTGTGGCTCCCAGCCAAGCTCTCTTTTTGCTTTAGATGAATCTGTGGCATAGCGCCTATCATGTCCTGGGCGATCCTTCACAAATTCTATCATATCCTCACTTTTCCCTAACAGGTTGATAAGTGTCCTGGTAAGCTCCAAGTTGGTTATCTCAGCATCAGCACCAAACAAATATGTTTCACCAATAATACCCTTTTGCAGCACTACATCGATACCACGCACATGATCCTGCACATATATCCAATCTCGAATCTGCTTTCCATCCCCATACACGGGGAGCTTTTTACCTTCATTAAGGTTTGAGATAAAGAGGGGGATAATCTTTTCAGGAAAATGATACGGACCATAATTATTGGAGCAATTTGAAATCGTAATCGGCAAATCATGGGTCACATGATACGCACGCACGAGATGATCGGATGCTGCCTTGCTTGCTGAGTAGGGATTTCGCGGTGCATACGAAGTACGCTCACTAAAAGGTGGATCATTCGGTCCAAGCGATCCAAAAACCTCGTCAGTTGAAACATGATGAAACCGCTTGTTCCCCAGAGAAACTGCAGCATCAAGCAGCACTTGCGTCCCACGCACATTGGTTTCAATAAAGGGACCTGAATCCATGATTGATCTATCGACATGACTCTCTGCTGCAAAATGCACGACAATGTCGACATCTTTCATAACATCCCTCACCGCTTCTATGTCGCGAATATCTCCTTTTACAAAAGAAAACCGAGGATCATCTTTCAGAGACGCCAAATTTTCAAGATTACCCGCATAAGTCAATGCATCAAAACACACAAGCTGTGCATCCTCATGCACACCTAAATAGTAGTGTATGAAATTGGAACCAATAAATCCGGCCCCACCTGTAACCATTACCTTCATAAATCGTATTCTACCTTATCACCACTTCGCGGTTTTTCACTTGATAAAAAGACTAAAAGTGCAGGCTCATCTCCTTCATTGCGAAATTCGTGAGCAACATACTCTGGAATATGTACAACATCCTCATATGGACGAACCCGTATCTCTTTTCGCTCCTTTGTTTTAATATGCTCACATCGAATACGCACCTCGCCTTTTTCAACATAAAACATATTGCGTGTGTGCTCATGATAATGAGCAGGAACAACCGTACCGGGATTAATAACATACAAAATCATGTACACATCACCAATACGCGCAGTCGACAAACGACGATCACTCGTACTTTGATCTTCAACCATCTCGACGATTTCAATAAAATGATTGTTACCTATTCGACTCATACTTAATCAAGTACACTAAATTCGTAGTCATCACCTGACCTGAGCTTTCTATTGCTAAAAAAGACAAGAACCGCAGGCTCATCACCCACATTCTTCGTTGCATGCGCGACGTAATTCGGAATCTGAACAACCTGCTTTGCAGCCGTCAGATGGAGTCGTGTGCTCTGACCGGTCACCACTTGCACAAAAGCGGCCTCAACATGACCGCTCCCCACATAAAACGTCACGCGGGTATCTTTATGATAGTAATTACCTGTTACGACACCGGGCTGTATGACCAAACGTGACATATACATATCACCAATACGACACCACGAAAGCGTTCTTCCTGGTTTACTTGTGTCCTTCACAAATTGAAAGACATTGATAAAGGGTGGCTTGTCTAAGGTAAACTCCATAGCTACATCAACTTATCAGCTAAGTCTTTAAGTGTAACTTCATTATTGTACGTTA
>CAZCAB010000012.1:0-18297 GCA_964496615.1 uncultured Gammaproteobacteria bacterium | reverse complement strand
CTCGTTTTGAGAAAGCTCAAATTCTCTGTTTTCGTTTAAATATGAGCGGTGTACAAGTGCCTGTACGAGCAAACCTTTGTTTTTAAAGGGAATCCCGATAGTGTTTTCGAGAGTGACGAAGTTTTTTTCTTCGTACGCGGGTATGTGCATATGTATGTAATGGTCCCGCAGATTCTAGTGGCCCATATATGAGACACTCGAAACTGAGAAACGAAATAAATTAATTACTCATGTCGTTATACATTGATCCTAAAATACCGTTTACAAACTTTCCAGATGTTGGTCCGCCAAATGTTTTAGCAAGTTCAATCGCTTCATTAATAGCTACTTTTGGCGGGATGTCTTCGCTGAATTTCAGTTCATACACGCCCAGTCTCAGAATGTTTCTGTCAACGATAGACATAGAGTCAAGTGGCCAGTTTGCCGCGTATTTTTCAATATCAGCATCAATGTCTTTTTTGTTATCAATGATCGCTTCTGTTGTCTGATGGACAAAATCATTGAGATCTTCAATGCCAGCACCAAAGTCTGTCATGACGGTTTGCACAATTGCTGGCAAAACTCCATCAGGCCGTCCTTTAAAATCCCACTGATACAGGGACTGGACAATTGCAGATCTGGCCAGATGGCGCTTACTCATACATTATTTTGTCTTTTTTCCGCGGTATTTGCCTGTTGCAGGCGTTGCGCGGTGAGAAAGATGTGGGTTACCATCTTTGTCAATTCTCACCTTGACAGAAGAAATACTGTGGTGAGACCGTCTTTGACGGGTAGCCGCTTTTCTTGTTTTCTGTGTCGGTTTACTCATATGAGGTCTATTTAATGCTGGGAAAGTATAGCAGAATAGGAAAAAAAATCAAGACCCGCCGCGTGATTGCGATTTTGGCTTATCTTAGCTATGATATATACATGATATCAGAAAGTGAAAAGGTTGGTAAAGGGGACAGGAGAAGTGAGTTTCTTCAGAGTGCTCAATGGGCAGATTTTCAAGATCATGCAGGGCACACGGCAATACGATTGGATGAGAAAATCCCGTTTTTTGGGTACGAGCATACGCTTAAGGGGCTCATGAAGTATCTGTATATCCCACGGGTCGATGCATCTTTGATTACCGATTCACTCTGCGACAACATGAAAAAAAGAGGATATGTTTTTCTGCGGGTTGAGCCAGGAGATACGGAGATTTCCGACCTTTCGTATGAGATAGTGCAAACGCGCTGCAGACAGCCCGCTCAGACATTGTATCTTGATTTGTCAGGGACGCACGATGAGCTGCTTTCTCGTATGCATAGCAAAACGCGGTATAACATTCGACTAGCACAAAAAAAAGGTGTGCGGGTGAGTGCCAAAAAGGACGTTGATGTTTTTTGGAAGCTTAATGAGCAGACAACGAATCGTGATGGGTTTTCATCGCATGATAAGCTGTATTACGACAAGATGCTTTCACTACCCATGGTGCATCAGCTTACGGCGTATCACGGGAAAGATCCGCTGGCGAGCAATATATATGTAGGATGTGGGAACGTCATGACATATCTGCACGGAAGCTCGTCAAGCGAGAAAAGAAATTTCATGGCACCATATCTACTTCAGTTTGAAGGCATGCTTTTGGGGAAGATCTTAGGGGCTGATTGGTATGATTTTTGGGGAGTATCACCATTGCTTGAAGAGGATGCTCAAAAAAAAGGCATTCAGTGTTTGCATGGCAAGTGTTGGAGCAAAGAAGATAGATGGAGTGGCATCACGCGTTTCAAGGTCAGTTTTGGAGGGGAATATAGCGAATACCCATCAGCATATGAAGTGGTATTGAAAAAAGGAAAATATACAATGTACTGCATGGCAAAAAAGGTTGTATGAACGTAATGAAGGAAGAGGACATTGACTTAGCGCGGATTGCTGAGGCACTAAAGAGTGGTCAAACACTCGTGTATCCAACTGAGACTTGTTATGGGCTTGGGTGTGATGCATTGAATGAATCGGCAGTCCAAAAAGTATTCTCAATTAAAAAAAGGCAGGCACAAAAGTCAGTATTGGTTGTTGCTGCACATGTGTCCATGATGCGTGAGTTTGTACAGTGGGATCCAATGCTCGATTCTCTTGCCAATAGATATTGGCCAGGCCCATTGACAGTGGTTGCGCCATGTCTTTCAGGTATATCCGTCCCACAAGGTATTGTAGGGCCAGATAATACGATAGCGTTTCGTGTGACTGATCATCCGCTTGCGCATGAGCTTTCAGCTAAGCTCGGGCGTCCACTTGTTTCCACATCAGCAAATATCGCGAGTCATGAAAGTCCGTATGACATACAGAGTGTTCTTTCAATGTTTGAGGATATGGTTGATCAACCAGATATGGTGATTGATAGTGGGATACTGCCACATAAAAGCCCATCAACGATTGTGAAGGTGAAAGATGGGAATATCGTTACCCTTCGACAAGGCGAAATTATCATCAATGACTAAACAAAGAAGAAAACTGCTTGAAAGAAATTTACCGAAACTATTTTTGGTGAAGGCCTTTTTGTATTTACGCATGCTCAATATTGTGCTCAGTATTTTTTATGTGCATCGAGGGCTTTCAGTTTCAGAAATTTTCTATCTTGCCATTATATGGGCCGTCTCAGCACTTTTGGTTGAGGTGCCATCGAGCTATCTAGCAGACAACTGGGGGAGAAAAAAGACATTGATGCTTGGCGCATTTCTGGCAATGCTGCAATGGATAGTCATGCTGCATGCGCATAGTTTTGAAATGTTCGCACTTGCGATCGTTCTGTATGGATCGCATTTTGCCATGATGAGTGGTACTGATAATGCGCTGTTGTATGATACAAAAAAGGAGCTTGGTCATGAGAGAAGAACACTTGGCGCTCTTGGAAAATTCAGATCTGCACAAAGTATTGCGAAGATTGTGACACCGGTTATTGCAGCATTTGTCGCGCAAGACTTGCTTGAATGGCAATTTTCTCTCCTTATCGCTATTGATGCGATTGGTGCAATGATTGCGCTTGGTATTGCAGCAACAATCGTTGAGCCTCACCACCATATGGATGTGCAGAAAATGGAAGCTGGTGTGATGGTGGATGCGATTTCACTTTTGAAAAAGGATCCATATGCACTGCGGGCCATGCTTGCAAATGAGATTATCTTCTACGCGTTCTTTTTGCCATGGGTATATTATCAGAAGTTCTACACAGATGCCGGTCTTTCTATTATGACACTTGGTATTGGGTGGGCAGTATTGCACATTTTCATCTTTGGTTGGAACTGGTTTGTTGGGAAAATTCATACATCAAAAAATGTCGGCGCTACACTTGATGTTATTCATATGTACTTTCTTTCAGCAAACATCATTTTGGTCGCGGCGCTTTTTATACTGAAGATTCCGATTGTGTCTTTTACTTTGTTTGTTATTGCGACCTTTATCGCTTCGATGAAGCATGCGCTTTTTGCTGAACTTTTTAACAAACGATTTCGATCATACAACAGAGCTACAACACTTTCTCTAACAAATGTTCTTCATAACGTGATACAAATTCCACTTGCCGTGTTTTCTGGTGTCATTGTCATGTATGATCTTCGATATCCATATGTGCTCAGTGTCTGCATGGCACTTTTTGTGGTATTATTCTTGCGACTTGGCACCGAGCAAGCCAACAAACGTATATGAAGCGAATCATTTTTGGTATCACGGTACTCCTTTTTCCTCTTTCAGCCGCGGCGCAACTAGATCAGCATCGCACGTTTGAGCATGTCCGTTTTCCTGTTCCTGAAGTGTTCGAATCTTTTTTTGACCGGTTTGAAAAGCCTCAAGAAAGAGAAGTGAAGGGGCTGTATATCACAGCCTACTCAGCAGGATCATCCAAAAAAATGAGCAGTATTATTGATCTTATCAATGCAACAGAGCTCAACGCTGTTGTCATTGATATTAAAGATTACTCTGGACTTGTTTTGTATGATAGCGATGTAGCGCTCGTCAATGAGCTTGATTTAGAAGATGATCGCGTTGGAGATATTGCTGCCCTTATACAGAGGTTGCATGATAACGATATCTATGTGATTGCGCGGCAAACAGTATTTCAGGATCCTATTTTGGCAGAGAAAAAGTCTGAGTGGGCAATAAAGAGCAAAGGTCATGGTGGGCTATGGCGCGATCATAAAGGACTCGCATGGGTAGACCCTACCAAGCGTGACGTGTGGCAGTACAATCTAGCCATTGCAAAAGAAGCTATCGATCTTGGGTTTGACGAGATAAACTTTGACTACGTCCGGTTTCCTTCAGATGGAAACATGAAAGACGTACAGTATACAAATGGGGAGAAAGAGCGCTATGAAGTGATGGGTGAGTTCTATCATTTTCTCAATGAAAAACTCTCTCATGAGTCGGCATACATTTCACTTGATTTGTTTGGGTTTGTGATGGAGCGTCATGATGGCATGTCTATTGGACAGCGTTTGCATGATTCCGTCTCAGAGGTCGATTACATCTGTCCGATGATGTATCCGTCTCACTATCCGCCCGGACATCTCGGACTTGAAAATCCAGCTGATCATCCCAGAGAAGTGTTTGAAAGTGGCATGAAAAGAGGGCAGCCATACTTTGAAAATAGGCGTGCAAAGTCACGCCCATGGATACAGGCTTTTAATTTGGGAGCCATATATGACGCGCAAAAGATTAGAGATCAGATTGATGTCATTGAAGCATATACCGATGGCGGCTGGCTTTTGTGGAATGCTGCCAATAGGTACTCGGATGCGGGTTTGAAAAGAAGATAAAAAAAGGCTTGACAGAGCCTTTTTTACATGCTACGATGTATTGTCTTGCCAAGAGTACATTTCGTGTGTTTTTGGTAGTCCAGATACCTCATGGTATATGGACCCTTAGGAGCCCGCAGCTACGGCTGCATAACTGTTACTGGAGAGTAGACCATGCGTTGTTTCCTGTTGTTTGTTGTTGCTTCCCTGATGATCCTTCCCGGTTGCTCGGGGTGTGATGACGAGAAGCGGTCGAATGCTCGGGTCGACTCACCTGACTTCGTCGGCTGCCTGCAGTACGATCCGCAAATTCACGGTCCGCTCGAAGAGGACTGCGACACGATCTTTGACGACGACTGCGACGGCCTGATCAACGAAGGCTGTCCCGGAGTCGAGGAGCCTCAGGTGGGCGGTGAAGGCGAAGGCGAGGAGCCGGAGCCGATTCTGTACGACGACTGTCGTGACGGGAACCCTCCGTGCGAGGATCTGAACTACTGCGTCGAGGTCCCTCAGACCTCGGGCTTGTACTCGTGTCAGCCCTGCATTCCGTTTTTGCTCGGACCAGAGCGGGGTCGGATCAACACTGGATGCTCGCCAGAGGCTCCATATTGCTTGGGGACCTCCCGCTGGGAGGATAACCAGGCAAGGGCCGGCTATGACTGCTTCGAGTGCTTCCCCAAGTCATGCCCAGAGGGGCAGGTCTGCAAGAAAGGGGCGTGCCTTGGAGAGGAGATCCTTGGCGAGCCCGAGCCAGATCCGTTGCCGGCGGGTGAAGGTGAGGGCGAGGGCGAAGGTGAAGAGCCTTTGCCTGATCGTTTCATCGATGTTGTTGTGGCAACCCAGCATGCGTGTGCGCTTCGTGAAAGTGGGCGTGCGCAGTGCTGGGGCGTTGACATCCACGGCGAAACGCTCGTTCCTCAAGACGAACTGTTTTCCGATCTGGCTGTACAGGGGAACAACTCGTGCGGCATCAGGGAGGAGGATGGCTCAATCGTCTGTTGGGGGATCTGGGATTTCATCAACCGAAATGGCGTCGTCATCCGTGAGCTGCCAGATGGTGAAGGGTTTGTCGACATCGACGCGCCTGACACCATGTTGACCGTGCTGTGCGCCAAAGACGAGCTCTCGTCGCTTGCGTGCTGGTATTGGGGTGACCCTGGATGGTGGATGTTTGAGCCTGAGGGCCGCTGGAACAGTTTCAGCACGCAACTGCATTCAACCTGCGGTGTGCTGGATGACGGCTCGGCTGAGTGTTTCACGGTGTGGGGTGGTTTCGCCCCAGACAGTGGGCTCGCGGTTGAAGCGCAAGCTCCAGATCATCTGTACGTCGATGTTTCCTCGAACAACAAGCTGGCCTGCGGCATCCGCCAGGATGATTTGTTGGTAGATTGTTGGGGGACACCCCAGCTCCAACTGCCAGCAGAAGTCCAAGATACCGAGTATCGCCAGATCGAGGGGGGAGGACGAGGGTTTTGCGCAGTGACGGTCAACGGCGACGTCGACTGTTGGCTCGGGATTCCGGTTCGCCACCCCCAGGCGTACGAGTACCGGCGGTTGAGTGATGGTTTCATCCAGATGATCGATCTTTCACAGAACTACGCCTGTGGCATCCACCAGGATGACGGTCGTATCACGTGCTGGGATCTGCTCGCACCAATTGCTGACAACCTGGGGTTGCTCGACGTTCCCGAGCTCTAGCCAAGCTCATCAAGCCCGCGGTTCTCGCGGCCGGGAGAGTCTTACTCTCCCGCACATCTCTAGAGATCCATTGTATAATGGGTTTGTAGAGAGTAGCTCATAGTGATGGGCTTTGCTATATGACTTTTGTTTTTTCTCCAACTAAACTTAAAGAACTCTGCGAAGAGTACTTCTTTTCGCCTTCAAAAAAATACGGACAAAATTATTTGATCTCAGACGCTCCGCTTCAGAAAATGGGACAGGCCGCGTCGCTATCAAAAAACGATACCATTGTTGAGATAGGGTCAGGTTTTGGACAGCTCACATTGTTTTTGGCAAATCAGGTTGACAACGTAATTTGTTTTGAAATCGAACAAAAGCTCAAACCATACTGGGAGAAGGTGCTCAAAGAGCATCATAACATTACTTTCGTATGGGGAAATGTCTTGCGTGAACTGCAGAGTCTTCCTGAGGGGCGATACAAAGTAGTAGCAAATTTGCCCTACCAGATTACATCTGCCATGCTTCGTGGTTTGCTTGAGGCAAAAAACAAGCCAGGGCAGATTGTTGTTATGGTCCAGCGTGAAGTAGCGCAGCGCATATGTGCACAGCCTGGCGATATGAGTCTTCTGTCTGTGTCTGTGCAATATTTTGGAGTTCCCACAATTGTGTCTAAAGTCTCAAAGGGGAATTTTTGGCCAAAGCCAAAGGTCGATTCTGCGATATTGAGCATTAAAGATATACGTGAGACACAAGAGAGCGAACAGTTTTTCCGTGTTGTAAAAGCTGGTTTTTCAAGTAAACGAAAACAACTTTGGAAAAATATTGCGTCATCACTTTCATTGCCGAAGGACTTTGTGAAAGCTTGTGTTCTGCAGGTTTGTGGCAATGAGCGTGTTCGAGCGCAAGAGCTTTCGATAGAGGAGTGGGAATCACTTGTGGTACAATTAGATACATATGGCACACGGACTTGAAGTTGAAATACCTATTTTGAGGCAGAAAGATAATCTGCCGGTATCGCTCGCGCAGGTGAGACGTTTTTGGGCGTACATGCACAAAAAAGGGTGGGAATATAAACGGGACCCTTCGACAAAACACATTGTGGGCTTGAAGAAAAACATTAAGGGAAAAGTCTGGACACTTGATCATGAATATGGTGTTGCCACGCTTGAAGTGGGTACACCGCCTATGAAAAGTGTCGCTTCACTTAAAAAGGCGTGGGATAACTTTTTTAAAAATGAACTCCTGCCCGCACTTGATGCGAATGGATTTTTTTTACTGGGGATGAGTCATTTTCCTACGGCAAAAGACATGTCAAAGGATAGAACGCAAAAAGGGCATTATCATATATGGAGGGGGATGTTTGCGCCGTCAATTGTTAAAAAATTAGATAAGTATGCAGGCGGGTTTTGTGCAATGCAGTATAATGTTGGCGCACCGGTTGATATGCTGGTTCCTTTAACGAACGCACTTACGAAACTCACCAGTATTTTTTGGGGATGGAGTGCTAATAGTCCATTTTTTGACCACACATTGCAAAAGACATTGTCATTTAGGCAAAAAACATATGATGATCTTTTGCTTGGGAAATGGGTAAAAGATCGGCTAAACGTTATCGATCGTCCTTTTGCGAGTTTGTCTGACTATGTTTCGCGTGCATGGGGCCAGCCTATTTTTGAGATTATCCGTGATGGACAGCCGTGGTATCAGCCAAAGCATACCATGAGCACTTGGGATCTGATTGAGAAAGGAAAAGGACGATTTCGTAACTTGAAAGGCGAGTGGAAGATGTGGGAGATTGTGCCTGGCGATTTAAATCTTGGTTTGTACTTTTATTGGCCAGCAGTACGGATTAAATGTGTGCTTGATGAGTCATATGCAGTTGACCAGCTTGTCGCGGCAGTGAAGGGTGGCCACGTGGAAGATGTATTAAAAGATCCGTATAAAACAGCATTTCTAGAAATCAGACAAATGGATCTACCACCACAGGAAGAGATTTTTTCATGGGTGGCGCTGTGTGAAGGACTTCTTCATAATGTGCGTGGTCTGCAGAAGTTTACCAAAAAATGGAGTATGAAAGATGTGTTCGCTGCGAGTTCTCAGGTGCAGAAAAAGGGACTCAAGGCGCGTTTTCAGGGCGAGCGACTTTCAGAGCTTGCAGAAGAGGTACTTTTGATTTCAGAAAAAGGACTCAAAAGGCATGCACCATCACTTATGCCGTGGCTTGAGCCGCTTGCAAAGCGCGTATATATGGGTGCATGTCCTGCCAGAGAGTCAATTGAGATATACAAAAAAGAAGGACTTGAGAGCGCCATTGAAGCACGTCGATTTATATGATCAGAGCTGCATTTAAAAACTATGAAAAAAGAAACGGACTTTTATTGTCCGTTTTTTCTTTTTTTGGTATAATTTAGTAAAGACATGTCTCTGACATGTTCTTGCAATATCATTATTATGGCCGCATCGGACAACCGGTCGGGTACTATCTCAAAAGAGCAAAAGATGGGATTCGTCTTCTTGCTCCTTTTTGGCATTTTGACCGTCAGTTTGGGAGCACTTCAAATGAGAAATACCATATACGGACCGTTTGTGGTGCGAGCGACAAAAGATACATCACTTGATTCTGTCCTTGATGAGACAACCAGGTTGCAACAGATTGATACTGACCGTGATGGACTTTCTGATTATGATGAACTCTATTTTCATTCAACATCACCGTACATTGAGGATACTGACAGCGATGGGATAGAGGACAAAGACGAAATAGATGCGGGGACTGATCCTCTGTGTCCGAAAGGTCAAGAGTGCGAAGGAGATCAGCTCCCAGAAGAAACAGGACTTGAACTTGATGGTGTTGATGCTGCATTTACACCTCAGGATATTTTATCTCAAGCGCAGAGCTCACTCCCGGGGAGTCCAGAAATTGATGCAGAACAGTTTGTAGAACTGCTGGAGAATCCAACAATGCTTAGACAAATTTTGCTTGCAACTGGACGGGTCACCAAAGAGCAGCTTGATGAGTTTAGTGATGATGAACTATCTATTTTGATGGAAGAATTTTTAGTAACTAGAGAAGGGGAAGAAGAATGACGTACAAAATAACCAAAACAAAAAAATGGGCGAGTATTTTTTTGGGATCACTTTTGGTGTTTGTCAGTTTGTTTAGCTTTGTGCTTTTTCCAGGAAATGCACATGCACAGATGCTGGTGCATGACGCTCCTGCGTTTGCACTTCAAACGCAGCGTGAGGTCCGTACCAGTTTTTCTAACGCACTTTTAGCTGCCGGTCTTGGTGCTTTGGTGCAAGGAGCGTCATATTTTGCTAGAAAGCTTGCATATGATACTGCTCGTTATGTTGCTTCGGGTGGAAAAGGGCAAAGTGCTCTTGTCTTTCAAGATGGTGTTTATGAATATTTGGGAAAGACAGGTAATGAGGCTGCAGGGGCTTTTATTGAAGAACTTGGTGAACCCTTTGGACTTAATTTTTGTAAACCACCCAACATTCAGACTGCAGTGTTTATACAGATTGGACTGAGAAGTATCTATGATTTAAGCGCCACAGGTCCGGGTGGCCCACGAAAACCAAATTGTACTGGAACTCAATTTTACAAAAATTGGAGATATGCTGATTATGAGCAATACGGAAAAGACGTCATATCACAAAATTTTTCTAAATCCTTGATTGTTTCACAATCTGACTTTGGTTTTGCAATGGGGGCGCAAGCCAAAATTGACAATGAAGTACTTCAGAAGAAAGAAGCTGCCAGTAAAGAGAGGTTAGAAGGACAAGGGTTTAAGCCGCTGTCAGGCGCAATTAGCGGGAGAATTAAGACGCCAGCTGATGTAGTGCGAGAAGAAACAACAGCGGTTACCAAAAAACATCAAGGTGAGCTATCTGCCGGGCAAATAGCCGGAATCTACGGGTCCGGTGCTGAGCAGATTCTGCCGATGGCAGGGCAGGTATTTTTAAACACCCTGCTGGCAGAGTTTTTGAACAACATTCTTACTGATGGACTCTTCCCAGAAGGAGGCGACGAGCTTGCTGATGGTGGCGGAGGATTAGTCACTGGTCAGTTTGCATCCCCATTGACGATTAATAGAAAGCGGGCAGAGGCAGCATTTAGAGAATTACTTACCATAGTTCCAACAAAGGATTTAGGCGACTTTGATACTGTTGCTCAACTCGCAAGTTGTCCAGATGAAAACCCTGGCATGTATAACTGTGTGATTGATTCAGGCCTTCAAAGGCTTTTGCAGATTGCGCTGCAGACACCAAATGAAGTCATGACGGTTCGAGAAGCGGTTGATTCTTCAGAAGGACTCCTTGATGGAAATCGTCCATTTATCTCTCCTCGAAGGGAGGTTGACAATCAAAATGTTAGCTCAGAAAATGGATGTCACAAGACAGGATATTGCTATTCAAACATTCAGAAACTTCGAAAATTACGTATCGTGCCGCTTGGGTGGGAGCTTGCTGCACTAAAGGCTGATCCTGATAATCCACATGAATGGACGCTCAAAAAGGTCATGGATGGGTTTGAAGACTGTAATGCTCAAGGGAGAGCTGATGCGAATCATCCATATTGTCACCTTGTTGATCCGAATTGGATAGTGAAGGCCCCACCAGCCAGGTGTGAAGCTCGAGGATACACCAATACGCTAGCGCTTGATGGTACAGCACAAAGGAGGAAAGAATGTCTTGATATTTCAACGTGTGTGCAATTTGACAAGGATGGCCGCTGTGTAACCGATGGGTATCAATATTGTACGAAAGAAAAAAATGTGTGGCGACTGCCAAGTGCGCAGTGTCCTGAACACTATGCAACATGTAAGACATACATTGCAGAAGACGGAGCAGTGAACTCATATCTTTCGCGAACACTTAATTTCGAGCAGTGTACACAAGAATCTGTCGGGTGTCGCGCGTATGCACTTGAACAGACTGATGGATCATGGCAGAACAGCGCAGATATTAATTTTGATTTGAAAGAACATGGGCGAGCAGGGACCGCGTACTTTAATCGAACAATAGCTGATAAAGGGTGTCCAAGTGGAGAAGATGGATGTTCTGCTTTCTATCAGGCACTCGGGCAGCAACAACGAGGTGATCTTCTGTTTTTGAAAAAAGCACCTGATTATTTAGGGTGTTATGATATAGATCTGCAAACACCTGAGATCGACTGGCCACAGACAGAAGCTGAACTTACCTTGTTGCGTGATAGGCCAGAGCAGTGCGAAAGATATGCCAGTGTGTGTACACCAGAGGAAATCGCCTGTGAGCGGTATACACCCGTAGCTGCTTCAGGACTCCCTGTTACTGGAATTATTGGTTCGAATCTGTGTGATTCACGGTGTGTTGGCTCTGATGCATTCAGACAAGAGGCAACTGATTTTGAGCAGTCTCGTTTTCCTCTCTACTTTATCCCTAACGACGCCGACCGTTGTGAAGTGCAGCATGTTGGTTGTGATGAGTTTACCAACCTTGATGTTGGAAATGGAAGCGAGATCGAGCATTATTCATCGCTTGATCGCTGTGAGGTGCCAGAGGAAGGAAATTCAAGAATTTACTTTACTTGGGAGGGTTCTGCTCAAGAAGGATTTGTGCTTAAACGGCACCGCCTGCTTCTTATCTCTGATGCACAGCGACAGTACATAGAGTCAATTGAAGGTTTTGGTTTTCTTCTAAAGAATGAAATGGCGCGAAGAGAGGGTGATGTGGCTAATGGTGAGCCAATTCCTTCACCTGCGTATGCCGATGACAGCATGCAAAGTCTGCTAGTCAATTTTCTCTTGTGTAATGAGGAGAAATACAACATACGGGTTGATAATCCAAACAGTTTAGATGGTGCACCCCCTGATTGTCGCGCGTTTACTGACGAGGATGGTAATGTCTTTTATCGACTTCACAGTGAGGTGGTCGAGGTAAGTGAGCAATGTCAACGGCTTAGAAAGACAGAACCGAATCTATTTGTTGATGACAACATCAATGATCCTGGGCGCTGCGTTGCCGTTGGAGGACGTTTTGAAAATAATGAGTGTCAGAGATGTTCAGGCGGGGGTGTGTTTGAAAATGGTGCCTGCATGTACAAAGCGCTGACAGACTCTTCAAATAGCTGTCCGTCAGCAGCAGCAGGATGTCGCAGCTATATAGGAAACACAGGCAATAATCTTGAACAAATATACTTTACTGGATTTGAGCCGGCTGATGAGAGTGATGACGCGCTCAATGATGCAAAAGAGGGGTGGAGTGCTGATGAGCGTGTTCGACCTGAAGCCACTGTTGTCGGTGAGCATTCATTGCTTGTATCCGGTGGTCAGGCAACTTATTCGTTTGATGAAGATGTTATCAGGCCGCAAAATTGGTACCACTTAACGTTCTGGGCGAAAGGTGACACAGTCAGTGTGAGTACACGTCTTGAAGGTGCTGGCAGACAATTTGCTTTTTCAAATAATCGGGTGTCTATTGGGCGATCATGGAGAGAATACCAAGTCGGTCCAGTCTTCTTTGATGGAGAAATAGACCGGGGAATTCGACTCGTTTTTGAGGGGCAGGCTGATCGATTGTACTTTATTGACAACGTGAAAGTGCAGCTTCTGACTGATCATGAATTCTTGATTAAGAATTCATGGCAAACAGAAGATGGATATGATGCGCCGCTTGTTTGTGATGCGTTCCCAAATGACGGAATTCCAGGGGAAGCGCTTGGCTGTCGTGTATATACAAATAGTCTTGGCGGAGAACTGACGACGACAGGCTTTGACAAACTATGTCGTGAAGAGGCTGTTGGATGTACGTCAATGTATGATACATACAATACGCTTGATACTGAGGGAGCGATGGTATACAACCTCTGGTGCGACGCATCAAATGTTCTAGATCCTGAAACCTGTGTGATAACCGATTTGGATGATCCGGCTAGAGCTGAATTTGCTGTGTGTGAGGTTCCTGTCGGTCATGATGGGTGTTACATTGAATCACTTGAGCTTCCTGACGATGAGAGATCTCCTCAAGAAGTTATTGACCAGCGTCTGTCAAATGCTGTCATGACGCAGTCCACCGTGATTGTACCGGCAGATACACCGCTGAGCGACCCAATTCATCTTACCTACAACAATCAAACCAAATGCCCTTCTGATTTTATCGGGTGCCGTGTGGTTGGTCTTGAATCCCAAGAGGTACAGAGTACTGATGATGAGGTGTATGAATTTATTGACCGCGCGTTGCGTGTTTCCGACCCTGCCCATTATGGTGAAACGCTTTGTAATGAAAGGGAGCTTGGCTGTGGTGAGTTTAGGTCTGCAGGGGAGCTTAGTTTCTTCAAAGATCCGAACGTGACCGGTTCGACACTTTGTGAGTATATAGAACCAACGGTTGCGTCTGGTGAGCGAGCCGGGTGGTATCAAAAAGATACCGGTTTGTGTGTTGGCGGTGCTCGAGATGGGCAGGTATGTACTACTGATGCTCATTGTGGTGAAGGCGCGCAGTGTAATACAGAGGTGCGTGTTCCTTGTTATGAAAATTACGTGATCGATGATCAAACATATGGTATTTGGTCACAAGAATCTGGTGGGTACGATGGGTATGTCGGCATATGTCCTTCAAAGCAGTCCGGATGTACTGAATTTGTTGATCGTGCAGATCAAATTAACAGCCCAGAAGGAAAAGCATACTATCACATTGCAACCAATGAGCTTTTGCAATCTCAAGTATGTGATGGTCAGGTTAGTTTGAAGGAAGGATGTATTTTGCTTGATAGAACGGACAATCCAAACAAACTATATGATACGAACGCAACATATGATGAGAGTAGCAATCTTGGAGGAAATGATGTTGCGCAAAAACATGGATTTGTTGAACCTGTAGTAGATCCTGATACCAACGATGCAAATCTACTGGTCAGCGTGATCCGCGACAGGCAGTGTAGTGAATGGTTGTATTGTAAGACAGCGTCTGTTGAATTTGATGAAGAATTAAACAAACCGGTAAAAGTATGTACTGAATTTGGTAATTGTCGAGAGATGACAGATGATGGTGTCTGTCTTGATCCTGTCGATACAAGTCTTAACCCGGATGATCCGTTTATCAGTGTGCTCAATGAAGATAAATACGTTGGCAGGGAAACAGGTTGGTTTGATGAGGAATACACAGGGTACTCTCTACTTGGCAGATATAGTATTTCTGATTATGTTCAGGTAAATTTCCCCGATGAAAAAGTGCTGTCACTTGCCTATGCGATCCATCCAGCGCTGGATGGTGAGCGTCCAGATGATCCTGACGGAGGCAATGCCTGTACCTACAAGGAAGTTACACCAAATGGGGTTGTGACGAAGAACGAACCGAACTTTTATGTGAGATGTGGATTTGATAACGGAGGAGTCTGCTACGATGCGCGGTGTATTTATCCTATCGGGGGCCGTTTCCCTGCAAATGTTGGTGGTTTTAGATTCGAACTGCCAGCAGACCCAGGAGCAAGAGAAGGTCTGATAGTGCGCTCCACCGAGCGGGTGAAAGCTATTCTTGAGAGTGAAAAGGGGCTCTGTAAAATTCATCCAGAAACTGATTCTCCATATCCAACGTCAGTTGCGTTTGATGAGGATCTGCTCGGCCAAGTTCTTGCAGTTTCAGAGCGCGTCCATCCTGAAGATGAACTTATCAAGCGATGGGATTTTTCCGATGGTAAGTTCCAGCGCTACAGTCACGTGAACGTATGTAATGATGCTGACGGGTCTGCTTGCTCATGTGAATACGAGAGAGTTGAATATAAAGACGGAACCATTGACTATTGGACAACATCAGGTGATCACAATATTCCTCAAGGAGTATGCTCGAATTCCGGGGCGCCATTTGATGGGAAACCATGTACGATCAATGAAGAGTGTGGGTTTGAAGACTCTCCGGGCATTTGTAGTACACGGCGTCGAATGAGTTTGCACGTAGGACAACTTGGTCATTGTTTGGAATTTGATTTGAGTAGACCCCTGTCAAATGGACGCTTTTCATGTTTGACCTGGCTACCATCAGATGTGTCTGCAACACGAGTTGATAATTTTAACAATAAAGCGAGTACTGGCTATTATCCAAACCTTGATGCAAAAATTGCCGCTGGACCAAACGCCGGTTCAGAGTTTGGGAAGCTCTACTGCATAGACTCCAATGCGCATGGCCTTGGCTCACATGATGCTGACATGTATGTGGGATACAATGGGGATGGGATAGTTCGCGATGTTCCTGATACTGATGCAGCTGTGGGTGAGGCACATAGATGGTATGGTGGAGGACCTGCTCCGAGTGCTCCGAACGGGAATATCCAGGAATCTCCATATGGATGGCTCATTTCAGGGCACGCTCATGTGATGCCTGAACATATCATGCAAAATATATATTCCTTTGTGCAAGAAGTCATGTGGAATACGTCTCCAAATATTGTAACAACATATGTGAGTAGTCCGAAAAGATATGCTGAATGGCTAGGTTCTTTTTGGAGAAACAACAATAGTCCCACTATCAATAGATGGATTGGTAATTCAGAGATGAACGATCGGCATATGGATAATCATGGGTGGGGCGTTCATCCGGAAACTCCGGTAGGGAGTCTTGATGGTCATGAAGATCTCTTGTCTCACGATTTCTTTGCCTTCCGTGGGTTCAGAGGGGAAAATGGAAGCTATTACAGTGATGTGGAGGCCCCGGAATTGATCCCCCATGTCTTTGAGCCGTATGAGGAAGAAATTGAAAAGATATATTACGGACCATTTGTGGTGCTTGGAGGACTTGAATTTGGCGTCGATGCGCGTGAGGCATACACACCAAATAGTTTGTATGTGACTGACAGAGTTATCCTTGATTTGGAGCGTCTCAGAACTAGACAAGATGTCATAGTCCGCCCAGTGGTTTCAAATGGAGATCAGTATAATGTGGCGTTCATTAATGAAATTCTCGATCCTTTCTTTGGGGTCAGAAATATTGGTGCGGAGCATCGGCTCATAACATTCAGAGCAGAACCTCAGGTTGATGGGCAAGGCGATGTCACGTACGGTATGATCGTGATGACAGATGACAAGACAAATGAACATGCGCGTGAGCCGACCGTATTGTCATGTATTGATTATGTTATTCATAGAGGACTCAACTTCAACAAACTTGAGTACGAGGACAAATGTGGTTTTGTAGGTCACCTCGCGCGCTTTTTTGTCGATGAAGATGGAAGATTAATAGGGTCAAATTCAGGGAATTTTGGATCACATTATTGGTTTGATGAGGATGAGGTTGATGATAGGATCATGTACGGTGACAATGGGTTTGAAAACATGTCTGCATTGTGGCGGTTTAGTTTTGTTGAGCCAGCACTTGCAGTGAGCTTCCAGCTCAAAGCGTCATGTACTGAGTATGCCCTAGTTCACGACACATATCTTGATGATTCAATTCAGACGCTTAACAAAGCTTGGACAGATAGGGTGTGGAAAGATTCGCAATCGCAGGTCATATCGATGCCGCGAGAAGAAACATATCGTCCATATGGGTCGCTTCCATATGCTGCTGACACCTTCGAAGACAATGAAAGACTTAAACGTCATGTCTTTGATCACAAACCATCTCGTGGAATTCCACTTGCATGCCGCTCATCTATAGTAGTATCAACAGGAGTGCTTGAGCCACCTCTCGACACGTCACCATTTTGTGTGGGGCTATTACCATCTACGTATTCGCAGGATGATAGACGCCAGCATGTGTTAAAGCCAACTGATGATGAGTCTGGAGAGAAGGCATTGCAGCAGCTTTTTGTGAAGTACAAAAAGAAAGTGAGAAATAGCGATGGTGCACAGGCATTTTTTGGGAATTTTGTTGAAAGCGAAGAGGACGTCTCCGGTGATTTACATGAAGTTACGTCTCATCCAAAAGTGTTCTCGCTTAATACGTATAATTGTTTTGATCAAGAGGCAGAAGGTGAATGTACCGCAGCAGAGCAGAACAGCTTTACTATTGTGACAAATGGTGAGCCGAAGAACGCAAGCTTTAGTGTACCTGATTACAATGGTGACGGAGCACCGGATGAGGATATCAATCCGAGAAACGGTATTCCTGACCCTATCATAGACAGACAGTCAACAACAGCAGTATTAAGATTCTTCGCGTATGCAGATGATAACAGGATGCCGATTCGAAGAGTTATGGTCGACTGGGGTGACACTTCGGAGATACTTAACCAGTACAGGTATGGTCGGTATCAAAATCACAAGCCATATTGTGACAGCACGGTCGGAGACAGGCCACTACAGAGATGTGGGGGGACACAGATAACATGTAATTCGCAGGAAGATTGTGCGTTTTTGACGGGTGAAGCACGTTTTTGTCTCGTACCGAATGCAACGCACTTTGGAGATAACGTGAGAGCATGTATTGATAAGCCGTTTGTCTATCAACACAGTTACAGTTGTCAGGATGGAGACGGAAATGAAGGTAAGCGCGTTACCATACGAGATATGCTTGCGTTTAATCAGGGTTATGTAGCCGACCTTATCAGCCAGGGGCTACGTCGAGATTTCATTCAGGAAGCACATGATAAGCTACTCAGACAGCCTGGAGTGAGTGATGAGTCAGAGGTATGCATATTCCGCCCACGTGTTCAGATTTTGGATAACTGGGGATGGTGTAATGGGACTTGTGATGGTGATGGGTGCTATAATGATAAGGCTGGGTTTGGACGTGGTAGGGAGTGTAATGCAGTCCAAAGTCCGTTTCCATGGACTCACTACAACGGTGCTATTTTCATCGTAAAGGATTAACATGAATAGTAAAAACAACCCCACATCGGGTTGTTTTTATTTGTATCATTGACAAAAACGCATAAATATGTGCATACTAGGTACAT
>CAZCAB010000011.1:0-18346 GCA_964496615.1 uncultured Gammaproteobacteria bacterium | reverse complement strand
TTTTGGAAAGAACCTCCATTTCAGTTTCCTGAAATGGGCTACAGAGAACACGAATCTTCATATACTCTGTATCGATGGTGACCATGCTTATTTTAGAGAAATCAAGGGAAATTTTGCTTATTTTAGCCTTTTTTTGAGGATTTGTCCTCGACGATTATCCATCGTGAGAATAATAAACTATACCATAAAAAAGCAGTTCTGTCAAGTGTTTGACCAAAAGGGAAAAAAGGGCTAAAATACCCCAAGTTTTACTAAAATTAGATAGATATGATTACACATAGTACTCAAGAGGAGACACAGAAGAGGGATTGTTTGGTAGTGCCCATGTGGGAAGATAAGCCGTTTGAGAAATACGTTAAATCGATAGACAAACGGTATGGCGGTATTTTATCTGAAGTAGTCGAAAGCAAAGATTTTGAAGGTAAAAAACTGCAAACATCATGGGTATACACGCAAGACAAGAAGCTTCCCCGATTGCTTTTGATTGGTCTTGGTAAGCAAAATAATCTTTCAGTTCGTTCGTGGAAGCAGGTTGCTGGCGTTGCAACAATTGCAGCTCAGGGAAAAAAGCTCACCAAGATTTCTCTTTTGCTACCAGCAGCAGTGATTAAAAAATTCGGTGGAAAGAAGCTCGGGAAAGAAACAACTATTGCAGTTGATATTGCCAATTATGCTTTTGATGAGTACAAAAGTGACAAGGATGCAAAGATTAAATCAATGAGTAGTGTGAAACTCATCGCAGATGTAACCGGTGCAGTGAGTACTGCAATACTCAAGGGTATTGAAGAGGGGAAAGTTGTTGCAGAATGTGTCAACGATGTGAGAAAGCTCGGCAATACGCCACCAACTAAAATGACCCCACGCTTTTTAGCTTCTTCAACAACCAAGCTGATGAAACAGCACAGCAAGGTCAAAGTAAAAGTACTTGGTGAGGGTGAGATTAGAAAGCTTGGTATGGGATGTCTTTTGGGGGTATCAAGCGGATCTCAACATGAACCCCAATTTATCATCCTTGAGTATCACGGTGCAGCAAAGTCTCAAAAGCCGACAGTCTTGGTGGGAAAGGGAATCACCTTTGATTCTGGTGGTCTTTCGCTCAAGCCGGGGAACTACATGAACGACATGAAGTTTGACATGCTTGGCGCAGCGACCGTGATCGGATCGGTAAAAGCTGCTGCAGCGCTTAAGTTGAAGAAAAATGTTGTTGCTCTTATTCCAACGTGTGAGAACATGCCAGATGGCGAGAGTTACAGACCCGACGATATTCTCAGGTGCATGAACGGAAAGACAGTGCTCGTTGAAAATACTGATGCTGAAGGAAGACTTATCCTCGCTGACGCACTTGCATATGCAGCTGAATTTGATCCGAAGGAAGTCATTAATTTTGCTACGCTGACCGGTGCGTGTATGGGGGCACTCGGAAATGAGCGGTCAGGACTTTTTTCCAATGATGAAAAGATAGTGTCAAAACTTTCGAAAAGCTCAGAAGGTGTCGGTGAGCAGCTTTGGAGACTGCCGCTCGGCGAAGAATTTAGTAAGGCAATGAACTGTGAGGTGGCTGATATCAAAAACATTGGGGGCGTTGGACATCCGCGATATGGCGGAGCATCTACTGCAGCTGCCTTTTTGCAGTTTTTTACGCGTGATGAAAATGGTGAAGGGTATCCATGGGCACATATTGACCTATCCTGCTCATATTATGGGGGCAAAGGGAAGCCATGGATACGTTGGGGAGCAAATGGGTTTGGTGTGCAGACAATGGTTGAATATCTTTCAAGCTAAATATGATCGCGCTTTTGTCCGGGACAGTTCTTGAGAAAAGTGGCAACAAACTTTTAGTGATGGCCGGGAGCGGTGTGGGATACGAAGTATCAGTATCTGCGCCGCTTTTTTTGGACACACAAAAGGGCGCTGAAGTGCTTCTTTACACGTATCTTAAGAGTTCTGATTCTGGCATGGAACTGTTTGGGTTTAAAAATGTTGAAGAGAAATCTTTTTTTGAGATGCTCATTACCGTTTCTGGTGTTGGTCCGCGCGGTGCGCTGAGCATCATGTCTCTAGGGAGCATCTCTGAAATTCAAGACGCGATCGGAAGAGGTGATGTGGCATACCTTACGCAAGTGTCTGGTATTGGAAAGAGAACTGCTGAGCGCGTTGCTGTGGAGCTCAAAGAAAAGGTTGGGGTAAAAGAAGATGCGCAGGAGAATTTTGGTGAGACGCTTGGGGAGATGATCGATGCACTCACTGGTCTTGGGTATACCAAAGAGCAGGGAAGAAGTATTGCAAAAAGCATTGATGCTGCAGGTAAAACAACGGAGGAGCTTTTAAAAATCGCACTTCGAGAATTAAGTTCATAATATGTCTCTACTTTCCTCAGAACAACTCCCCATGGGCTCACCGGCACGCCCATTTTCACTGCCTGATACCAATGGAACCACGATTTCACCGGATACGTTTCAAGACAAAAAAGGGCTTTTGATTTTGTTTACCTCAAATCATTGTCCATACGCAAAAGCTTCATGGTCACTTATCACTGATCTATACGAGGAGTTTGGGTCGGAGGTAGGCTTTGTGGCCATTAACTGTAATGATGCAGTGAGCTATCCAGAGGATTCTCCTGAAATGATGAAAGAGTATGTGGAGAAATACAGCATTTCCTTTCCGTATGTGTTTGATGAGAGTCAGAATGTAGCGCGAGAATATAAGGCGCAGTGTACGCCAGATCCATATTTGTATAAAAAGGTGGATGGAGAGTTTCAACTTTTCTATCACGGCCGGATTAGTAATCATTGGTTTCACAAGGTGAGTTCATATCTTGCAATGCATGGTGGGCCAAAAGATCAGAAATCTTCGATTGATGAAAATTTAAAAGACGCCATGCTGCGTCTTCTTTCCGGCGGTTCTCCTCCAGAGGAGCAACCCCCTTCTCTTGGTTGCTCCATCAAATGGAAGTAATGTATTGTGGTTTTTTGCCCCCGTGTCTGTGACGACGGGGGACTTTTTTCGCATACATGCTACGATTCCCCCCTCTTAGGAGTATCGATGATGATGGTCTCCTGGATGTTTTCGATGAGTATGCCCACGGGGTTCCCCCGCATGTCGCGTCCATGGACGTGAAATTTGCCTGTTGATTGGACGTGCTCGAATCTGATCGAGACACAGGTGCGTTCATCGCGCATCAAGATGTGCAGTGTCTGCCCCTTTCGGAGTCTGGAGAGTACCGCCAGAAAGCCTTCGCGCGTATTGTGCGGGTACGTCATCGGTCTCCTCCTCATGTGAGCTTGTAGCGTATCAAGCGCTTCAGATTTGTCAAGATCGCTTTGAGCGCATATACTATGTACATATGTATCTACGAAAGAACAAAAGTATTTTTGCACAGAGTAATCTTTTTTAATTGCGTCGCCACCGACGCGTTTTTTAATCATAATTTTCGGCATATGAAATCAAAAGACTTTGCCATGTATGCCAGCGTCCTCTTTTTCTTTGCAGGATCTTTGCACGTTATTCGTGCATTTTCTGAGTGGCAGCTCATGATCGGTGAGTTTGCTGTCCCTGCTTGGTTTAGTTGGCTGCTTGGTCTGATCGCACTGTATATGTCATATACAGGGTATAGATTATCTAAGTAAAAGAACATATGAAGAACGGAAACGTCAACGCAGTCAATCTTGGATTGGCGCTCGGTATTGTCTGGATTATTGGCATATTTTTCCTCTGGCTTGCAAATGAGAGTGGGGGCGGATTTGAAGTAATCTTTAATCTCGTTGGTGAAGCATATCCAGGAACAGGTCCTGGGACTGAAGGTCTTTTTGTGGGCCTTGTATGGGGCTTCCTTGATGGATTCATCGGTGGGTGGCTTATTGGAACCGTTTACAATTGGTTGCAGAGCAGAAAATAGAGAGGTCATTATTAAAAGCGGCTCTAAAGTAGAAAGACAGAGCTGCTTTTTTTTGTGGATAAATGATCGTCAATTTTCTTTTTTTACGCTATACTATCAACAATTGACTTTTCTAATAAAGGTATATGCACAGCTTGTCGTGTTTTTCGTTTTCCTGCTGCTTTAAAAGGAGGGCGTTTATGTTCGGCGTATTTTTCATCGCCGTTTTTTTATTCATCACTCCGAGCGTTCTTGCTCAGGAAGCAGCACCTGATCGTGATGAGCTGTTTCGCCAGATAGATGCGCTTGAGCAGCGGTACGCGCTGTTTGGTGGGAATACTGAAGACCCGGCCATAGATGGCGGCATAGGTGATCAAATCAAGCAGATACGACTTCTTGCAGAGCAGTCTGAAACTGACGATACGGAGATAGAGCAGGCGATCGCGTATGTTTCAGAAAATCTTGATGAACTTCAGTCGGAAAACTCAAAGGACGTTGAGCAGGATGTGCTGCGAAAAGAGGAGAAAAAAGTCAAACCTGTCGAGGTGATACAGGACGAAGAGGTTACTGAGAAGGATCTTGGTGCCTTTAAGGCGCGGGTATTACCTGATAGTCCGTTTCACGTTTTTAAGAGAATGGGACGATCATTTCAAGAAATGATCACCTTCGATCCAGTGAAAGACGCAGCACTTAAGTTAAAGCATGCGAATCAACAACTTTCTGAGACCAAGCAGCTCATTGAAGAGCGCGGAGTGGATGGCGTGCGATCAGGTACGTTGCAGCGTGCGATTAATTCATTTGAGAAGAAGCTCTCAGATGTAAAAGATCAGGCAGATGATTTGAGAAAGACCCGTGATACTCGACCACAGGTCGTTGATGAACTGCTCAATGAGGTAACTGATAAACAGCTCAAACAGCAAAAAGTTTTGGATTCCATTGCAAAAGAGCTCTTAGAAACGAGGAAGAAGGCCCAGCAAGAAGGTGAGGAGAGTCGGATTGATACCCGAGGTATTGAGAACACCCTTGCAAAAGTGCAAGATACCAAAAAGAAGTCCATCAATGATTTTACTGACATGTTGGTGCAAGTAGAAAGCTCTGCACAGAATATCGGATCGCGTCTTGCAAGCGTCATGGACAAGCAAAAAGGATCTGATTTTAATGAACTGAAACATCTTGAAGTACTCGAAGCAATTCAAAAACGTGTTCCCGAAACAGTGAAGGATGCTATTGGGATTGCCAAAAAAGCGCGAGTAGAGCAATTTGAAAAGAAGCTCAAGAATCTTCCTCCTGTTGTTCGAGCTGAAAAATTTGAATTGTATATTGAGCACACGTCTGCTGAAGAAACTCGTTTAGTGAAGTTGCTTGAAGAGATCAAGCAAGGCGCAGATATTCCTGCAGATATTCTTGATAAAATTGAAAGTGCAAAAGAAATCGCTGCAAAGAAATTGAAGGAGAAATTAGATTTGATTGAGAGTGAGAAAGTGCGCCGTCAAGTACTTGAGGGATTTGGCACAGATGATGTCGATGATCTTGTGGTGCTAGAGGACATGAAGCGTAGACTTCGAGTCCCTGAGCTTGATGAAACCCATGATGCGGCTGTTGCAGCGTTTAAGAAGAAATTCACTGACATTGACTCTCAGGAGCAAGCAGATCTGTTTAAGAAGCTCTCCAGAGAGATGCTTGAGAATCCGACACCGAAGACCTTTAGACTCATGCAGGAACTTGAGGATGAAGTGCGCTCAGATCCTGCAAAGGCTGCGTTCCTTGATAAATTGGAAGAGGACATGAAACGTCAGTTTGAAGATCGTTTCCGTCGAGAAGGTGATCGGTTTATGGATCGAGTGACCACGCTTGATCCGGATGATCTTGCTGTCTTTGGGAAGCTTGATTTTGATAACGATGAACTGAAAGATCGCCTGACCGAACGGAGCGCAAAGAAACTCAAACGGCACATGCAGGATCTTGATGATCCAAATGATTTTGATCTCTTCAGAGAACGTCTCGTTGATGTGCCTGACTTCGTAATTTCTCAGATTAAAGATACAGATCCTGATTTTGATCACGCACTTCAATACAAAATACGTAAGATGGAACAGTTACGTGCTGAACAAGATCGTGATCTTGCGTTTGCTGCACTCGATTTTGAAGAACGTGAGTTGCATCATCAATACGATAGACTTGAAAGAAAGCAGAATGAGGATTTCTGGAACAAAATGAGTGATATTCCGTATGATGATTTTGAAGTTCGTAAAAAATTGTGGGAAGAGCAAATAGCGCGTCAAGCTGAACGTGCGCAACAGCGGTTCGATGAGCGCATGAGGATTTTTGAAGAGCGAATGACGCTTGATCCGTGGTGTGACGAGGTCTGTCGCGAGATTCAATTGCAGCTGGTGAAACAGGACTTTAGACATGAAAAAGAGCGTCTTGCGGATGATTTGATCCGTGAGCGAAATAGGATTGAGCAAGAACAGGTACAGCATAAAGAGAATAATCCGCTCGCTGGGCTCTGTGAGACACCGGAGAGCTGTGACGAGTTTTGTCGTGATAATCCTGACACACGTGGATGTGAGTGGATGGTGGTTGATCCACATGTGAATTGTCCACCTGATACATATTTTGATTTTGGACTTGATCGGTGTGAGCCGTTTCACAAACCAATCATTGATTGTGAGCCAGGATTCTATTACGACGGACAAACGTGTGTTGTTGATCCGTACTATGTAGCTCCGACTGATTTCAGAAATTGTGGCTATGGCATGTTCTGGAATGAGAAGTATGGTCATTGTGAAACTGATCCTCGATTCTTGGAAGAGGAGGACGATGTGCACGTTGTACACACGGATGATTATTGTCCACCAGATTTTCGCTGGGATACACGATATAGTGAATGTGTGCCACGTGATTATGTTGATTGTGGTCCCGGTGCCTACTATGATTTCTTTGAGAGGCGCTGTAAACAGGAGTGGAGAGACTGTGGTCCAGGATTCTATTGGGATCACGGATATGAATCTTGTGTGAAGGATACTGTTGAGCCTGATGAAAATGGTGTATGTCCTCCAGGATTCTACTCAAACGCAGAAGGCGAATGTGTCTTCTATGGTGTTCCTGTGCCAATCGACGATGGTAAATACTGTCCACCTGGAGAATTTTGGAACACAGTAACACAACGTTGTGAGTTTGACGTTGATGATACAGTGTGTCGACAAGAGTACAATCCTGTGTGTGGAACAGATGGTGCGACCTACTCTAATGATTGTTATGCTGCCAAAGCAGGTGCTGGTGTTCGTCATTTTGGCGAGTGTGAAGATGATGAGGTCATCTCTTATGAGTGTTCAGATACTCCATACAACTATGGCAACAGTCATTCCTGTGACTATTCTGTCTGTGCATATGGATGTAACTTTGACGATGTCGGCTGTCCTGTAGGATGTCTTGATCAGAACTTCAGTTGTCCGTCCAGTGTATACGGACAACCTGACTCTCCAAGAGACTGTAATTACAACGAATGTGCAAGTGGGTGTAACTATGATAACAGCGGGTGTCCGGTCAGCTGTTATGAACCGGGTCCAGTGTGTGGTGACAACATTTGTGACAGTAATGAAACTGCCTCAAGCTGCCCGAATGATTGTAGTGGTCAGGTAAGTTGTAATTACGATGGATATTGTAATGCCCACGAAAATCGTGAGAACTGTCCAAGTGATTGTTTCGGTGGCGCATATTGTAATCCAACGGTCTATAACAATTTTACTGACAGCGGTGCATGTAACTACAATGAATGTCCAAATGGATGTGACTTCGATGAAGCGAGCGGATGTCCAATCGGTTGTTATGATAGAGGTGAAGCTGGGTATTGTGGTGATGGACACTGTAGTGGCTCGGAGAATGAAAGCAATAGTTGCCCACGCGATTGTGGCGGAAATGAGAACTGGGTGAGCCATACATGGACGTTTAGAAATGGTGAAACCGAGTCATCGTTCATCCTGAATCGAACTGATAGTGAATACATGGCGTATGTGGCTGAGGTTGATGCGCAATGTAGCGGCATTGATAGAAATCAGTTCTTTTGGAGAGCCGGCGCAGGTGATGACAGCCCTGAGAACTGGCGTAACTTTGGTATTCCTGATTGTAGTGGGGTAAATGAATGTAATGGGAATGGCCGATGTGACGGTAATGAGACTATCGAGAATTGTCCAGCAGAATGTTTTATTGGTATTGATGGAACGTGTAATGTGAATGGTATCTGTGAGGTGGGCGAGACATCAGTATCATGTTGGTCAGATTGTGGCAATCAAGAAGGTTGCGATCCAAATGCTGCCAACGGTTATACAGAGAGCTTTGCATGTAACTATAGTGAGTGTCCTAATGGGTGCGATTTCAATCCAAAAGGTTGTCCTATAGCGTGTGAGGGTGAGGGGAGCTATTGTGGTGATGCTATCTGTGATCCGGGTGAGGAAGGAGCCTGTTTCATTGATTGTCCAGATGGTACATGTGGTGATGGACTTTGTTTGGGAAGTGAAACCACAGACACGTGCTCTGAAGATTGTGGAGAAAGAGGTGAAGCAGGATTTTGTGGTGATGCCATCTGCCAGGCTTCAGAGGATACCCAAAGTTGTCCGCGAGATTGTGATCGCAAGGTATGTCCAGCCACGGAAGGGAATGATTATTCAGATAACAGTTACTGTGCGTCGAATTGTGCGCATGGTTGTGAGTGGGATGAAGTGGGGTGTCCAACAGGCTGTACAGCACCGCCGAGTTGTGAGCCAAATTCAGCAAATGCTTTTAGGACACAACCAGGTGAATGTAATGCAGGCATTTGTAGTTATGGTTGTGTCTATGATCACAACAACTGTGCGATTCGATGTTCTACGGCATCCGGAAGCTATTGTGGAGACGGGCTGTGTGATAGTGGTGAAAGCGCAAGTAATTGTCCATCGGATTGCGGAAGTGGTATTTCATGTACAGATTCGGACAATGGCGTTGACGTGACCATTAGTGGTACGGTCACTGACAAAGATGGATCGTTTACAGATTACTGTAATGGAGATTACATAGTTGAGTATCTATGTAGTAATGGTAAACACGAAATTGCATCTGCTGATCCTCAGGGATACAACTGTAAGTCATATAATCCGGACTACATTTGTAAAGATGGCCGTTGTACTTTCCCGGAAGGGTACACCGGTGGTTACTGTGGGGATTCTGTTTGTACTGATGCTGAAAGAGATGGTAACACGTGTCCGGCTGATTGTGGGGGGAGCTACTGCGGAGATGGCATTTGTAATAGTGATGAGACATCGAGTTCATGTGCAAATGACTGTGGTTTTTCAACCTGTTCTCCAAATGAGTTTAATGATTATCAGTCCAGCTATACATGCAGCTATTCACGGTGTCCAGACGGGTGTAACTGGGATTTCCAGGGTTGTGCTATAGGCTGTTACGATGCGAGCCACACATGTCCGTCAACGCAATATAGTTCAAGCGACGATGGGCGATCGTGCGATTGGTCGCAATGTTCACATGGCTGTAACTATGACAGTTCCGGGTGTGTAACGAGCTGTATGGAGGCCGGCGAAATGTGTGCGAACATGGATGGTTGGCACTACGATAGTGCTACAGATACCTGTGTCCGAGATGGTGTAACGTGTTCAAACCCAACATCATGTGCGGAATGTTCCTCAGGGGGATGGTCGGGAAGTTCATGGTGTCAGTACGACAATGATGGGTGTCCAACTGGATGTCAGGATTCAGGAACCTCAGGTGGAGGATGTGGCTCTATCAACGATCAATCAACATGTGTATCAACAACTGACTGTTACTGGCATAGTGGAAGTGATCAATATGCTGGTAGCTACTGCTACTATCAATCGTATGTTTGTGACTATGATGGCAATTGTGAGAGTGGTGAAGATGCGGCACAATGTGGTGACTGTTCACCGTCTTCTGGTGGGTGTTCCTCATATTTGAGCGAATCAACCTGTCACTCAGTATCTGGGTGTAGTTGGCAAGGTACATACTGCAGTCCATCAGAGGGCACATCGCCTGGCTGTAACAATAACGGTGTGTGTGATCAGGGAGAAGGATATAGCACCTGTCCGTCTGACTGTGGTAGCGGCTCGACATGTACCCCAAATGCCTACAATGGTAATACAACCGCATACGATTACTGTGATACAAACTATTGTCCAAATGGCTGTACATACGATTCAAATAGTTGTGCAACCGGATGTGGTTCGGCGCCATCATGTGATAACAACGGTAGTTGTGATCCGTGGGAGACATACAGTTGTAGCGATTGCGGGGGTGGCCAGGCGTCATGTTACAACTATGGAAGTGATCGCACATTGTGTGAGGCGAATGGTTGTATCTGGTACGGATCATATTGTGACGATGAAGCTCATGGATCAACCGGTGGTTCTGGAGATTCGTGTGGTGACAACATTTGTTCAGGTAGTGAGACGGCAACCAGTTGCTCACCAGATTGTGGAGAGTACGGATCAGCTTCAGGGTGGTGTGGCGATGGGACCTGTCAGGATTTTGAAAGCAGAGATGGTAATTGTCCAGGTGATTGTGTCCAAGGAGTTACGGTCGAACGAACAGTTATGCATGGTCAGGCAAATCAAGGCGGATGGAAACAAGCGCTCAAACGATTTTGGCACAGGCTCTTTACGAGACCAGGACGATGATAAAAATTCCCGGCGAAAGCCGGGAATTTAAATATGAGACATCCACCCTTGCAATTTTGTGAAATCATGGTATACTGTTCGCACATTTTACTTTTAAGAAAGTCATTATGACATTCTTTGACGGTGACGGAGGAATGGGAGACGACGCAATGGGCGGCGGACACCCAGAAGGTTGCAACTGTGACGCATGTGCAGCACCGGCTGCTCCTGCTGAGGAAGCTGCTCCTGAGGCTCCAGCTGAGGAAGTAGCACCGGCTGCTCCTGCTGAGGAAGCTGCTCCTGAGGCTCCAGCTGAGGAAGTAGCACCAGCTGCTCCTGAGGCTCCAGTGGACCCAGGCATGTAATCGCATTAGTTGAAAAGAGATGGTGAGCCATCTCTTTTTGTTTTTCATGTGAATATGTGTTATACTGTTTTCACTAACTTATCCATCTAATTTTTTTTGCCTGTCATATGGATACTTCACTCTTTCTTGCGCAAGCATGGGGCATATACCTTGTGGTCGTCGGGGTAGCCGTGCTCGCAAATCAAAAAAGGCTCAAAAAGGTGAGCACAAAATTGATTAAGGATGATGGCCTGATGTTCTTTAGCGGAGCATTGTCACTCATGCTTGGTGTAATCCTCGTTCTGTTTCACACAGTCTGGGAAGCAAGCTGGGCAGGTTTGGTCACCCTGTTGGGCTGGATCACCCTCTTTAAAGGTTTGATGCTACTGATTTTTCCAGATGCGGCAAAACACATGGCCAAGAACATGATGCATGCGAATTGGTTTATGGTAAGTGGACTTCTAAGTTTAGTGCTTGGCTTGTACCTTGGATACGTCGGATTCCTGTTCTAATCTATGAAATAGAAAAGACGCCCAGTATGGGCGTCTTGTGATATACTAAACATACTATGTTTGGTCTTCTCCTGATATCAGGCGCTACTTTTTTTCATGAGGTAAGTAGTTCGATCGCGAAAAGAGAAATACGGCGCAAAGAAGAGACTGTCTACACGATGGGTTTTTTGTCTAACATTTGGACAACCATCGTTTTCTTGCTCATTATTATTGCGCGGCCCGATACGTTTGTTCTTTCTTCAGAATCATATCCCATACTTGCAATACGTCTTATTTTAGAGCTCGCAGTCATGCATTCATTTTTTCTTGGCATTGCAAAGGCTGATCGATCGAGCTTTAGTTTTTTACGGATTCTCACGTTGCCACTTCTTTTGATTGTTGATATTTTCTTAGGGTATGAGGTGAGTACCTCTCAGATGCTTGGTATCGTTATCATTTTTGTCTCACTCATCTTCTTGTTTCTCAATCACGGTATTAAGAAAAAAGGAGCTCGGTATGTGCTATTTACTGCAGTTGGTGCGGTTGCAACAATCTCACTGTATAAATACAACATTACGCATTTCAACTCAGTGGTAGCGGAGCAATTTTTGTCACATTTAGTGCTTCTCGTTTATTTTTCATTCTTGAGCGTTCATAAAAAGCATGAACACCCACTACTCAAGTTGAAAAAGCCTCTGCTGCTCGGACAATCTTTTGCTGCAGCACTTGCATCAACGCTCGCTAGTTTTGCCTATTTGTATGCGCCCGCTTCAGTAATTACGAGTGCGAAAAGATCGACGGCAATCATGTGGAGTTTGATTTCAGGGAGGAAGATTTTTCATGAGAAGCACATCTTGATCAAGCTCGTTGGGTTTGTTATATTGAGCGTAGGAATTGTACTCTTAGCCTTTTAGAAATGCGTTTTACTAAATTTGGACATTCGTGTGTGCTAGTGGAGGAGGGAAGCGCGCGTATACTTTTTGATCCCGGGAGGTGGTCGATGGTGCAAGATACAGCGCTTGGTTTGCATGCGATCATAATCACGCACAGTCATGGTGATCATTGTGATTCCGAGCTCATTGCGAAGCTTGTGGCGGACAATCAAGGTGTAGTTGTATATAGCAATGCAGATGTCAAAGAGAAACTGCAAGAAGTAGTCTCTGTTGAACTGCTTGAAGATGGTGGCAGTCGAGACATACAAGGCGTGTTAGTGCAGGGAATAGGAAGTGAGCATGCTTTTTTCTATGAAAATCGACAGGTTCCGCCAAATGTCGCCTATATCGTAGCTGGATTTTTTTTACATCCGGGCGACAGTTTACAAAATACTCCTGATGGTATTGAAATACTTGCACTCCCGGCTGGCGCTCCATGGATGAAGCAAGCCGAGGCACTTGATTATGCTCGAAAAGTATCTCCTCGCTCTGTTTTTCCGATACATGACAAAGTAATACGGGCGCAGACATTTAACAAGCACTACGTAAGCATTCTCGGCGAGCATGGTATACAGGTTGTCACGCCCGAGGATGGGGAATCATTTGAACTGTAAATACATTATTCATAATCATGCATTATGCCTGAAGTAAACTATGTGGCCGTGCTTGCAGCCGGCGTCGGAAGTATGGTCCTGGGTGCTCTTTGGTACGGACCGTTATTTGGTAAAAAATGGATTGCTCTGATGGGATGGAGTCAAGCAGAAGTTGAAAAGAAGAAAAAAGAAGGGGCAAGCACATCGTATGCGCTTGGCTTTCTTTTTGCTTTGATTACTGCGTTCGTGTTATCTCATCTGTTTACCCTGCTTGGTGTGGCTGATAAGCACACGGCGTGGAATGTTGTCCTTTGGATTTGGCTTGGTTTTTACGCCACTATTACTGCGGGGAGTGTGCTCTGGGAAGGGAAGAAATGGGATTTGTGGCTTTTAAATAATGGGTACCATGTGATTAATCTTCTTCTTGTGTCTGCCATCTTAGTTGCATTTGTATAAGTGTATGAAACATAAAACTATTTTCATAGGAGCGCTTAGTTTACTTTTAATCGGAGCTGGGTGTACAGGTGGGGCTGACGTGGATGTAGAGGAGAAAGATGATGTAGTTGAAGAGCAGATGCATATGATGGAGGAAGAAGATGCTGCATCAAGTGATTCTAATGAGGAGGTGTCAATTGAAGTGAACATTCCTGAGCCGATTCAGGAAGACGATTCTCAGGATGTGTCCGATTCAGGCGACGAAGCCGCTCCTGCTGAGCCGAGCGAAGAGGTGTTCGAGCAAGAAACGGCGCCAGAGGCTGCACAGGTGCGTGTGGTAAATATTACTGGCCGTAATTTTGAGTTTAGTGAAACTGAGATACGCGTTTCAGTAGGTGATACTGTGCGCATTAATTTTACGAGCGAATCTGGTTTCCATGATTGGACTCTCGATGAGTTTGATGCAGCAACTTCGAGAGTAAGTTCAGGAGGGAGCACAAGTGTGGAGTTTGTTGCGAGTAAAGCAGGAAGTTTCGAGTATTACTGCTCAGTGGGGTCACATCGCCAACTTGGCATGGTCGGGACACTTATAGTAGAATAGTAAGTACCAACGAATATGACAGCCCTCATTCGTGAGGGCTGTTTCATTAACATATATGATGCAGTTTTTTCCTGAACTTTTGACAGTCGCCGTGATTCACTTACTTGCTGCAATGGCACCAGGTCCTGATTTTGTTATGATCAGCAGAAATAGTATTGTATATTCACGTCGCATTGGTCTGTATTCCGCCCTTGGTCTTATGTTTGGTATCATGGTGCACATTGCGTACTCTCTCGCTGGTATTGGTCTTGTCATTGCTCATTCAGTCTTTCTGTATACAACGATAAAATGGATTGGTGCACTATATCTCATTCATCTTGGGATTCAATCACTTCGTACAAGTAGCACTGTCCAAGGGAGCGTCGAGAAGGCGACGTCGACGAAAAACATATCTGCATGGTCTGCGGTGCGGATGGGTTTTTTTACGAACGTCCTCAATCCAAAAGCGACCATTTTCTTTTTGGCACTGTTTTCGCAGGTAATTGATCCGTCAACACCTATCTACGTGCAGCTCGTATACGGCCTGGAGATGTCAATGATGCAGTTTTTGTGGTTCGGTTCATTGGCATATGCATTCTCTACCAGTCATGCAAGAAACGTATTTGCGCGGGCACAAGGATATATTGAGAAAGTAATGGGCAGTGCACTTATTTTGCTTGGCATTAAATTGGCTGTCACTGATTCAAACTAGCATATGATGAAAGACGCAATACTCGCTTTTGGCGATCAACTTTCATACGCTCCTACTGTCGAAAACAGTAAGAAGCTGCCGAAGAAGAAATCTTTTTTACAGACAGGAATGGGTGGGTCACATTTGAATGCCGATTTGCTGCTTGCAGTAGATCCAACATTTGATTTGACTGTGCGTCGTGATTACGGTCTTCCGGAAGTGTCCAAAAGAAAGTTGCGAAACAGTCTTTTTATCGCAAGTTCATATTCAGGGAATACCGAAGAAGTAGTTGCTGCGTATACGCAGGCACGAAAAATGAATATGAGTCGAGCGGTTGTTGCGAAGGGCGGTTCGCTCATTGCGCTCGCTAAGAGGGATAACGTGCCGTATGTGCAGCTGCCTGACACCGGCATCCAGCCGCGCAGCGCGGTTGGTTTCAGTTTTCTTGGGCTATGCAAACTTCTTGGAAGAGACGATTTGATTTCTCAGACACATCGTATTGCACACAAAGTTAAACCCGCGAGATTACAACAAAAGGGCAAGGGATTGGCTAAAAAAATGAAAGACAAGATTCCTGTTATATATGCATCACGAAGGAATGAAACACTTGCGTGGAATTGGAAGATTAAATTGAACGAAACTGGTAAAGTTCCTGCGTTTCACAACGTGTTTCCGGAATTGAATCATAATGAAATGACTGGGTTTGATGTGACCTCCAAGAGCAGACATCTCTCAAGAGGACTTCATTTTGTCATTCTAAAAGATCGTGCTGACCATCCTAAGATACAAAAGAGAATGCAGGTAGTTGAAAAATTATATAAACAGAGAAAATTTCCAGTGAGCGTTGTTGAGATACAGGGCAAAACCCGTTTGGAAAAATTGTTTACAACGCTTCTTATCGGTGATTGGCTTGCACTTCATACAGCTCAGCTGTACGATCTTGAGTCTGAGCAGGTTCCGATGGTTGAAGAATTCAAAAAGATGATTGCGTAGCTTCCGGAATCATAAAACCACTCGCATGAGTGGTTTTATGATCTCCTCAAAATCCTGTAGATCCTAAGGTGAATGGGCGGTGGAGGGGGCCGCCCGGGGTGTGCTATTCCGTAACCTCCGGGATGGTAGGGATTTGCATTTCGCTCGTCTCGAGCTCAAAGAGCACCTGGGCAATCCACGATGGGCGCTTGCCGTCGTCTTGCGCAGTGAGCTCACATGCGTGCAGGACAAGTCCGTGTTTCACCGACCGAGGACCGATGTAACGAAGCTCGTGCTTACCGACGTGGAAGGTGTTACCTTCCTTCATGTCGCGGCTGAGCTTGCGGACTGTTGGTGGAAGTCCAAGAAGTGCTGCGTTAAGCGAGATGACCGTACGACCATCTTCGGCAAGGGATTCGAAGCGAGCCGCCTCATTGACACGCGTGCCAGCGATGTCCAGTACTCCGTCGATAAGCCCGATGTGCGCGGATCCGGAATGGATACCGAACCTGGCTTCCATATCCTCCTCTTTTAGGAGTACTTCATGGAAGACCTTCGCGGCACTGAGAGCTGCCGAGACAACCCCTTCTGGCATCGGATCCTCCGGGTCAAGTAGGAAATAGGCCATGAAACCATCTCCCAGACCCTTTGGGACGATCCCACCGTGTGTGTTCACCAGCCGTCTGAAGCTTTGATGCACACGGTCGAGCATGCCGATGACCGCTTCGGAATCGCGCGTTTCAGCCCAGAGGCTGAATTTTACGAGATCTCCAAAGAGAACCAGAAGCTTACACTCTGTTGCGCGGAAACTGCCATGGATGACTGCTTCGAGCTGTCCGCTGGGGATACGACCCTGGAGCCATCGCCCAACCTGATCGTGGAACTCGCGTTCAGCACGAAGATCCTGGGTGACTTCCGCAGTTCTGAGTTCTGCGAGCGAGTGTGAGGCCTGCAAATCGAGACTGCGCCCCAGATCTGCAATGGCCATCTCGCTTCGCATTTCTGGCATGCCCACACTCTTCTTGCCGGTCGCTATGAGGCGTCGGCGACGAGTGAGTCCTGCGAAGAGTCTGCGAGTGAATTCCTGGAGTCGCGTTTCAGTCCATTGCACGTCAGAACATGATCCAGGAAGATCAAACGCTCCCGTACTCCAGATTTGATTCGGCTCAAGAATCGGGTGACCTTTGCCACAGGATTGGCGCTTGCATGCGGTGTAGTACCCACGGGTGATCTTGATACCGGGGAGCGTGCGTTCGACAGAATCGCCGGTGTACAGACCGGTATATCGTCCGCGTTCGTCGGGCATGAGCCAGACGAGTGAACCGTACGGTTCACCATCTATGATGAGTGCTGATTCATCGTTGATGTGTGCGTCCGCATCCGGTGCATCGCGTTTCAGCGCGTCCAGGGGATTCACCGCAAGTACGCGAACAAACACGTCAGCAAGAGGCAATCGCCACTCGAGCGGAATTGCACGCGAGAAGAACGGAACGTAGTCGCGAATCGAGTACAGGTCGTGTGTTGGATCCAGATACTGATGACGGTGGAGCATGTAGACATGCGCCGCGTTCTTAGCATTCGGATTTTCGAACCCGCTCATGTGCTTGTTCCGATCGCTTCTCACCCAGGGCTCTGCAAAAGCACCCACTTTTTTGATGGCCGCCATTGGTGTTGTCACCAGGCGTCCACCAAATTTGCGGATGGCCAGCTGGGCGAACCACTGCGCGTGTGAGACTGCCTTGGTCCAGCCTGCGGCGACCTCACGCAAGTGCCAGGGGTGACCGAGAATGTTTACCTTTGCCTGTTCGACAACGGCAAATTCAGGGTGAGTAACCCATACGCTGCGCAGACCACGTACGCCCGCTGCAGCATCGATCTCTGAGAGTATCATGGCACACTGGGCGCCCAGAGACTCGCAGTCGACACCGTAGAAGTAATGATCTTCTTCAAACGGGCCCATGCTGCAGATTTCCTCGACGAGCTGCAATGCCGTAAAGTAGGGCGCACGGCCCTGACTCGCGGCAAGACGCTTTTCATCTTCGAGGAATTGCCAGTAGACACCCAAGTTGGGCAGAAGATTCGTGCACGGAAGCACGGAATGATAGGGGCTCATTATGCCTCCGTTTGTTGGTAGATTGTAACGAAATACAGCACCCATGTAGGGTGCCCTTCCACTGCAACTAAATCATAATGGCGGGTGGGCGTCAAGTGAATGGACGGACTTTGTGGTATACTTCGTGTGGTATGAATAAACTAATGCAGAGATTCTCCTTTGCGACATTGAGAGGTATTTATTTACATACCGTTTTTTTGGGTTGGGGAATATTGAAGACCCCTTTTTTACTTTTGGTTGAGCGGTTTGTTCTTCCGGAAGATAGAGAGATATTTTGGAGACTCGCATCACATCGCCATGCGCGTTTTTTGTTAAAGCTCGCTCGGATTAATCTGCATATTTCGCCACATGCTCGTGGCCTTATCAAGAAGTACAAGCACCATGCAATTTTTGTGGCCAACCATCCTTCACTGCTTGATGGATTTATCATCTTTAGTGTCGTCGGTCCTGAGATGATCGGACTTGTGGAACCGACAAGGATGATGACCTTTCCTGCCAGTTTGTGGTTCAAAAAGGCAGGGGCTGTTGATGTTATCCGTGATGACTATGATGCTCATTATGGAACAGGGGCTCATGAGCGAAAGGATGCGGTTGATAGATTGGTTGATCAACTAAAGACGATAGGGAAGAATGTCCTCATTTTTCCTGAAGGTCATGTG
>CAZCAB010000010.1:0-18833 GCA_964496615.1 uncultured Gammaproteobacteria bacterium | reverse complement strand
GTTAGTTTACATCATACACATATGAAGGGAAAGGAGCCGCCCACCGGGCGGCTCCGCTTTTCACTACTCAGGATACTTCTGCTCTATAATCTTCTCAATTGTTTCAAGATGCTCTTCCCCCACCTCCTCTGCAATGGCTGGAGCAAAATGCTCTTTCAAATACTCATTACCATGCCCTTCAAGAATTTCACCGATACACTCACCACACGGATGGCGCGCATTCATAATATCATCAAGACACGAGCATTCAGCTCCCTCTCCGTGCCCCGGTGTTTTCTCAATACAATATGTACATGGTTTTTTCAAACAACAGGCGTATTTCCCTTCACGCAAGAGCGTGTCTTGCACATGCTCTTTGTGATCTATCAGGGCCAGCCGATGTTCTGATATATCCATGTGTTCACTCATCTGAGCATGTGAATGCTCTGTTTGATTTGGTGCGAACATATATCCTGATACGAACACGAGCACGGCTATGACCAGAAATACTAGGATATGATGTCCTCCTTTTTTTACATTAGTATCGTTCATATATTTCTACGTTATCATCGGTGAGTGCGTAAATGGTCCACTCACCTTTTTTTTCACCAGGCATACCCGGCGATCCTGCCGGCATGTCTGGAAGGGCTATACCTCTGATATTAGGTTTTTCTTCGAGCATCCGCTCAACAACTTCAAAGGGCATGTGTCCTTCAACAACATACTCACCAAATACTGATGTATGACAACTCTCCATGGAGCGAGGTATGCCATACTTTTCTTTCACAGACATCATATCTTCTGTTTCAACAACATCAACCTCGTATCCCTTACTTTCAAGCATAGCAATGTAATTAACACAGCACCCACATGTGGATGATTTGTATACAGTAACGGTTTTTGCAGATACATCAGTAGGAGTAGCAGAATATCCCAAGATACCTGTCAGTACTCCAGCAACCAACAGTCCTCCGAGCAGTACGCCTACCACTCCCCCTTTTGCTTGTTTTTTCATACGCTATCTCAGAACTGATTCAATCGCAGCCTTGACTTGTTCATATGGCTGCGCACCATTAATGACGATACGCTCATCTCCAGCAACGAGTACCGAAAATGGAGTGCCGCGAGCACCTGCCGCCACGGCTTGATCAGCTTGGTCTTTGACTTTCTGAGCATATTTCCCGGATTCAAGACAGCTTTCAAATTTCGTTTTGTTAAGACCAACCTGCTGAGCAATCTTGGGGAGCTCATCTAAATCCAGTTTGTTGTTTGAAGGGGTTATTTCAAAGAGCTTGTCAGTAAAGGCCCAGAAACCCTTATTCCCTCCAAGTTCTCCTGCACATTCTGTGGCTTCTGCCTCTTTTGCAGCATTTGGATGAATAGACGTCAGTGGGAAATGACGATACACCCACTTCACCTTATCACCGTATTCATCAATCACTTGATTCATGGTGTTGTGAAACCGCCTGCAAAATGGACATTCTGTGTCTGAATACTCAACAATTGCTATCTTTGCCCCCTTTTCCCCTTTATACCAATCATCTTTCGAGAGACTGATTTGGGCGACTTGCGCAGTAGGTCCTGGCTGGGCTTGCGCAGCACGCTCAGGTGCGTTTGCCTTTGCAAACGCATTCGCTCCTCCATCGCTTGAAAAGAAAGATGAGAGGAGGATAAAAAAGCCAATGGTACAAAGAGCAAGGAAACCAAACGCCAGACCCAAACTGAAGACGGTCTTTGGAGGTAATTCAGAAAGAAGATTCTTTTTTTCTTCGTGCATAGTAGATTACTTAGTCAATTAAAAAACCATAGCAAAAACTGCACAGCTATGGTGTGTGAGCAATCTACCACCTTTTAGGATGTAAGATACCGAGGCGAAATAATGCTGTGAAAAAATCAAATACCGAGGGCGCGCCAAAACGCAGACGTATTGACTTTATGTACATCAATACTCGCGCAAGCGTGCGAGATACAAAATATGCAAGAACAAAAAATGAAGCACCCGCCAAACTCACGAAAACATCAACAACATCAGGCAATGCAAAAACAGTGTCGTGATGATCATTGATAGCTGCGCTTGCCTGCTCAGAGCAGCAGCTCCCATGCTCCTCATGTTCCATTGCAGCGTGTGCCGGCACACTTGCATGGACAAGAGGCATAATAGCAGCACCCTTACAGAAAAAACTCAAAAAAAAGATAGTGCAAAAAGCTGCTATACGTATTTCCTTTTTACTGATCGTTTTCATAGGTACGGCGAGTATAGCAACTCCATGATTGACGCACAAGCGCTTTTGTGGTTACATAAAGCCCTCAAGGAGGTCATATGCGCTTGCTCATACTCGGTTTCATGGTGGCGGTACTCTTTGTAGCTCACCACCTCAACATCATGGGTCTGGCAATCCGAGTGCTCATCGGACTCGCCCTCATCGTCGTTGTCCTGCGCGTCGTGCTCAGACAAATCGACGAGCCAGTACCAGAGGACGACAATCTGCGAGGAGCAATCCTCAACACAGTCGAAATCATGGCAGCCGGCAATCACTACGAGGCAGCATACCCTATCGCATCCATGCGTATGTGGGGCTGCCCAAGATGTGAGAGTCGGTACGGCGAGCTCGGCGGACTCCCTGGACGCGCGGACTGCTCGACCTGGACGTGCAAAACGTGTCTCATACGATTCTACGTGTACGACCCCTCACAGACTCAAACCCTTGAGCCGTTTGTAGAGCCTTTCATGGGACTACAGACCAACCTCATACCCACTCCGCATCCAAAGGCGTAGAGAAAAAGCCGAAGACACAGGGACTTCGGCATCAATCAAAAAAACCATGTATGCATGGTTTTTTTGTGCCGTTAATCATCCTTCTGCATACTCGAGCCGAATATGTACAAGGATGACAGGCAGATGGAGCGCTCTATGCGCATCACATCTGCCTAGAAGTGTGATGGGTCACTTACCCTTCGCGCGTGTGCCTGTCTGAGACTGAGGTTGCCGCTTCTTCGGCTTCCTCTTCTCGATGACAGCACTTGGCTTTGAACCTGTGACGCGAGTGACGCGGTTCTTGTCGTAGTCGACGTTGACCGCATACGGATAGGCGGTGACCTTGGTCTCGATGTACAGCGGAACAATGACAGATCGCCCGCCCTCCTCGATGACGCACATCACCCATGTCGCCGTTGTGTTCTGGGACTGGAAAATGCCATTTGGTTCCGCCTGCCCCACCTGAATCGGCCCCCAACCAGCGGCCCTTTTGCCCGCCAAAACGTACGTGTACGGATTGGTCATCGATGTGTCAAACGGGATACCGAATCCCACCGATGGGCAATCACCCTCGATGAAACCGGTATTTGCGCGCCACACCGAGTGTGTGGTGAGTCGCTTGTTACGCATCTCGTAGAGCTGGGCGACCAGATCACGCTCAAGTGACCAGTCAAACGCAGGAACTGGCTGACCCTTGGCGTACACCGCCTGCTGTCTGTTGACGGCGGCTCGATCGGCGTGCTCCTGGGTGTCACGATCACCGCACCCACTGAGCAGCATGACCAAGAGGCTGACGAGGACCAAATACAGCCGACTCATTGGGCGATGCCGTGATTCTTCAGGAAAGCCGCGACCACAGGCGGATGCTCCTCTGCCTTGAGCAGATTTGCCTCGCGCCGGATCTGACTGAGCAGGACGCCCTGCTGGGACCGCATGCCGGCGATGACCGACGGATTCGTGTCGCTCTCCTTGTGCTGCGCGATCTGAGTCTCGAGGCCCTGGTACTCGCTGACGTACTCGAGCAGCGCCGTCTTCTTGCTCTGCACGTACTGGTGCGAGTTGACGTTCGCCTTGTGCTCGACGCCGGCCTGGAATCCAGGAATCCAGCTCGTGCCGAACGTGATGATCGTGACGAACACCACGACTGCGATTGCAGCCCAGGTCGTCCACCTGAAAAAAAACGATGCTTCTTGCGCTTGATTCATCTAGCTTCACCTCTCTGTGATGGGCCTGTGCCCGAATTGCGATCGACGATAAGCAACAGCAGTACAAAAAGCACTACATGTCAGCTTGAAACGTCATAAGAGCGTAGCATGAATGCTCTTTTTTGTCAAGCCTCCTTTGCTTAAGTTATGAAAAATCCTTTCGACACAGCCTGCTATACAACACTGGCACGAAGATAAGGGTAAGTACGGTCGCAAAGAGCAGACCGAATATTATGGAAAAACCAAGCCCTTGCCAAAGCTCTTCTGAAAGCGCAAGTGGAAATACTCCGGCAATAGTTGTAATTGAGGTTAGAAAAATTGGCTGCATGCGCGCAACGCCGGCCTCAATAATACCATCATCAAAGGCCATGTTTCTTTTCAAATTCTTGTCTATCCTATCCATAAGTACAATTGCGTCGTTTACCACAATTCCTGACAACGAAACGATCCCTATAAAAGCAGGAAGAGAAAAGGCAAGGCCAAGGAGTGAAAGGCCAAAGAATGCTCCGACAATGGCAAGTGGAAGCGTGAAAATAATGACAAATGGCTTTTTAAATGAGTTAAACTGCAAAACAAGGATAAAGAGAATGAGAAAAACAGCCAAAATCATAGAAAGAAAAATCTCTTGAAATGATTTGGTTATATCCTCAGTTTCTCCCCCCACCTCGATACTAAACCCTGAGGGAAGCTGAATACGTGAAATCTGCTCATTAAACTGCTGTACGATGCTTCTCAAATCAGCTCGGGGCAATGTATCTGCAGCGATTTTGACGATCTTTTTACCGTCTCTATGACTGATACTAAACAAGGATGGTTCCAAAGACAACGATGCGACTTGGGAGGCGAGTACTGACGAGCCAGAAGGTGACCTGAGCATTATATTTTGCAGATCACTCGCGTCTTTCAGCTGATGGTCTCTATATTTCACGGTCACGTCTATCTGATCACCTGCGAGGGTTACCGTACTTGCCTTTGCTCCATATATTGCAGATCGTAGTTCTCTGGCTATATCAAAAACAGAAAGTCCGTGATGTTGTGCCCGAGCTCTATCCACTGAAAATACAAATTCTCCGCTCGATGGCGCAATATTGTCCTCTACATTGATAAGTCCATCAATATTCTCTGCAATGTCCTTTATCTTTTCTCCAAGTACTATGAGCTCCTGCTGATCAGTACCAAAAAGCCGAGCCTCAAACGGTGCGCCTGTTGGCGGGCCAGCACTCAGCTCTCGCACACGCACATCACCTTTTGTAATACCCGCAAGCTCGCTACGAATGCTTTTCGCTATGTCATAGCTGGTGCGATTTCTTTTCTCTTTTGAAACCAAATTGACAGTAATAGCACCAAGATGACTTCCGGACCCACCACCAGGATCATTTGCAAAGAGTGACGGGCTCTCTCCGATGGTAATCACGTAGTTATCAAGTTCAGGTATCTTACGTACGATATCTTCTGCTTCATGCACGAGTGCTGCTGTTTTTTCAAGAGATGAGCCAATCGGAAGCTCGGCTTGAACCATAAAAAACTCTAAATCAACACGAGGGAACATTTCAACACGCATAATGCCCACTACCGGTAACATAATGGTAAACATAAGTAAAAGCACAGCCCCTCTAGTGATTCTCTTTTGTATGGTGAGTGAACCAAGGATCCTCTTCATCAAAAGAACGTAATCTTTTTTCAAGAGAACCATTTTTTCCTCAATCCGCTTTGCAAAAGAATGTTTTGAACGCGCTACACCATTTGAACGATAGAAACGAGCAGAGAGCGAAGGAATGATGATAAGGGCGACAAAAAGCGACGAAAGAAGTGTCGCACTAATCGTCTTAGGCAATATTCCCATGTATTCACCCATAATACCTGAAACGAGAAGCATGGGAAGAAACGCTGACACCGTCGTCATGGTTCCTGCGATAATGGGCCATTTATAGTTCCAAATCGCAAGCACTGCCGCGTCTCTTGCTGACATGTCATGTACATGCATATATTCGTTGACCCCTTCCATAACGATAATGGCATTATCAACCATGAGTCCAAGAGAAAGTACGAGCGCAAACAGAACCATGCTATTTACTGTCATCCCCAAAAACTGAATGACAATAAAAGCCATGAGAAAAGCAATAGGCACTGAAAAACCAGTTATGAGCGCCCCACGAAGACCCAAGACGGCAAGCAGGATGAGAATGATAAGAATAGTCGTCTGAATACCGCTCAATCCAAGTCTCTTTACATCGTCTTTTATGTACACCGAATTATCATTTGTCTTAAGTATCTGCAAATCCTCAGGTAGTTCTCCGCTAGCTCTCAGGAGCTGTATTTCTTCTTTCGTATCTTTCACAATACGCAAGATGTTACCTCCTGATCTTTTTCTAACTTGCAGTGATACAGTATCGCTTGCCATACTGCTACTCCCACCTACTTTTGAAATCGTATTTCTTTTTTTAAAATCATCTTGCACCATGCCAACGTCAGCAAGACGAATAGCCGCCCCTTCCTTGTGAGCAATAATGACGTTCTTAAGATCATCAAGTGCTTCAAACTTCCCTTGCACGCGAACAGCGTACGTAAAATCCCCAACATCAATCTCCCCTGCTGGCATGCTTACATTTGACATCGATACGGCAGATACGATGTGTGAAAGTGACAGTCCTAGTGATATGAGTTTTGTCTGGTCAACAAGAACTTGAAATTCTCGCTCAATTGCTCCGGTAATGGGGGCACTCGCAACATCTGAAAGAGATTCAAATTCATCCTGCAACATCTGAGCATACCGTTTCAACTGTGTTTGTGGATATGGACCGGACAGACTGTATGTCACAATTGGAATGTCGTTGAAGTTAAGTTCAGAAACGACCGGGTCTTCAACTTCTTCAGGGAGCTCAACCCGCGCAAGATCTATTACGTCTTTAAGATCGACCATAACCGAATCGACATCAGCTTCTGCTTCAAATTCGACAAAAACTGATCCAAACCCGAGTCCAGAGGTTGATTCATACTTCTTTAATTGATCAAGATTCTCAATCTTTTCTTCCAGTTTGTCTATCACGAGTTCTTCCACATCAGTTGGATTTGCCCCAGGATATACCACTGACACGAGCGCAAATGGTACCTGAATTTCAGGTTCCGCTTCCTTGGGAAGCGTAAAAATAGCAAAAAATCCAAAAAATGTGATGAGAAACAACAAAAGATAGGTGATCCTGTATTGATCAATAAAAAAGCTCGTCATAGAGCTTTTGCGCTTTTCTAGCGCCTCGTGTAATAGACGCTGCACCTTTTGTTTGTGCTCATGACTGAGCATATCATTTCACTGTTACCTGCTGCCCTACCTCAATGCCACGCAGCGAAGCGATGATATCTGTTATCCCTTCAAGGCCGGAGGTAATTTCTATAGAATCCCCCACTATTCTATTGACGAGTACTTCCTTTTCAACGACGTCGTCGTCTTCTATGACATATACGGCCTTTCTCTGTGCATCGATGGCAACAGAGTCGAGTGGAAGAAATATAGAATCATGTTCATCATTCGTCTCAAGTTCAATGTCAACATCAACAAATTGTCCTGAAACCAGTCCATCAGCAGCATCAAGTGCAATGATAACTTCCACTTTTTTTGTTAAAGAATCTATACTTGGTGCTATATGCGTTACAACTCCCTCCACAGATTCGTCCATATATGCTTTTGATCCAATGGCAATCAGCTCACGCTCGTGAGCTGATACATACACCGCAACTTGAAACCCTGATGTGTTCATCACCGTTGCGACGCGAGCACCGGTTGTCACGAGCTCTCCTGGCTTTACATCAAGAGTTGCAACAACACCAGTGATAGGACTTCTGATCACTGTTTTTGCAAGTGAAGCTCTCACTGCATTGACGCTGCCGAGTGCTCTTTTAATTTCAGCATCTTGTGAGCTTACAGATGTCTCAGACACGGCAATTTGTGCTTCACCTCGCGTTTTTGCATCCTCAAAATTTCGGAGTGCTTTCTCATACGCAACCTGCGTATTTGATACACTATTTTTTGCCGCATTAATCGCTTGTCTTTGATCAACAAGCAGCGCATGTTGCGTTGTCACATTCGTCTGCCCGGTTTCGATAGAACTTCGCAAGCCGTCAAGTGTATCCTGATCAATCCCCGATGCTTCAATAGTCCTATTCAACAGATCAACTAAAATACCGAACAAATCTTCAAGCTCAAAGAAAAACGCATTCATCTGAGCAATAAGTTCATCTACGTTTTGCTGTGACGGATCACTTTGAAATACGTCATATACATCATCGACTAATACACGGATGCTCTGTATCTGCTGGTAGCGTGTCCTCGCTCGGTTAAACTGGCTTTCATTTTGTGAACGAATACCTATTTCGTATGCGTCATTTATCAGTGGCGTATCAACGCCGACAATGGAATCCGCAGTCGTCATAAAGCCACCAAGGCGGCTGTAGATTGACGTGAGTTTCACTACTGCGTCCTCATATGCATCAAGAACGATCTGACTCTCAGTTGCGTCAAGATCAACATCTAAATTAATTTCAGCAGTTTTAAAAGCCGCTTCAGCTGACGTTATTGCATTTTGCACATTAACCAATGTTTGCTGATGCTGGGCTTGAAGTTGCTCTTTTGAAGCAAGCGCTTTCTCATGCACAGCCTCAGCTTGCTGAAGTTGTGCTGAAAGATCAGCTGCATTGAAACTCACCAAGAGCTGTCCCGCATATACCGCTTCACCTAAAGAAACGGGAACTGAAAATACTTTCGCGAGTACCTCACTTTTAAGCTGCACCTGATCTAGCGACTCAATCTCTCCCGTCGCTGATATCCTATTCCCCCTTGCTTGCTGTTCCCCAATGTTTAAAAGCTCAACTTCAGTAATTTTTTCTAAAGATATCTCTTCCTGAAGAGTTCTGTTGTTTACCGCTCGAAGCGAAAAAATAATAATGAGGGCAAGCGCCCCCACTGACAATTTTTTTCTTTTTTTGACGAATCGACGGAGTCGATAAAATGTATTCATAGTCTGGATTAGGCCCGTAATGTAGCACTAAATCGGTTCTCCGTCAACGAGTTACTTCTTTGACACCAAAGTAATACACATATATCATACCTTATGTATTATCCACCACTTTCCTCTTGGAGGGAACAATGTCTGACTCAGGTAAAAACGAAGAGCATCGGAGCCTCTTGCGCGAAGCAGTCGATAGCGCGGTAGCTACGGGTAAGGGTGTGAACCGAATCGAGTTCATAGATGATCCACTCACACTCCATGGCATCCTTCGCATTCCGCAGCGGTTCAACCCGGATCGCACGGGCGCACTCATCGTGGTCGCAGACATCGACGAGGACGCCGGCACTGTCAGCGCCTACCCGGTGCTTGATCCTCACGAGGACATGTTCTTGCTTCACAAGCTCGACACGCTCATCAACTGGCAGCACAGCCCATTTTCCGCAGGACCGCACTCAGGAGAATTCCATGTGCGCCTTTGGGCCCCAATCTCGGTCCCCATCAAGCGCGTGCGGGAGGATTTCAGGCCGATCTGCCTCTTGAAGATCATTTTGGCGTGGACCGGGACTTTGGCTGACCCCATTGAGATCCCTGAAATCACAAGTGGCGTGCTCGAGCGAGTGCACGGTCTGCGACACTGGGCGCAAATCGAGAAGCTCCTGAACGCTCCTGACGATTGACGTCAGATAGCCTACAGCGGTGTCATGATGCACCATACGTGGACCGGTGACCACTCAAACACCGGCTTCCTTCAAATCATAATGAATTGTGATTTGAAGGAAGTTTGAATCTCTTCCACCATAAAGGTAATCACAACCAGGCGAGCTGTGAAAATACATATGCGAGAAATATTCCGAGTGACAAACTTGAAATCATGAAGAGCGCTTCATCACAATATCCTTCGACAGACACGGCATATTTTTTTGGTATCAAACGATATTTTTGCTTCAAAGGATAAAAATACTGCACCCCGGGACGATTAAAGCCATCAAGAATAGAATGACTCAAATATGCAAGTGTCACAATGTGTGGGAGCAATGGATGAAACCTGTTCAACAACAGCAAAGAAAGTATAAAAAGCAAAAACGTTGCAGAAAGAGAATGAAAAAAACCTCTGTGCCGAAAAGTATTGCGTAAAGATTGCAAAATACCTCCCCCTAAAAAATGGATCTTTGCAAATCTGGCATCAATATCAGGCAAAAGTGCTGCAAACATGGCTATAGGTATCAAAAAAACAACCCTATGATCGACGTACCCAAACAATACTACCAGCCATACTGCATTGGCACCAAATGTCATGTGTGTTTTTCCTGACATACTTGTTGTCTTGAACAATCACTGCGATATATATTCATATTATCAAGAAAATTCCAAATCTCCTACACCACCACACAAAAAAGTAGCTTGGTTGAGCTACTTTTTCTTTGTGGGCCGGGAGGGATTCGAACCCCCGAAGGCGAATGCCGCGACGTTTACAGCGTCGTGTGTTTGACCGCTTCACTACCGACCCGTGACAATAAAAAAGCGCGATGCGCTGAGCCACCTCCCGGATTCGAACCGAGGACCGTCACTTTACAAAAGTGCTGCTCTACCAGCTGAGCTAAGGTGGCACTAAAGCGAATCAATCCTGTGTTTCATTGAAGCAAGTTTTTGATTCTCAGGATTGACCATTCGTAGACGCTTGTATGCGTCTTCCGCCGTATCACGGTCAGACAATAATACACTAACATCAAGCAAATTGTCAAGGTATTTAGGGTTTTGTGGCTCTATGGAAAGGGCCTGATCAATAGCTTCTGCCGCGATCTCGTATTGCTCCAATTCCATAAGAAGATCGAACAACTTTGCAAAACGTGATGCATGCGCATCATTTACAAGAACCGCCCTTTCATAATACCTAACGGCCTCTTCAATACGCCCTGCATCCTCTGTAATGTTCGCGAGGTGCATGAGTGCTTCTTCATTTTCACGATCTAATTTCAAAACGAATTTAAATGTCTGCTCTGCTTCATCAATTTGCTCATGAGATTCATACACTTTTGCAAGACCGAGATAGGCTAACTTACTCTTTGGACTTTGCTTGATCGCAGCTAAATATAAACGCTCGGCTTGGTCAAATTCTTCTGCTTCGTATGCCGCATCTGCTTCTTTCAAGACTGAACGAGACTGTTTTCGTCTCTCTCTCTTTTCTTGAGGTGTTTCATCTACCACCTTTTCCTTTTTGGATCGTTTCTTTGTGGTATTTTGGGCCTTACGCGCGACAGACTGCACATACCCACGAAAACTACTCTGCACATCTTTTGCAGAAGCAACAAGCGGTACCAATTTCTTAAGTACACTCGAATCTGTCTTCTTTGCTCTTTCCTTCGCTTTTCTTCTAATAATCTTCTCCTTTTGTTTACCTTCTTTTTCTTCAGGCATCGAATCGACGTCGAGTAAGATAAGTTGAGGAAATTTACGAATCACAATAGCGAGTACTATGGCTAGTGAAATGATGACAAGTAAAAAAGGAAGAAGTCCACTCATATTAAATATGGCACACTTTTGTCGCTGACTCGACAAGAGAGCTTAGTGATTCAATCTTAGTTGATGCCCCACCCACAAGCACTCCATCAATACTGTCACATGTTAGATATTCCTCAACATTCGACGGAGACACACTGCCTCCGTATAGTACTGCAACATCACCGGTTACATACTGCTGTATCTCTTGCTGAATCCAGCCACATACATCCTGCGCATCAGCAGGAGTACACGGATTACCGGTCCCAATAGCCCAGACAGGTTCGTATGCAATGATGCAGTTATCAGAATTAATCTCCAGCCCTTCCATGGCACTGCTCAGTTGTTTTTTTAATCTGTACTGCAGCTTTCCTTCATCCCTATCCTCTTTCGTTTCACCGATGCACAGCACTGCATGCACTCCCACATCTAGACATGCTTCAAATTTTCGACGTACTGCTTCATTACTTTCACCAAAAATATGTCTTCGCTCGCTGTGTCCAATAAGTGCGTAGTGTGCGCCTGACTCCTTGTACAAAAGAGCGGATGTGGCACCAGTGTATGCACCTTTAGGTGCCCACGCAACATTTTGTGCCCCTAATCTCACTGATGAATCTTTCAATTTATCCCGTACAGAGCTAAACGCAAGTGCATTTGGAAACACTGCCAGTGTGCATGCGCTGCTACTCATATCAAGCGAAGAAAGCTCTTCTGCGAGTTTTTTACTCTCTTTCTCATCTAAATACATTTTCCAATTTCCAAAGATGTACATATATTTTTTAGTAGTGTATCTCAGATTTATCCACATTACCAATGATTGCAATTCGCGCCTTGTTCCACACGTATAGCTTATTCACAATCTTTAAGATATCGTCTTTTTTCACAGCATCAATTTTTTTCAAACGGTCTTCCGGAGTTTCAATTGTTTCTCCAAATAATGCGTGTTTTGCATACCAATTTGCCTGCACACTTGAATCTTCCATAGACAGTGTGAGTGACCCTCGTATATGTGTTTTTGCATCAGCAAGTTCTCGACTACTCACCCCTTTGCTCTTGAGCTTTTCAATCTCTTTTTGAATCACATCTATCGCCTTATTAATATTCTTCGCTTCAAGCCCCGCACGAACATATGCATATCCAGTATCACGATACTTCTCAGACCCGGATCGCACCATGTATGCGAGCCCGCGTCTTTCTCTAATTTGGATAAAGAGCCGCGAACTCATGGACCCACCAAGGATGGTATTCATGACAGCAACTGATGGATTTCTTGAATCAGTATACGAAAACCCGGGAAATCCAATCATCAGCTGTGCTTGGTCTGTCTGCTTGTGCCGCACATCAAGTCTTTTCGCTTTAGTTCCTGAACCAAATGCCGCTGCCTTAAACGCAGATGACGGCTTTTTCTCAGAATGCTGTTTTCCAAAATACTGCTCGACTAAATTCTCCACCTCATGCACCTCTCCTCCTGCCACCACCACAGTCATATTCGAAGGAACATAGTATTTGTCTCTAAAGGAAAGCACATCAGCACGCTTGTACCCTAACACATGCTCAGGCGTACCTGCAATATCTCGTCCCATGGGACAGCCAGCGTAGAGAAGATCCTCAAATACATTATCAATGTTCATGAGCGGATTATCTCTATACATCCGTATTTCCTCAACAATCGGACCCTTTTCCCGCTCCATCTCTTTGGGGTCAAAAACTGAGTTATACAGCATATCAGACAAAATATCAATAGCAATCTTTTGATAGCTTGTATCAATCTTAATGTAATACCCAGTATATTCCTTGCTGGTAAATGCATTATACTCTGCACCCAATCTATCAATCTCCCGCGTCAGTACCAAGGTATTTTTTCTTTTTTTTGTTCCTTTAAACATCAAGTGCTCGATATAATGAGAAACGCCTGAGAGCTTCTCAGGTTCATACCGAGACCCGACAGGATACATAACGAGCACCGTCAAAGACGGTGCATCCATAGGGACATGTATAAAGGACAGTCCGTTTGAAAATTTCTTCTGAGAATACATAGTTACCATGATCCTGTAGCGCCTCCACCCCCGGAAGAACCGCCACCAAATCCACCCTTAAAATCATCTGATGAATTAATGCCCATGAAGGCAAAATAACCGGCATCAGCTTTTTTCTTTATCTTTTTCTGAAGTTTCTTTACTCCTTTGAATGAATACACTACTCGGTGGATACCATACCCGAGTAGCCCTACACCTCCTATGTATATGAGTGCATGAATACCACTCCCACCAACATTTGATTTAAACCATGTAAAAAAATACATGACACCCATAATACCAGCTAAAATCCCTCCTGCCAAGGGTTTACTTGAAAAAAGAATCAGTGGGATTGAGATGATAACAAAGAGCGCTAGAAGTGCGTAGCCAAGTACTTTTAAAAACGAACTATCATACAGAGCAATATTGGATGGCACATATTCACCCTGTGTTACTTTCATAATAGCATCAAGACCTGTATGTATGCCTTTAGAATAGTCATCCCGTCTAAAAAAAGGAAGGATTGCGTTTTGAATAATGCTATGAGATTGTGCATCCGTGAGTACCCCTTCCAATCCATATCCGACCTCAATACGAACTTTCCTGTCATTTGGTGCAACAAGCAAAAGCACCCCGTTATCAGCATTTTTCTGGCCAATTCCAAATTCAGAAAAAAGTTCAGCAGCATATCCCTCGATTGTTCGTCCATCAAGTGATGTGACGGTGACTACAGCAATCTCATGACGCGTATCTCTCTCAAATGAAGAAAGTGTTACTTCGAGAGATAGTTCATCTTCTGCACTCAAGAGATCAGCACTGTCAAACACAAACCCCTGCGGGGCATGCATTGACTCATATGCAAAAACACTTCCTGCTAAGAGAAAGGTGCAAAGAAAAAATAACGCAATATGTTTCATACTACCAAGAACCAGACGCGCCGCCGCCGCCAGACATGCCGCCGCCAAAACCACCAAACCCTCCACCACGACCTCCACGACCGCCGCCGATAAACCACGAGCGGCCTGTGCTATCCCTCCCAAATCGTGAACCCCATTGATTCACCTTTGGATGACGGGACAATACATAATCTATGAAAAGACCAAAGAGAACTCCTCCGATAACAAAGACACCAAAGATTGCACCAAGACCAACGATGATTAATCCTGCAATACCTGCAAACACACCACCGACAAGTCCTCCCGGCCAAATGGCATGAGATTTTGATACCGCACGTATCATGCTCGCAAAAAGTTCAAAAATGCCAAATAACACAAGCCAGATAACCCAGCCGATCGATTCAAGTGAAAAAGATCTCTTTTTTGGTGTCGCTGGTGCAACATATTCACCGTGCACTGATTCCACGATGCCAAATACACCCTCTTGTATACCCCTGTCATACTCCCCATTCTTAAAGGCAGGAAGCATAATAGTATTGATAATCTGATGAGACTCCAGATCAGTGAGTGCTCCTTCCAGACCATACCCCACCTCAATACGGACCTTTCTTTCATGTGGCGCCACCAAGAGCAGTACCCCGTTATCAATGTCTTTTTTTCCAATACCCCACTCAGAAAAAAGTTCGACCGCATAATTTTCAATAACATCTTCTTCAAGAGACGACACTGTCACAACCGCAATTTGCGTACTGTCGCTCTTTTCAAGAGCTGAAAGTTTAGCTTCAAGCTCTTTTTCAACAGGCTCAGAGATAATCCCAGCAAAATCAGTCACATATCCCTGTGGCGATCCTGGACTTGTGTATGCGAGAACTGCTGACGCAGAAAATATCGCTATCGCGCTTAGGGCTACAAAAAATATCCTCTTCATACCACGTACTACTTTTTACGCGATGAGCGCCATTCACCTACGCTACGAGCAATGTTAAATCGAAATGGATCCTCATTCGCTTTTGTGCCCCATCTATGCGCACTACGAAAAAGTGTCTTACCTCGTTTGCTCGCTATCTTCTCACCAATAGCGACAAACACAAGTAGCAATACCACAAATGCAATCACGCCAATAAGGACACCCCATTCCCGGTATCCATATTTATTGTATGCAAGCTCCTGAGCACTCTGCGCAAAAATGGCTTGCGTGCTTGCAAGCCATATGATGCTCGTACTAAATAGGAAACGAGTTAATCTCATGAACCATTATTGATGAGAACTCCAATCGTTTATATTTTCCACATGCTTTCCGGAATCGTAGTACCCATCCCAAAATGGTTTTCGTCCATCTCCCTTTGTTGCTTTTCCTTTTCGTTTACTCGCTCGTTTATCTGCAATAACTATCGCAATAGCAAAGGCAAGGAATATTGCTCCGATGATACTAAGACTAAGCCATGTTGGAATTTGCATGCAAGCTAGTTACTCACCCCACTAAAATCAACTTCAGGAACTTCATCAGCACCTTCATCAGCTGCAAACAGCGCCTTCTCGGCATCAAAACCAAAAATACCTGCAAGCCACTTACCAGGAATACCCTTTGCTCTTACATTGTATGCCCGCACATCTTCGTTAAACCGCTTCCTTTCAACAGAAATTCTATTTTCTGTGCCTTCCAGCTGTGATTGCAACGCAAGAAAGTTTTCATTGGATTTGAGGACTGGATAATTCTCAACGGTAACAAGTAGTCGTGCAATAGCACTCGAGAGCCCACCTTGCAGCTCTTGAAACTGAGCAAACTTCGTACTATCTCCTAAATCATCAGCAGAAAAGCTAAACCCACCTACTTTTGAACGCGCTTCAGCAACACCCAAGAACACCTCTTGCTCCTGTGCTGCGATGCCTTGTACTGTTTCAACAAGATTCGGAATCAAATCAACCCTTCTTTGATATTGATTCTCAACCTGAGCCCAGGCAGTGCTCACGTTTTCCTGCAGCCCCACAAAGTTGTTATACGCCCCCACAAGCCAGAGTGCAATCAAAACTATAATTCCGATTACTACCCACTGTGTTTTAATCCCTTTCATAGATATGTAAATCAAGTATATGAATTAATTATGTAGATAAAGTATATATGAACAGCGCTTTTTTGTTAAGATGCCTTCGTATCACCCTCATACACAGGAATATCAGGCTCTGTTATGCGCCTTTTTTTCTCCTTTTTCTCTCTAAAGGTGACCAAATCTTTTGTTTTGTAGGTGACGTCGTCTATACCAGGATTTCCGACAATTAAATACTTTTCTCTCTCAGGCAACTGCTCTGGCGGGAGCTGCAGGTCATTGAGCGGATCAGACGAAGACCGCTTTCCCCTGTTTGGCCTTAAATAGTCAAAATCAAAGCTAGTATCCAGCCTCAATTGATATACTTTCGTGAGTATGTACTTCACTGCCTTCCCCACCTCTTGCTTTTGTGTTAACTTGCGAGTTACGTCCTTAGAAAAAATTTCTATAACGCTTCCATGCGCCAAAAAACGAATAGAAGAAATTTTTACCTGTCCAGGATGACGCTGAGCATACAATAGGAGTGTTGTCATTTTTTCTAGATCTGCATCCCTAGCTGAGATAACATCAATAATCAGATTGATGTTCGTTGCTAAATGTTCTTGGTGCCTCGTATCCACGGATCGCTTCGCGTATAGTTTTCCGGATCTCGCATATGCATGCCAGTCTACCGAGCGCAAATCCATACCAGGCGCATAGGGAACATAGTCAAAAAATTCACCGCGCTCCATACGTGGACGCTGTTTTTTTGGACTAAATTCTCCTGAGATAGATGTTCCAAGTTCGTGCAGCACCCGCTCAATCGTTGCCCGACCATTCTTCTCAAGTGGCTCAACTTTCTCAACGGCAATCTGTTTACCCCGATTGAACACCTCCTGAACATCCTTGGGTATCGATTTTCTCATAGCCTCAATCCGTTCAGGGTCTGTAACGATTTTTCGTACAATCTTCAAAAAGTCATCCATATTCGTACCTCGAGCTTCAAATTCCTCCTTGAGTTTTGTCATCCGCTTTTGATCAGACAGTGCACCAAACCAATCGAACATAGACCATGGTTCACGACCAACAACCATATCCATCATGATAAGAAACTTCAAATATTCCTTCTGTCTCTCCTGCGACCACTGCATTATCTCTTTAAGGTTGTAAAGAGGTTCATTTGATGAATTGTCTGTCTTTGAAAATTTATACACATATAGATTGCTTATCCTATCAACAATTTTTTTGTTCCAATCATCCTCATCACTCGAATCCTTCTCAAGGATAGCCTCATCAACATCCATATCACGCATCATATCTTCAAACATCGCTACCGCATCGGTCAACGCCTCCTTTCTCCTACGACGCGCCCGCTTTACCACTTCACCACCTACCGTTCCTACTGCCGCCTGACCCAAAGCAAAGAGGAGCGCAGAACCCGTGACAGAACCCGCAGCCATAATGATTACTAAAAAAATCGCAAACAGCATTTGCTTCCACTCAGGCCATCCACCAACGCTGTAATCAATTTTTTTGACCGCCTGAATAATACTATCAACATCAAATTGTTCAAAAGATCCTGATCCCTTAGGTTCAAATTCATCGTATCTCCCGCTTTCAAGCATGGTTCCGAGGGCATCACGAAAAGCAAACATATGCCTACGCAATTCACTAGATTCAAGGTCTGATTCTCCAAGCGCGGCCATATCATCGACAAGTGATTCAAGTTCTTCCTTGTCTTCAGGAGTAAACTTCAGATTGATGTATGACGCGCGTGTGGCTACTGTCGATTCATATGTCTTTAGAGCACCATCTTCATCTTGATAGATGAGCTTTGCGTGCTTCTGATGCGCATCCAGAGCATCATCGTCTTCAAGAATACCACCAGCAACAGCCCCATATTTCCCACTCCAACGCAGCCATCGAGCACCGAGTGCTGAAAGCGAATCACAATCACCCACCTGGATTGTATCGACATTGTCAAGATAGTTTCCAGGCATACGCTGCAGCATTCCATTCAAATCATCACTCGTCACATATCGAAACCATCTGAAATGATTGTTTAGCTCAGATGGAATATCATCTGCGTCAGCGTATTTTAAATCAACATGAACACCAAACTCATCTGAATCGTGCTTTAGAGAAACTGGCGGCATATCTATCTGTTCGCGAACCCTCACAACCGAATATAGTGCGTACGGTATCTGACCTTCTGCATCTTTTGGATCAAACGTCAAAAAACGAGTATCCCCGTCAAATTCAAAATCAATGGCAGGCTCTAAACGGACATCACCAACACCAAAGCCAACAGGTGTGGGTAGTACTGTTTTCCCATTTCTCGCTGCTAAAGATAGATTGAGTGTCACCTGAGCTTGCTCTTTAGTGTCATACTCGTCGACACTACCATGAACAACCTGAAGACGACCGTCTTCGTTTGGTATGGTGACATCAGTCACCCACAGT
>CAZCAB010000009.1:5969-18898 GCA_964496615.1 uncultured Gammaproteobacteria bacterium | reverse complement strand
GTCGAACCAGCGGCGTGGATTGAGTGGAGGGCCCCTGGACCCCTCGGCGTATCTAGGTTGGGGAACCTACGCCGAACCGCCAGGGCCAGAGGCCGAGCGAGCGAGCTAGCTCGGCGTAGCGACCAGGGGCCCCCCGGCGGGGTGCTCCTTCCCGCCCGCATCGCCCGGCCGTGAGGAGCGAGCTTGGGCGAGTACCGCACATGGTGCGACAACCCGCTAGAGGGCCTACCTGCCTGGCCCTTGTCCTCCTCTCCCTCTACCTTGCCAGAATCCGCCCGAAAACGCAATGATATTACTAGTTTATTAGGTTCGATTCCAGGTTCCTGTCGCAATCCACTCCAACTCACAGGCTATACACAAAAACAGCGCTTTATTGCGCTGTTTTTGTTGTCAAGTAGGAGGGATTGTCCACATTTTCTTGTGCTGGAGGTGGGAATCGAACCCACACGCCCGAAGGCACCTGCTCCTAAGGCAGACGCGTCTACCTAGTTCCGCCACTCCAGCTGATATGAGAGAGATTAAATCATGAATAGGATATAAAATCAAGCACAGACTCCCTGAGATTGACAAAAGAGTCTGACAGTGGTATACAAACAGAGTCTTTTTTCTACATCGACATGTCCACTTCTCGTTTAGTCTACTGAGAAGTCGATGGCCTCGGATTCCCGAGGTATTCAAACGTGGACAAGAGGAGTCTGTCATGACAGACAGTCGGAACGGAGGCGTCAAAACTTCTGTCCTAAAGGAACAAATAGACGAGATCGTCAGGAGCTTCACCGATGTAAAGGATCGGCCAGAATGCGCGGCGCCGGATGACCCGGCGACCGTCGGCGCGATTCTTCGGGTCCCTGACGGCCCAGGACTCCCGCTCGATCCCTGCGCTGTGGTGGCGAATGTGGACATGGATGCGGCGACGGTTGAACTCCACCCGATCAGCTGCTTCCCTGCTGAAGACGACATCGGACACCGCCTCGACACTGAAATCGACTGGCGTGACAGCCCGCTCGCTGCGGTTGACGCGCACGGCAATTTCTGCGTCCGTCGGTGGCACACGCTCACCATCAGCCTGGATGCAGCCCGCAATATGCTGGCACTGGCACGGTTTCCTGAAGTCCAGAATTGGCCGCCCGTCCCTGACCTGGGAGACGTGAGGCCGATCGACCTGGCGCCGGAACAAGTGAAGGCCTGGGAAGCGGTAGTCGCCGTGATTGAAGGAAGCTAGCATCAATCTGATCTAAAAGACAAGTAGCTGACGAAAGCGATTGTCGCACGGTCAGACAAGGCGGGGAGGGGTAAATAAAACCTCTCCCCGCCCAGTAAAAATCTTTATTTTCCCCTCTTATTTAAAAACCCCCGAAGGGGCTTTTATTATCTGTCTGATTTTCGTGCTCCTCGTGGAGTTCGTCCTCCACCTTGTCTAGGCGCTCGTGGTGGAGCTGGTGTCCACCCCTCAGGCTTCGGTAGCAATGCTTTCATAGAAAGATTCACCCTTCCAAGATTATCAATCTCTTTCACCTTCACCTTAACCTTGTCCCCCAGATTCAATACATCTCCTGGTTTGTTGGTTCTTTCCCATGCAATCTCAGAAACATGCACCATACCATCTTTGTTTGGCAGAATCTGAACGAACGCACCGAAGTCTTCCAGCCGCACGACCTCTCCTTCATATTCTTCACCAACTTCCACTTCTTTGACGATAAGTTCAACTTGTCTTATTGCTTCTTTCATTCCTTCGCCTTCAGTACTGGTAATCATCACACGACCATCTTGTTCAATATCAATTTGTACACCAGTGTCATCAATAATCTTATTGATGACTTTCCCACCAGGACCAATAACATCTCTAATCTTTTCTGGATCAATAGTAATCGTGACAATTCGTGGTGCATACTTAGAAAGTTCTTCTCGTGGAGCTGCAATAACAGCACCCATACTCTCAAGAATTTTAAGCCTTGCTTCATGTGCCTTTTGCAACGTCTGCTCCACAATGTCCCATGAAAGACCAAGGGTCTTAGTATCCATTTGCACTGCTGTGATCCCATCTTTTGTCCCGGCAATCTTAAAGTCCATTCCACCAGGACCATCTTCAACATCTTGAAGATCAGTCAGCACTTTCCAATTTCCGCTTGCATCAGATGCAAGACCCATCGCAATCCCTGCTACAGGCTTACTGATCGGCACACCAGCTGCCATAAGAGAGAGGGTCGAACCACAGGTACTCGCCATTGAACTTGATCCATTAGAACCGAGCACTTGTGAGGAAACAATCATGGTGTATGGGAAATCTTCAACTGAAGGAATAACTGGCTCAAGTGCGCGCTCTGCAAGTGCTCCATGTCCGATCGCACGCCTGCTTGGTCCTCTCATAAATCCAGCTTCACCGTAGGTATATGGTGCGTCTGAATAATGGTGCATGTATCTTTTTGTCCCATCTTCTTCCATGCTATCCAAAAGCTGCACATCACCCGGTGAACCCAGTGTTACCACTGAGAGCACTTGAGTATCGCCTCTCATAAACATACCAACGCCGTGAACGCGGGGCAATATATCAACCTCAGACCGAAGCTCTCGAACTTCATCAAGCGCTCTTCCATCAAGTCTTTGGTCTTTTTCAAGAATTCTCTTTGTCACTTCCTTGGAAACAAAAAGTTTAATATTCTTAACTCCTACCTCTACGACATCCTCTTCAAATCCTTTTTCCTCAAGAAGCGCAACCGCTTTTTCCTTGAGCGCGTCTACCATTGCAGTTCTTTCTTTTCTCGTTATCTTGTTTGAATCAAAGATCATTGCATCTGTCTGAGACGAGACAAATTCTTCAACGAGGGTTGCTGCCTGCTCCTCAGGAGCATCTTCAGAGGCGGCTTCAACTTCTTTCTCTTCTCCCACTTCAGATCGTACGTCCTCAAGAAGTTCAAGGACAGGAGAAAGCTGCTCGCCACCCCATTTCATTGCTCTGTACATAACATCTTCTGGAACTTCACGCGCAGCCGCTTCAGTCATGATGAGCTTGTCTGTTGTCCCTGCAACGATCAAATCAAGAGAACTGTTTGTCTCAAGCTGAGATTTGGTCACGTTTAGGATAAATTCACCATTTTCATCAAGACCAATACGTGCTCCAGCAACCGGACCCTCCCATCTTATTGGTGAGATATATAATGCGCACGAAGCTGCGATAAGCGCTGTAATGGTTGCGTCATTTTCATTATCGACTGCAAGCGCTGTGAGTACTACCTGCACATCATTTCTTACACGATCGTCAAAAAGTGGACGAATGGTCCGATCGATGATACGACCTGACAGCATTGCGTTGTCACTTGGTCGTCCACCACGTTTGATGAAACGTGATCCTTTAATTTTTCCTGCAGCGAACATCTTCTCTTCAAAATCCACCATCAGTGGAAAATAGTCGATGTCCCTTTCAGATTTACTCTTAACTGCTGTTGCCATAACAACAGTATCTCCATATTGCACTGTACAACTTGCGGTTGCTTGCAGTGCGTAACGACCCACTTCAATAGTGAGTTCTCGTCCACCCCACTGGGTAGACCATTTTTTGATGTCTAACATATAGATCACCTGTATTTAGCGTGATCCAAGTGAGATAGATCTGCTTAGCAAATCTAGATACTCTTGGACCACCTGATTAATTTTAGTTACTTACTTTTCTTCGGTTATGCGTCGGCACATGACCGCGTCTATCAGAAATTAAGAATGTTCGCTTATCTTCGCTCATATCAACAAAGTCATCAACTTGATCCATAATCTCACGGGCAGCAGTTTCACCAAACGCAACGACTTCAACTTGTTTACCATTACTCTGTAAATACTCGACGAGCGGGAGATAATCTCCATCACCTGAAACGATTACAACAGAATCGAGACTTGGCGCAAGACGAATCGCATCAACAGCAAGTCCTACATCCCAATCAGCTTTTTTTGTCCCTGAGTTAAATACCTTTAACTCTTTCTCACGCGTCTCAATCCCCAGATTGTAGAGTGCTTCGAAGAATGGTTGTTCATCTTGACTCTCAGTTCTCACCACATATGCAATAGCGCGGATGAGCTTTCTCCCTGCCACTGCTTCCTTCACAATATTTCCAAAATTTACTTTTTTGGAATACAAATTCTTTGCAGAATAATACATATTCTGCACATCAATAAACACCCCAACGCGCTGATCGGGGTGTTTTAATGGATTCTTATTTTCCAGCACTGTCTTTTTCATCTCCCTTTTCTTCTTTTTTAACAAATTGCTTGGCCTGTTTGAGTTTGAGATCCACCACTAACTGCTGATATGACTTTGGGTTCTCTCTTTGCAAATAGCCAAGGAGTTTTCGACGCTCACCTACTTTTCGTAGGAGCCCTCTTCGTGAAGAATGGTCCTTATGGTGCGTCTTTAAATGTGAAGCAAGTTCATCAATCTCAGCAGTGAGAATAGCGATCTGCACTTCAGATGACCCGGTATCCCCCTCATGGGTCTGATATTTCTTAATAATGTTTTGTTTGCGACGTTTTGTCAGCATACATGCCTTTCGTTAGGGCCACAGCCAGCATGTCCTTCCGTGGTCCGATGAATTAATACTCAACGAGTATATAGTAAAATCTAGACTCTGTCAAGTGAAAAGGGCTATAAATACGACAACACAGCCAAATTAATGCTGCATCACACCGAGCGTAAGTGCGACTGCCAGAGCGTCTGCCGCATCATCTTGCATCCTGTGACCTTTCAAACCCAGCTGCATCATGACCATTTTTTGTACCTGCAACTTATCTGCACTCCCATCACCTGCCACTGCTGATTTTACTTGCATGGGGGTGTACTCGAATATGGGAATATTCATTTGAGACAGGGTAAGTAAAATAGCCCCTCGTGCCTGACTCACATCAAGAGCAGTCTTTTGATTCTTGCTAAAAAACAGTCTCTCAACTGCCGCTCTATCAGGCGCATGCTTTTGCACTACACCCAAAACTTTTTGGTGAAGCTCCTGGATTCTTTCGATAAGAGAAGTGTTTGCATCTGTCTTGATACATCCAAATTCAAGCACAGTAAAAGAATCACGCGATCCCTCAATTACCCCATAGCCTATTCGGCCATATCCTGGATCAATGCCAAGTAACTTCATACTATGTGATTGACAAAAAAGTATATATATGATATTACACTAACAGTACACGTGCAAACGAGGAGGAGCACATGGGCACGGAAACCGTTCTGGTCTTTGTATATGGCACGCTTCGCAGAAATCGACCGAGCAATCACGTGCTCGTCGACCCCAAGACTGGAATCGCACGGTTCCTGGCGCGAGCACAAACGGTGAGACCGTTTCCGCTCGTCGTCATCGATCGCTTCTTCAGCTCTCCGATGCTCGACGCACCTGGACAAGGCCTGCAGGTAACCGGAGAACTGTGGGAGATAGGCAGGCAAAAACTTCAGATGCTCGACCAGCTCGAGACCGAAGTTGCAAGTTTCGTGCGGAGGCAAATCCATGTGAGTATCAAAGGGGGGATCACTCCCTGCTGGGTGTATCTATACCCCCATTTCGATCCGGATCGCCTGAGGGATGGCGAGTACCCGTTCCACGCGGAATTCACCCCCGACATGGCAAAACGGTACGTCCCTTGGGATCAGCGTCCGGAGGATGCAGCACAGGAGTACATGGCTGCGGTCATGCTCGCCCAATGCGTCCCCCCGAAATCATAAAGCCCCGCATCAGCGCTTTCACAGCAGCGAGCGGGGCTTCATCAATTCTGACTATTTTTCGTTCGTATATACCTCTTTCACATCATCTAAAACATCAAGCGCATCGATCATCTTCTCAATAGATGTAGATACATTGTCTTCAAGAGAAATCGACTCCTTAGGGATCCACTCAAGACCAGCATCATCTGGTGTCACGCCTGACGAAACCGCTACCGCATTTATTTTTTGAAAACTCTCAACCGGCCCGAATATCTCAACACCTTCTTCGCTCTCGATAATATCATCAGCACCTGCATCCATCAGCTCAAGTTGAAAACTTTCCCAATCAGGAATATGTGCTTTGTGCTCTTTAGTAAATCGCAGCACTGCTTTTCTTTCAAACTGCCATTGTACTGACCCTGGACCACCCAAGCTTCCTCCATGCTTCGTCACCACACTTTTAATCTCACTGATGGATCGATTTGAATTGTCAGTTACAGACTCAATGAGAAGCGCAACACCAGAAGGACCAAACCCTTCGTATAATAGCTCTTGCAATTGCGCAGCATCTTTAAGCTCTCCTGTACCACGTTTTATCGCTCGCTCAATATTGTCTTTTGGCACATTTCCCGCCTTTGCTTTTTCTATGGCAAGACGCAGAGAAAAATTCATGTCAGGATCACCACCGCCTTGCTGCGCTGCAACCGTAATTGCTCGACAAAGTTTGGTAAACAAATTACTTCTCGCTTTATCCGCCGCCCCCTTTTTATGTTGAATTTTGTGCCATTTACTATGTCCACTCATATGCCGACATCCTAACAGAAAAAAACGTGCTGATCAAGAAAGGCCCTTTCGGGCCTTTCCTCTTACAACGAGAGAAGATCATCTCCTGTTTCGTAGTCTTCGGCAGTATCCAGCGTCACAATTCTATCAAACCGAAACTGCAGCGCATTAAAGACCTCTTCATTCGGAATATATCTCTTCACTTGCTTGCCTGCTTGTGTCGGATGCGGCTCCAATCGATACACTTTTGGATCACCGTCATACTTCACAAGTGTGTAATTTGGATGATGATCGAGATAGTCAATCTCGCTTCCAACTTTGTATTTCTTGATAAAGTCAGGATGCACATCTTCTATCCAATTCCACTGATAGTTAAGTGTGTTAAACACTTCTTCACTCGTAATCCAATACTTAGTATCACCTAAAATAAGGTAGACTTTTGGATCGAACGGATGCTTTACGAGCGCTCCGAATTTTGGATCATACAACGGTCCTGCCGGCATGAAGCCAAGAGGATCCTGCGCAATTTGATTAAGTTTAGATTGACTCGTATTTTTCACCACACTCCAATCTTCAAAGTAGGTAAAGAAAGTGCGCGCATGATTGAATGCTCTTTTGTAGCACACTGTTGGATCAGACGCGTCCGGGTTTGTGCCAATAAACCACACCGCAGCGCTTGCCGGGCTCTTATATGCCTGTCCGATTTCAAGCGGACAACTCACCTCAATCTCTTCTTCCTCACCATCATCGAGCACAAACTGCACGGTATACACCTCATCAACTGTTCGCCCGTCTGCATACCTAAATCTGATGTATACCTTCTTTTCACCCGCACCCTCAGGAAGCACCCAGTCTGCTGATCGAGCAAACGGAATGAAACTCGCGCCCGCAAAGTCAGCATTATTTGAAATCGCCATCTGAGTCGGCTCTTCATCTCCATCCGGTGGGTCTATCTGAAGTATGACTTCTTCTCTGGTAACGCGACTTCCATCACTTACCTGATTGTTGTTTGCGCTGTTGTCATCTTGCTCATCATCTTCTACGTTGGCGTCACCAGCATTCTCTTGCGCCTCGTCGGCCTCCTGGTCATCGTTCTCCTCCTCATCTGCCTGCGCATCATCGTCAGGATCAGCTTGCTGTTCTTCTTCATCTGGATTTGCATCAAGCCCAAAATTATCCTCTTCAAGTGACACAGCTGAATAATCAAGAAGATCATTTACGACATTTAACATGAAACCACCGATGGCAACCCGTGTCTGCCCATCAACAGAACCAACTGATACCGCAGACATCTTTGCTTCTGGACGAGGTGTAAAATCTGCAAGCGTTGTTTTTGAAGTATTGCGAAGATCATATGCAACGACGTTGGAAACTGGCGCACCACGTGCTCGATCGAAAGCCCCAACAACGTACAGAACATCATCATGCACCATCATGTCACCAACAAATACCTCATTTTGTGGTACGTCTGCATTAACCACAGAAAGGTTCGGGTTAAAACCAGGAAGAATGGTTGGATTGTCAGGATCAGTAACATTAAAACCAGCAAGAAGGGTTCGTGGGATAAGGGCCTCAGTAACAACCCAAAATCCTCCACCAGCGTACAGCCTGTCATTATGCACATACATCGATGTGACCGCTTTATTAAAAAGCAAATTCATCCTATGTGCCGTCGCATCGTCAGGATCGGAAACATCATATGCTTGAATGATTGCTTCGTGCCTTCCTCCCGGATCATTGTAGGTGCCAGAGATATACAACTGATCAGCGTAGGTCTGAAGCCCGAGAATCGATCCATCAAAGTTGGGATTGAAATCACGAAGCTGAGGATTTCCTATGTTAGTTATGTCAAGTGATGCTCCATACCCGCGCGCTTCTCCTTCGATGGTCTCAAACTCACCTCCGAGGTACAGTGTGGTCCCCTTACGTGCGAGTGCAAAAATTGAATCATCAATCTCAAGATCAAATCCATTGACCAGTGCGAGCGTCCCGTCCGCATTCACGTGGTACGCTGCGACATAATCACGTGATGCACCGGTTGCCTTCCTGAAAGAACCTGCAACAAAAAGGATGCGTATATTACCTACTTCCCACAGCTCTAAATCAGTAACTTGCGTACCTGCGCCCGAAACATCCACAGTCAAAGGCACTGGATTCCCATCCGCATCAAATACGGCCAAATTTGCCTGCTGCAGATACACAGTCGCGTCAATACCATTACCCATCAACACTTTCCCACTACCGGCATCAACATATATATCATGTACAATCCCACGAACAACTGGTCTGAAATTTGCCATCACCACGGTGGCATGAGGATTACTGATGTCATACGCCGCTGCATATTTCTGCTGAACAGCCCCGCCGGCCAAATGCTTAAACGAGCCGCCGATATATAGCACATCACTGTACACCTCCATGTCCACAGGAATGGCACCCTGACCTGGAGCGCCCGCCGGACCTAAGACTGGCTTAAAGCCAGATAGCTTCGGATTTGCTCCATCAGCGACGTCAAAACTGGCAAGATACGATTGCGCAGCGTCACCATCAACAAGTGTAAAATCACCTCCAACGTACAACATTTTGTCATGCACCAAAAGTTCATACACCAGCGCATTAACACCAAGATCAAAGCTATCGACAAATACTGTTTTATCAGGATTTGCCACGTCAAAAGCAGCAACATACCCGATATTCTTCAATCCATTAATTGCTGATTTAAATGATCCCCCAACGTACAGATAATCACCATGCGTCGTCAGCGTCTCCACGGTACCATTAAGACCTGGATCAAAGCCGTCATATATCTTTGGATTATCAAAACTTGAGATGTCCATCGCCGCAACATGATCAATCGGTTTTCCACCATCAAGTACTGAAGTAAAATTACCACCAAAGAAGAGAGTTTTTCCTGATATATGCAGTGACGTCACACGACTGTCTGGATCAGGATCAAAGTTGGGAAGCAAAGCAATACTCCCATCGTCCTTTACGCGATATGCAGCGATATAATCGCGAGGAGCACCACCAGCTCTCGTAAACTCACCAGCAACAATCAGAACAGTGTCGTCAGAACTCTGATAGAGCACCATATCTCTGACCGTATCATCAAAGTCAGGAGTCCAATCATCAATCTTCCCATCGCTCCGTATGTGCGCAATATGTGATACTGCCACACCTTCAACTTCATTGAATAGCCCACCGATAAACAGACCGCCACTTCCATCTGGCACCATCGCAGAAACAATACTTCCTTCAGCCTGTGAAACTGAGACGTTGCTTGCAGTTTCTCGAGCAGCCGCAGTCACCCCCTGCCCGACAGCAGAACCGCGTGCGAGTGATGCTTCTTCGACACGTTTACCGATCGGTGGACCAACATTTCCGAATGCTCCACCGACAATGGTGTATCCGGATGAGGTATGTACGATATCCTGGATCAATCCCTGACCAAAGGAACCGACCGCATCATCACCAAAAAAAGCGGCTTGCGCAGACGCTCCTGTACTACCAGCAAAAAGCAGTGTTACAGTTATAAATAACAATTTTGACCATACACGCTGTGTATTCATACAACGTTGACTAATAAATTAAATCACACTTAGTATAGCATGGGCGTACTTGACCTCCAAAGATAGCTATGCTCTAATGTGGATATAAATATCCACCCTATGAAAGTAAAAATATTTGTTACAGGAGGCACTTTTGACAAAGAATACAACGAAGCCAATGGAGATCTGTTCTTTCGGGACAGTCATGTGCGAGCAATGCTCGAACAAGGGAAGTGTAAACTCGATATTGATGTGCGAACACTCATGATGATTGATAGTCTTGATATGACGCAAGATGACCGGTATATCATCGCGGAACACTGCAGCAATGCACAGGAACAAAACATTGTTATCACGCATGGAACAGACACCATGGTAGAAACTGCCAAGGTTATCGCACAACATCTGGAAGATAAAACAATTGTGCTGACCGGTGCCATGGTACCCTACACCTTTGGGAGTACCGACGGTATGTTTAATCTCGGTTCGGCTCTTGCGTTCTCGCAGGTACTTTCTCCCGGCGTATACATCGCCATGAACGGCAAATACTTCAACTGGAATAATGTGCAAAAGAATAAGAAAACCGGGTATTTTGAAGAAATTTCAGTGTAATAAAAAACACCCGCGAATGCGGGTGTTTTTTTGTTTAGTAACAATCCCAATTATAGAGAACTTTTGAAAAATCACGTTTTTTCAAATCCTCTTTCGTGATAAAGAAATTTGCGATTCCTGCGTCGCCCCAAATAATTTCTCCCTCTGAGGTAATCTGAAGGAGGAGCTGATAATCTGCGCCTTTATATTTCTTGTATTCTCGTGGGTCAGTTTGTGCAAACGAAGCATACCCACCAATTTTGTGCTCATCCTTCCCACACCACTCCCAATACGTTTCCTCAACTTTTTCAAAATCATCACCAAATTTCTCTTTAAAGAATCTTCCCAATCGTTCGGTATACTTATAATCACTCGGTTGAACTGGCTCCTCGTGCATATCATAATGAAGGTAATATGTGCCTGTCAGCGGTACATTATCAAACTTAGGCATAAAACTAAAATCTGTCTGGAGCTTGGAAACTTCGTCAACAAAATTCTCATGGTGGACGATTACAAATCCTTCCTGCTTGGTTTGATCATCAAAATCTATACCATAAATATGATCTGTCACATCAATAAAAAACTGCGTGAGTCCACTGCGAGGATACCCATCTAAATGAGGTACCTGTTCCCAATTTATTTGCGCAAGAAAGAAAAGCGGCTTTCCACTTGTAGATGTAGGATATGTAGCGTCCTTTGGAAGATACGCAAATCCACCAAAACGACTGGACTTCCAATAATCAATGGATGCAATATCATCTCTTGTCGGGTGTGCAAGAATCTTAACATACGGGACCTTTGTTGCCTCAATTTCTTCTTTCATTAATTGAAGTTTCACAAAATCATCATGGATATTCTCCAGTACTGTGCTTTCACCGTATACGTACCAGGACTGAATATCCAAATTGGTGAGCTTGCGTATTTCTTTCGCTTCCTTATATGTAAACCAGGTTAATATCAGAGACTGACTATCTCTAAACAAGTACGAGAGTCGCCCATACAGTTTATGTTTTTTTGCCAGGTAATCAATTGATTCAAATAATCTCGTATCAACCCAATCATCATTAACATTAAGTTTCCATGTGTATGAGGTGCCATGAAAATCGAATGACACAAACGCACTTCTCGTATCAAAATTTATCTCATCTCTGATATTCTCAAAGTTGAGTTTCCCGCCAGATATACGTTTGATATTTTCCAATATTTTTGTGTAATCCCCGTTTTGTTCTATCGCTTCAGTATCAAACGTCCATGCCATGTCAGTCACATACATGCTTCTACCGTCATCAAAAACAACCTCTTCGCCAAGAAGTTCAAAAAAAGAAAGGTGCGGTTCTTCTACAAATGCCTCAGTGCCTCCAAAATCATTAAGTAATTGCTCCATGTCCACCTCTTCATTCACATGAAATCCAAAACGTTCATAAAGAACGGCATAACGTACTAGATCAAATGATTGGAAGTAGACCTTTCTTTCCAGATTCTCTGACCATGCGGTTGCAACCATACCTATACCAAAAATAATCCAACCGAGATTATAGCCAGGACCGAAATTGTAGGCAAGAATGAGAATACCAAAAATCAACCACACGACTGCACTTTGTTTCCTATATCTACACGCCTCCTTAAATGTTTTGCGCACTCCTACAGCTGACTTCTTTTCCTCTTTGCACGAACCCCCACATGTGCACACGATGCCGGTTATGGTAGAGAGACGCTTTTTCAAATTTTCTATTGCACGAAAAAAATTTTCCCCGTCCTTGACTCTTTCCCACTCATCCTTAAGCTCAGAATTATCCTTCAAAATACGATCAATCGCTTTTTTCGAATTAATGAGTGTTGGATCACCAAAGCGAACATGATTCTTTTTGAGCCAACTCTCAAGCTCTTTAGGAAAATCTTCAGATGGTCTGCCAGCGACCGCACACATGATCTCAATAGCTGCAAGAGCTTGGGATGCTTCTGTCATCTCTAAATACGTATCATCAGAAAAATTAGCAACCGTGTCGATTGCTAAAAACATCCGATATGTATCTCCTTGAACAACGTCATCAACCAAATCCATCGCGGTGTCATTTTCAAAATTGTTGTGGCCCCATGCTCCCATACTATGTGTTTAAGAATCTTTCACAGTATACATATATATTACAAAAAGTCAAGAATCTATATGAAAAACGCCCCCAGGTGGGGGCGTTTTCCTATTACTCTTTCGTTTCTTCTTTCTCGTCTTTTTCCTCCGACTCTTCGTCAGCAGATTCCTCTGATGACTCCTCAACTTTTACTTCTTCCACCACCTCTTCTTCAGGCATCTCAATCGCACCCTCTTTCGT
>CAZCAB010000009.1:0-5959 GCA_964496615.1 uncultured Gammaproteobacteria bacterium | reverse complement strand
GACGTTTTCTTTCAAACCATCGAGGTAGTCAACTTTCCCTGTGATTGCCGCGTTAACCAGAACGCGAGATGTCTCCTGGAAGGATGCGGATGAAAGGAAACTCTGTGTTGTCAAAGATACTTTACTGATACCCAGAAGCAGTGGTCTCACTTTAGCAAGTTCTTTCTTGTTTGCCTCAGCCTCTCTATTTGCGATCAGGTACTGTGATCTTTCAACAACTTCACCCGGAAGCAGTTCAGTATCACCTGGATCCTCAACATACACACGTGAAAACATCTGTTTGATGATTATCTCGATGTGCTTGTCATTTAATCTTTGACCTTGAGACGCGTAAATCTCTTGAATCTCAGAAAGGATGTACCGCTTCACTGCATCATGACCTTTGAGCTCAAAAAGCTGAGAAAGATCAATCGCTCCTTCTGTAAGCTGATCGCCCTTCTCTACTTCGCTCCCGTCTTCTACCCAAAGCTTGTATCCCATCGGTACAATATATTCCTTTGTTGTCTTTCCATCGTAAACGAGATACAGTTTGTCACCATCAAGGCGAACATTACCTGGGTATTTTGCCTTAATCTCTTCTCCTGATGAGCCTCGCACGAGAAGGAGTGCATTTTTCTTTACCTTCTGCCCTTCTTCCACTTTCACATCATCTTCCTTCTTGATATCATATTCCATCTCTTCGTTTCCTTCATGATGGATTTTAATGATCTTCTGCCCACGTCGTCCTTCAAAAATCTTTCGCCCGGTTGGACTGGTAATCACCTTTCCATCTGCATCTTCAACTTCAATCTTTCCAGACACTTCGGCGAGCACTGCAGCTCGTTTTGGTTTTCTCACCTCGAAGAGTTCTTCAACACGAGGAAGACCCTGGGTAATATCACCACCTGCAACTCCACCCAAGTGGAAGGTTCTCATGGTAAGCTGCGTACCAGGCTCACCAATACTCTGTGCTGCGATCACACCGACTGCAGTACCAATCTTGACCGTATCGTGGTTACCAAGATCATTCCCGTAACATTTCTGACAGACACCTTTTGCAAGTTTACACTGAAGAACCGACCGTACGTGTGCCTGCTCAACACCGCGTTCATCAATCTCACGAGCAGCCTCTTGGGTCACAACCTCATCTTTTTTAACAATCTTTCTATTACCTGATTTCACATCAGCAAGCACGTATCTTCCAAGAACACGATCTGACAAACGAGATCCGATTGCTTCTGATTGTTCTTTGGTAAAGAGCTCCCCATCAGTATCACCACAATCCTCTTCCTTGACGATCACTTCTTGAGCAACATCAACCAAACGTCTTGTGAGGTATCCAGCATTTGCTGTTCGAAGTGCCGTATCTGAAAGTCCTTTTCTGGTTCCGTGTGATGAAATGAAGAACTCAAGTACTGAGAATCCTTCTTTAAAGTTTCCTTTAACAGGAAGTTCGATAATATCTCCAGACGGTGAAGCCACTAACCCTTTCATCGCAATAACCTGACCAAGCTGCCCCCATGAACCACGAGCACCAGAATCAATCATGGCAAATACCGACTTGTCCCTATCAAGCGTACCGCGGCTATCTGCCATCAATCTGTCTTTCACTTCAGTCCAAATCTCAAGTACCTTGGTATGACGCTCAGTATCAGTCAAAAGACCTTGTTGATATTGAGATTCAACAAGCTCTACCTGATCATCACCTTCTCTGAGAAGCTCTGGCTTACTTGGCAAAGCTGGGAAGTCATCCTTTCCAAGTGAGTATCCAGATTTGGTAACGTATTTGTATCCAAGTCCTTTAATACGATCGAGCGCTTCTGCAGTCTTTACCTGTCCATACAGCTCAAGAAGAAGCTGAATAATTGCAGAAAGTTGTTTCTTGGTTACTGCCTCATTGTAAAAAGGCATTTTCTCTGGGAGCACTTCATTAAAGAAGATGCGACCAACTGATGTTGAAATCACCGGCCCTTCGCCTTCTTCAAACTTTGAAAGATCATCAAATTTCACATTGATCGGCTCTTTCAAATCAATCTGTCTTGTCTTGTATGCGTATTTTGCCTCACGAGGATTAGCAAAAAATCTCTTTGCCTCTGCAGCATTTTCACGATATTTGGTCAGATAGTAACATCCAAGCGCAATATCTTGTTGTGGTGTGATCACCGGCGCACCCGTTGCAGGCTTCAGCAAATTCTTTTCACTTGCCATCAAATTCTCGGCTTCCCATTTTGCCTGTTCCGAAAGCGGCAAATGAACAGCCATCTGGTCTCCATCAAAGTCAGCATTAAACGCAGGACACACGAGTGGATGCAAGCGAATTGCCTTTCCTTCGACAAGTCTTGGTCTGAATGCTTGAATACCAAGTCTGTGCAAGGTCGGCGCACGGTTCAAAAGTACCCTGGTCGTCTTTGTCAGTTCTTCAAGAATATCCCAAACCTCTGGTGCATTGCTTTCAATGAAACGACTCGCAGATCTTACGTTATGCGCAAGTTCACGTTTGATAATCTCAGACATGATAAATGGCTTGAACAACTCAAGCGCGATACCTTTTGGAAGTCCACATTCATCAATCTTCATGTTTGGTCCGACCACAATCACTGAACGACCTGAGTAATCAACACGCTTTCCAAGCAAGTTTTGTCTGAAACGTCCTTGCTTTCCTTTCAAAATATCAGCAAGTGAACGAAGCTGTCTTTTCTGACCAGTACTTGCACGCACGGTCTTTGTTGCTCTCGCGTTGTTATCAATCAGTGCGTCAACAGCTTCTTGCAGCATTCGTTTTTCGTTTCGACAGATAACCTCAGGAGCAGATAGTTCGATCAACCTCTTCAAACGGTTGTTTCGGTTAATCACACGACGGTATAGGTCATTCAAGTCAGACGTCGCAAATCGCCCACCATCAAGTGCTACCATTGGACGAAGATCTGGTGGGATGACAGGAATAGTTGTCATGATCATCCATTCTGGACGAATACCATTTTTTGCAAGACTCTTTAGGAGTTTCACGCGACGAACAAGTCGCTCACGCTTTGCCCCCTTACTCTTAATAATGAGTTTCTCAAGATTTTCGATAGTTTGTTCAAGATCGAGTTTTTCAAGAAGCTCACGAATAGCTTGCGCACCAATACCTGCCTCGAATAAATGACCAAACCGAAGAGAAAGTTCCTGATATCTCGCTTCTGAGATGATATTCATCATGGCGATCTCTTTAATCTCGCCTTCAGCTGCCTTAAAGTCTTCTTCGAGTGCTGTCATCTTCTCATCCATCATCTCTTCGAGCTCTTTTTTCTCCGTGCGTTTTGCGCCTTCAAGTTTTGCAGCAAATTCTTTCTCAATCTGCTTTTTCTTTGACTTGTATTCTTTCTTGATTTCTTCGTGTATTGCTGTTTTTCCGTCTTCGTCAACCTTGACGACGATAAAGGAGGCGAAGTAAATCACTTTTTCCAAGTTTTGAATCGACAAATCAAGAACAAGCCCAATACGTGATGGGATGGTTCTTAAAAACCAAATGTGTGATACCGGCGTTGCAAGTTCAATGTGTGCCATTCTCTCACGACGCACGAGTGAGTGTGTGACCTCTACGCCACATTTGTCACAGATAATTCCTTTATATCTGATTTTCTTATACTTTCCACAATAACATTCCCAATCTTTGGTTGGACCAAAGATCTCTTCTGCGAACAGCCCGCCTTTCTCAGGCTTTTGTGTTCGATAGTTAATGGTCTCTGGCTTGTAGACCTCACCGTGTGACCATTTCCTGATAACTTCAGGTGACGCGATACGCAGACGCAGCGCGTCAAATTGCATACTATGTAGTTTATCTAAAGACATATGATATACGGTTACCGCGCTTCGTTATCGCTTCTCTCCCTACGCGCTTTTTGCACGTCCTCAAGTGAATGAAACTCCCCGTCGACCTCTTTGAGTAGATCAACATCAAGGGCAAGGCCTTTCATTTCTCGCACCAATACGTTGAATGACTCAGGGAGATTAATACGTGTAATTTTGTCCCCTTTAATAATCGCCTCGTATGCTTTTGCACGACCAGGCACATCATCTGATTTAATCGTAAGCATTTCCTGCAGCGTGTGCGCAGCACCATATGCTTCAAGTGCCCACACCTCCATCTCTCCGAATCTCTGTCCACCAAACTGTGCCTTTCCACCAAGTGGCTGCTGCGTGATAAGCGAGTATGGACCAATCGATCTCTGGTGGATCTTATCCTCAACCATGTGATTAAGCTTCAGCATGTAGTTGTATCCAACCGTTGTTTTATGATCAAATGGCTCACCTGTTCGTCCATCAAACAGCTGCAATTTCCCATCAGTTGGGAATCCAGCTTTTTCAAGTTCTTTCTCAATCTGATCTTCAGAAATACCATTTAACACTGGTGTTGCAGCTTTGTACCCAAGTGCATTTGCTGCAAGACCAAGATGCGTTTCAAGAAGCTGCCCTAGGTTCATACGCGACACAACGCCCAGCGGAGATAAAATGATATCCACCGGTGTCCCATCCTCAAGATGCGGCATGTCCTCAACAGGAACGACTCGCGAAATCACACCTTTATTACCATGACGACCCGCCATCTTGTCACCAACCTGAATCTTTCTCATGTCAGCAACCGTCACCTGTACTTGTTTGAGTACTCCTGGTTGCAAACGATCTCCTTCTTCAGCAGAGAATACTTTTACATCAATCACTTTTCCATGTTCACCGTGTTCAAGATATAGTGAAGAATCACGTACGTCACGCGCCTTTTCACCAAAAATTGCACGGAGGAGTCTTTCTTCAGGTGTTAGTTCTGTTTCACCTTTTGGTGTAATCTTACCAACCAAAATGTCACCGGAATGAACCTCAGCACCGATTCTCACGATTCCTTCTGAATCAAGATTTCTAAGTTTCTCCTCACTGACATTTGGAATATCTGATGTTACCACTTCAGGACCGAGCTTTGTTTCACGAACATCAGTGGTGTAGTGCTCAATATGGATCGAACTGTATCTATCCTTTTGCATGAGGCGCTCTGAGATGATAATCGCATCCTCATAGTTGTACCCATCCCATACCATGTATGCGACAAGGACGTTTTGGCCAAGCGCAAGCTCCCCATCTTTGATAGACGGACCGTCACACAGTGGGTCACCTTTTTTGACTTTTTGCCCAATTGTTACAGTCGGACGCTGGTTGATTGAACTGCTTGCATTAGATCTGACGAACTTGTTGAGCTTTACGCTGTGCATCTCACCCTTTTTGTCGGTAATCTCAATGCGATTGCTATCAATCGCGGTGACCTCACCATCAGCCGGAGCAAAAATAATGTGACCTGAATTTTTTGCAGCAGCTGCTTCAACACCGGTTCCCACAAGTGGTGGGTCAGCGACAATACATGGCACAGCCTGCCTTTGCATGTTTGTTCCCATCAAAGCTCGCGTTGCGTCATCATGTTCCAAAAACGGAATCAAACTTGTTGCAAGTGAGAGTACCTGTGAACTTGCGACATCAATATATTCAACACGCTGTGCATCTGTGGTTGTCGCCTCACCATGAACACGAGCAGGTACACGATCTTCAAGGAAAAATCCATCATCATCAACCTGCACGGTCGCACTCGCAGTCACGGTTCTTTCTTCTTCGAATGAATTAAGGTATACCACTTCACTGGTAACTCGCGGTTTTACTGCAACTACTTCAATACTCTTTTCTTTCGCTAGCGCTTTCGCATCATCTGCAGTAATTTTTTCACCTGCCTTAACCGGACCAACGGCACTTTTTGCAATCTCCCCTTCAGTAAAGCGGGCTTCATTTGGCACTTCATGAACCACCTTTCTGTATGGTGTTTCTAAAAATCCAAATTTGTTGATCTTTGAAAAATTAGATAGATGACCCACCAGTCCAATGTTTGGTCCTTCAGGAGTTGCAATCGGACAAATTCTTCCATAGTGAGTTCTGTGTACATCACGCACCTCAAACCCTGCTCGAT
>CAZCAB010000008.1:0-19191 GCA_964496615.1 uncultured Gammaproteobacteria bacterium | reverse complement strand
CCCACACTTTGCTTCTATAAAGGAGTAAAATGAAGGATAACAAAACCGACCATTAGGTCGGTTTTGTATTTTACAATCAGCAACTCATTACCTCTACACGGCCAAAATGACGATGTTGAGATAGATCCTCAGTAATGATACAATAGAGGCGATATGCCAAGAAAAAGAAGACGAGGGGGATCACAACTTGATCCTACATTATCGCGCGGCATTATTGCCGTTGTATTGGTTATTGCAGCCTTAATCATTGGACTAGCTTTTTTTGGTAATGCCGGCGTCGTTGGAGTCATGCTCGATGAATATGTCCTTTCGGCTCTTTTTGGATCTATCCGTTATACCGTACCGCTCATACTCCTGATCCTTGCGTGGTTTCTCATTAAAGATATTGAGTACGATTTTCGTCCAACACACGGTATTGGGGCACTTCTTTTCTTCCTGTCACTCTCAGGTATCATGCACCTCTCATTTATGCCAGATGATATGTGGCAAAAAGCGCTTGAAGGTTTTGGTGGAGGAATATTTGGTATGAGCGCTTGGCCACTTAAAACATATCTGGGGACTGTCGCATCAATGATCATCCTGATCGGTCTTGCTGTCGTTTCTGTACTCCTTATCTTCAACACATCTGTCGCAGCATTTGTCCTTCTGCACAGAACATTATTTTCATCCTTGGGAAGACTGGGAGAGGGTATCACCAGCATCGTAAAAAACCTGTTTGTCCGCGATGGTGTTAAAGTTCGCGGCGACTATGAAGAGGTGGAGGATGACGACGAAGAGGAATACGAAGAAGAGCCGCGTAGAGGTTTCTTCAAAAGATCACGTCTCACAGAAGATGAGCAAGAGTACGAGGAAGAAGATGACGAGGAAGATGAAGAGGAATACGAACAAGATGAATCATCTGCTCCAGTACGACCAACGAAAGATTCTGGGAAAACAGAAGATGATGGTGTCTGGGGCATGAAAGTTGTGATAAAGAAACCACCGGCGCTCACACTTCTTTCGAGTAAACGAGGCAAACCAACGAGTGGAGATATCAAAGCAAACTCTGAAATCATCAAAGACACCCTTGCTCAATTTAACATAAATGTAACCATGGGAGAGGTGCGCGTCGGTCCAACCGTTACCCAGTACTCATTCAAACCGGCAAAAGGAATAAAACTCTCGCGCATCACTGGACTTGCAAATGATCTTGCACTTGCTCTGGCTGCGCACCCTATTCGTATTGAAGCACCGATTCCTGGAAAATCACTCGTTGGTGTTGAGGTGCCAAACCAGAAGGCTGCCCTCGTCTCATTCAAGGAACTGCTCACGAGCAAAGAATATAAAGGTCGCGCGCACAATACGATGATCGCACTAGGAAAAGACGTGGGTGGCAAAACATGGTTTGCAGATCTTCCACGCATGCCACACCTTTTGATTGCCGGGGCCACCGGGTCTGGTAAAACCGTGTGTGTGAATACCATTATAATGTCTTTGTTGTATCAAAACACTGCAGAGACACTACGCATGATCATGGTGGACCCGAAACGTGTGGAACTAACACTCTACAACGGTATCCCACACCTACTGACGCCAGTCATTACCAACACCCACCAAACCGTAAACGCCCTTAAATGGACTACCAAAGAGATGGACAGAAGATTTGATATGCTTGGAAAAGCGCGCGTGAGAGATATTGCCTCATATAACAAAAAGTATCCAAATGACAAGTTACCACACATTGCCTTTATCATTGATGAGTTAGCTGATCTGATGCAGGTTGCGGCAAACGAAGTGGAAGCCGGTATTATTAGACTCGCGCAAATGGCCCGTGCAGTCGGAATTCACCTTATTGTCGCCACACAAAGACCAAGTGTTGATGTCATTACCGGCCTTATGAAAGCAAACATACCCGCGCGTATCGCCTTTTCTGTAGCGTCACTCATGGATTCGCGTACGATTTTAGATACACCTGGTGCTGAAAAACTCCTTGGTCGTGGAGACATGCTCTTTTTGACAGCAGAGCTTTCCAAGCCTGTTCGTATCCAAAATTCATTTGTGTCAGAAGAAGAAGTAAAACGTGTTGTCAGATATCTAAAGGGTGGTGAAAAAGTGGAGTATGCTGAATCCATCACTGGAAAACAGACCGGGGGGACTGCCAATCTGTTTGGTGGACCAAGCGACGACCAGGATGCACTGTTTAATGATGCTAAAGATGCCGTCATCGCAGCAGGGAAAGCAAGTGCCTCATTCTTGCAGAGAAAACTCAAGGTTGGGTATGCTCGCGCTGCTCGCATACTTGATGAACTTGAAGAAGCCGGCATTATTGGTCCATCCCAGGGATCAAAACCACGAGAAATCCTCATGACGCAAGAGCAAGCAGATGGTACAATGGGTTCAGCTAGCGAAGCAAATGCATTTGTTGAAGATGAAAACATCCCTGAAGAACTTGAAGACGAAGAAGAATACGAAGAGGATGAGGAGGAGGACTATGAGGACGATGAAGATGATATTGATGAGGATACTGAGGACTACGACGAAGACGAGGAAGAAGAACTTGAAGACGAAGAAGAATACGAAGAGGATGAGGAGGAGGACTATGAGGACGATGAAGATGATATTGATGAGGACTGGATTACCTAATACGTATGAGCGCACTTTTTACAAAAAAGCAGCTACGCCCAAACAAACGGGTTTGTTTGCGTTTAAAATCTGCAAGACTCCAAGCGGGGATCACGATTGATCGTCTTGCCGAAAAAACAAAGATACGACCAGAGTATCTTCGTGCCCTTGAAAATTGTCGTTTTGATGAAATCCCGTACTCTAAGGTATACAAACACAAATTCACAAAAAGATATCTCAAGGCTTTAGGGATCGATCCAAGACCGTATGTAGAGCAGCTTGCACAAGAAGAGCTCATCCACGAGGAAGACACGGGTAAACACCCACACACCCACTATCGCGTTTGGAAGTTTAACAACATGCCCCTTGTACTTCGTGCGATATGTTTTGGGGGAATTGTCCTGGCAGTCATGTTATATCTTGGCACTCAAGTTCTCGCGACATTTGCACCACCTGAACTTACAATATTTTCACCAACAGATGGCGAGGTTGTCCAGTTTGATAGCGCGGTTGTACGAGGACTCACCGATCCTGAGGTCATTGTCTCGGTGAACGGTCAAACAATTAAAAACGATGAAAGAGGATCATTTGCACAAACCATACGCCTCTCTCCTGGGATGAACACCCTCACCATTAGTGCTCAAGGAAAGCATGGCAAGCAGGCGTCAGAGACCAGACATGTAATCTATAAACATAAAAGTAGGTAGATTGTTTGACCCGCATTCTTCGCTCGTGTATTATACTCATTAAGGAGCCTGTCGCGCTCTTTTTTTATCGCTCTAAATACCCTATGTATGCCTAAAACAGCAACAGACCAACCAAAGTTGAAAGCAGCACAAGCAGCAATCGACCAAATCAAAGAAAGGTACGGTGATAATGCCATCATGAAGTTCGGTGAAGCAAAAGCTGCCCAAGTGGATGCAGTATCTACTGGATCTATTTCACTTGATATTGCCCTTGGTGTTGGTGGTGTCCCACGAGGACGTGTGATAGAAATATTCGGTCCAGAAGCTAGTGGAAAAACAACATTAACCCAGCACATCATAGCTGAAGTGCAAAAACTCGGTGGCATCGCCGCATTTGTTGATGCAGAGCATGCACTTGATCCGGACTATGCACAAAAAATTGGTATCAATGTTGATGAACTCCTTATCTCACAACCCGACACTGGTGAACAAGCTCTTGAGATTCTCGAGACACTCGTTCGATCAAATGCAGTTGATGTTGTTGTTATCGACTCAGTAGCGGCGCTCGTGCCGAAGGCAGAAATAGAAGGAAATATGGGTGATGCCCATATGGGACTCCAAGCTCGACTTATGAGCCAGGCGCTTCGAAAACTCACCGGTATTGTGAGTAAGACAAAAACCGTTGTCATTTTCATTAACCAGACCAGACATAAAATTGGTGTCTTCTTCGGCAACCCAGAAACAACAACCGGAGGAAATGCGCTTAAATTTTATTCATCAGTTCGTATTGAAGTTCGTCGAGCAGCTCAAATTAAACAAGGAGACAAAGTTATCGGAAATCGAGTAAAAGTAAAGGTTGTTAAAAACAAAGTTGCCGCACCATTTCGCACCACAGAATTTGATATCATGTACAATGAAGGTATCTCAATTCCAGGAGATCTTTTAGATGCTGGGGTCACGCATAAAGTGCTGAACAAATCAGGAAACACGTATAGTTTTGGTGAAGAGAGACTTGGTGTCGGACGGGAAAAAGCCAAGATGTTCTTGAAACAAAATCCAAAATTGATGAAGCAAATTCGTGAAAAAATTTGGGAGGTAATCAGACAAGGTGAAGCGCCTGAGGAAGAGAAAGGAAAGCCTGGAGAAAAAGAAAAGATTGAATCATAAAAGAGCCTCTCGGCTCTTTTTCTTTTAATCTAGTGGTACATCTTTGTAACTTCAGTCCCCCGGTAATAGTATTTGATAAGCGCTTCAGCAGAAACACCCTCCTGATCGGCTCGTATTGCCGCATCGCGTTGACTCATACCCACACCATGACCAAGTCTTCGACGACCTTGATCGTAATGCGCCGTGACAGAGACAAGCCACGGCTTATGTGCACCGCCCCACACCTCTGTCCAGGCAAGTGTTCTTCCAGAACTATTTCCGTAATATGGAGTAAGCGCAACATCACCCTCATACGTTACCATCTTTCCTCGTGTTGCTCTTGCTGCCGCGACAAACCGTGGCATTATCTTTTCACTTGCAGCACCTAGGTAGAGCTGATCTCCCGTCGTTGCAACCACATCAAAATTTCGCCCTTTATGTTTCTGACCATCTTGTTGAATAGCATATGCATATGTTCGCTGTGCAATTGATTGTGATTTTAAATATTCCTCTGGAGAATGATTTGCATTCTCCCCGATTCCCGCAACATAGTCCTCAAAAAGGAGATCATTGATTCCATACAATGTCTTTTTTTCTTGCGTCGTCCTGAGCTCAAAAGCGCCTCTGTATGTATTAAAGTTACCAGGACCTTTCCATGAAACATGTCTATCATAGTTTAAAAGCGTAAATATTGCATGTGGATCGTTTTGAGGTTCAAGACGAATGTAATCATTTGTTTTAAATGATAATCCTGCACCTTTGTACGAATACACACCACCCACGTGCGTTAGGATTGCCACCTTCTTCTTTGGGAGAAAACCCATTGCCTTTTGCCCATTGTATACTACATATGTGTCTTCATATGAAACAAATTGAGCCGTCTTTTCTGGCTTCCACAGTCCCACTCGAATACGTGGCTCTTTATCTAAAAGGACAACTGTCCTTACCTCATCATCCCCATATGGCGAAAGATATCCACAGGATGCACCCTCTGGATATGTTTCCCCATATGGCGAAACATATCCAGAGGGTGCATCCTGTGTGACCTCTACTTCAACAAGTGCGCCCGCTGATGTATCTGTTCCATCAACCCCCCATGTAAATTCAAGACTGTACACACCAACATTCTTCGGCGCTCTAAAATAAAAGGTCTCCCGAGCTGATTCTGAAGGTGCAACAGAGGATGTTTTTTCAAATGCAATCCGCGCATCCTTCCATGATTCGTCAGCGAATAAAACACCGTCGCCTGAATCAACGTGTTTTAAATAATATGAAGGCCATGCTTCGTCACCAGTATTTTGAAATATGCTTACTACCTTTATCCTCTCGCCACCGACAACTGAAACCTTCTTTTTTGAAAATCCGATCCGCTTCGCCTCGTGCACACCACCCATCTCCGGCTGCTTTACTTCCTCTGTCTGCGAAACTGAAGGAGTGGGAGCAGCAACAACATTCACTTTTACAAAAAACCATCCATCCTCAACCCAGGAATAATTTTCCGCGGCAAGATAGAAATGCTCTTCATATTCACCAGGTGTGCCCGGCGCTGTAAGTGTGAATGTGAGCGTTCCAATCTCGCCTGGACCAACACTGCCACTCACTTTTGGTGTCTGACTTTTACTTATCCAGTCTTTCCCTGCAAAAAAAGAGTCTCTGTACCTAGGCTGCATGGTGTATGCAGAAATATATCGCGCACTTTGACTGTCCCACACCGCTGATCCGGTATTTTTAAAACGAAACGATACTTCAACACTTTTTCCCGCTTCTATGGTAATGGGGTCTGGAATTGATTGCGAAACATATTTTGCGCTATACGCATCATCGCGCACTTTGACCTCAGGCTCGTCGATCGCGAAAACAAAAGACACAGAGAATAGACTAAAAAGGGCCACGGTGGACCCTATGAATATACTATCCAAAAAACGCAATCGACTCATATAATGCTAAAGGCCCGGAGCTCTAAAATCACTCCCCACCTGCAATGCCTCAAGAAGGAACGAAACGATTAAAAATGCAGTAAATACGATTATGATTCCAATAATTGCAGCGCCCAAGATATCTCTCCCTTTTTTTACTTTTTCAGGATTCCCCATCGAAAGAACCATGGTGAACCCACCAATCACTGCCATCACAAGAGCAAGTCCTCCAATAAATCTAAATACAATCTTTCCATAGGATATAAGGACCTCGACAAGCGTATTTAAATTCCGACAACTCCCAGACCAGGCACAATTTGGAATGAGATCACGCGTGTATCCCGCAGGTCTCTGGTGCGTCGCTGTTTCTTGTGCTTGAACTGGACTTTGACATTTATCTTCAGGGTCTGGTGTGTACGCTCCTTTGTCATCGGTCTTACCAAATCTTTGCCATGTACAAATTTCTCCTGAGGGTGAACCGTCAGCCTGTTTACCGCACAAATTTTGAGGTAGCTTTGGACAGATGGTTGGGTTTCTCCTATTTACACATTTATTCTCAGCGGGGAAAAAGAAACATCTATTGTTCGTGTGGCAATTTGATTTGTTAAGTGTGGAACATTCAAAATCACCAATACCTACAACTATCTTGGCATCTCTATATTTTGGCTGTTTCGGATCGCTGGTCGTTGCACGCAGTGTAATCTCAATCTCAGAAGGCGGAGTTAGACCAAACAAATTCACCATTTTCCGCGTGTTGAACGTTACTTGAACCTCTGCTGGATTAGCATTATTCGTATATCTAAACCCAACTATATCTCTACCAACAGTTCTACACTCTCTGGTTCCAATCTTAAGACAAGATATCGATATTGTCTCGCCCGCTTTCTTTGGTGCTACAGTGAGTATGACGGTCTTGGTCTCCCCGTGCTTGTAATCGTACCGATTTTCTGAATTTGGTGTCCATGTTATGTCGGTCAGCGTTTCCTCAGGTCTTCCATAGACTCCGGCAAAAAAAAGATATGCATCAGGAACCGGCAGCTTATAGTAAAATCTACGAAATTCTTCTATTTCATAGCGGTAAACAAGGGCGGCCCCGTCAAATTCCTTACTTACCATCGTATACCTTGGTCCGGGATTGACATCAGCCGTTATTGCTTCCCTAAACGACTTATCCTCCCCGTGAGATAACATGTATTTGAGTTTATTTGCATCTTTATCTGCCTTTTTTTCATCAATCACTCTATGCCGAGCACCTATTCTTCTCTCAGTAGCCGTAAGAAAAGGACTACGTGCCAGAAACTCGATATCATCAGTTGCCCACGCATCGAGCAGAGGTCTTGTCAATGGATCAGGTCCCGACATCTGCCCAAAAGTCAAAAAATCATCTGAACCGAGTAGTGGCACACAATATTCTCTAAGTATTGGTAATACTGGTTGCAAATCATCATCCAAAACATTACTTTGAGTCGTCACCCATACCGAGTATGTGTTTCCATCCCGAGGACAGTCAATCACTATGTCATATTCAGCACTCGCAACAGAAGCGAACGCAAGGCTCAAAATGATACTAACTGCAAACAAAAATTTTTTTGATACTTTTTTCATATTACAGTGTCTGCTGTATTAATCTCGCCGTCCTATCAATAAGCGCTGCATCTCTTTTATTCCTCTCGCTCGGCTTAGCAGGAGGCTCCAAATATCCAGTAATCAAATTATGAAATGCGCTCTGCGCAGCGTCCACGTCCTTCCCTTTGTACCAGTTTTCGATAAAAAGTACTTGTGAAACCAACGGTTCTAGTTCTGGAATCTCCTGCTGCGAACGAATCTGCGAACGAAGTGGTGTTGGCGTTCGTGTTGCCTGAGTGTACTTTGCGACCTGCTCAGGACTGGTTAAAAATCGAACAAAATCCCATGCAGCATCTTTATTCTTTGATTTCGCCACAACTGACTCCACCCAATAGTTCGCCACATTCTTTGGGTTTGAATTGTTCAACTGCGGAACAGGAAGGACACCCACATTCAAACCAGGAGCCCTCCTCTTAATACGATTAAAGTCGTATCCAAATCCAAAATAGAAAACAACCTTACCTCTCACGAATTCATCAAGCGCGTTGCCCATCCGCTCATTCCAGGTATAGCTTTCCTTAAGCGGATTTGCAAAATCCGTGTAAAAATCAAGAGCGCGCAACAGTGGATGCTGCTCATTTGCGCGAACTGATCCACTTTGAAATGTCACTCTATTCCCTGATGCCATTCGCACACCGCTTTGCATCATTAAAAGGGAAAGGATATCAAAAGAATTCGCAATATTTTCTGCACCTCCGAGCGCTGCTCCAGCTTGGATGATACGCCCATCACTTCCAAAACGAGTACTTGCTTTTATCGCATCGAGTAGATCATCCCAACTTCTTGGAGGTGTAGGAACACCCGCTCTATCAAGCAAGTCTTTGTTGTAATAAATAGCGAGTGTATCTATGGAGAGCGGTAGTCCATATACTTTGTTACCCACTACAACGTCTTCTGCAACTGTTTTGACATAATCATTACGTACTGAGCTCACACTGGGCATACCAACCGTCTCTTCTTGTACTTCAATACCATCACCTCCAATGCCCCCCGCCTTAAACACGCGAGCCATGTTGACACTCCGAGGCATTGGACTGAGACGGCGGGTGTATTTTCTGAGCCACCTTGTATGCATAGAAACAACATCCGGCCCCACATCATCTGCTAGTGCATTTGCAAACAATCTATCAAATTCATCATATCTCACTTTTCTTACCTTCACGGTCACGTACGGACGCACCCGTCTGTACTCTTCTGCTAAAGCCTTCAGCTGCGTTACATCATTAAAGACAGTCCAATATGTAAGCGTAACTGGACGCACTGCTGTTTTCTGCTCATCTGATAATCCTTTGCACCCCAAACCAAGCACTGGTAGCAGCGCAAGAACAAGAATAAATTTGATAAACGGCCTTCTCATGAGATTAGCTGTTAAAATTAGGATTGACCTGTATTCTAAAGCCTTCAAAAATGAAATCAACAATTACATAACTGAGCAGTATCACGATAATGCCAAGCGAGGCCCATATGAGTATCTTCGCTGCCTGCCCTTTTTTCTCTCCACCTTCACCAATCATGAAGAGGAGCCCTCCGTAGATAAACATGGCAAGCGCAATGGTTCCGATAATACCCATAAAGCCACGAATCATCCGTCCAATAAGTGTCCGTACACCACTTATACCAGTCAGTCCGAGCACATTCAATTCACCGACACCGCGAGGAGGGTTGAAGGTGGGGTCAGATGGTGCAGATGGCATAGCAGCGCTAGCACCCTTCACATCGCATTTAATTGTGTACTTGTTCCTATGCCTTGATCCGTTCTCTGTAAGCGCACAGCTATCAGCAGTAAAGCGAACCATCTTCTCCATTTCAGCTGTTATGAATATATTTTCATAATCACAGTCTCTTGGACCGACTTCTTCAAGTAAACCGACCAACTGCATCTGTGCAGGGGCAGCAAAAGAGTGTTTCCCACTTGCTGTACATTCCTCTTTCGGTGCCGTCACCACAGCACGTATATCACACTCACACTGAGGATTCGCGGCGGACACTGAATCAGGCGCTCCAACACCAAAAAATATGACTATAACAGCCAGAATGACACCAACAAAGTACCGCAGTTTATTCATATACACGCATATACTCCTTAAGGGCTTTTCGCATCTTCGCATCCTTCATAGCGAAATGAATGCTTGTCTTAAGCATTGATAATTTGTTTCCAGTATCAAAGTATTTCCCCTCATACTCATATGCATAAAAAGGTTTTTTGCGAACCAGTGCATTTGCAGCATCAGCAACCCATATTTCTCCTCCACGCCCACGGCCCTGCGCTTCCAAAAACGTCCAAATGTCTTTCGTAAAAATGTAGCGCATACCACCGATGATCAGACCATATGGTGAAACTTTGCCGACTGGTGGTTTTTCAACAAACTTTGACACTCTGTATACGCCTTTTTCTCGTGATGGCTTGCCGTATACATTTCCATACTTTGTCATTGCCTTTTTATCAGTAATGCTTTGCACACCAATCACTGATGACTTCTTTTTTTGAAATACATCCATGATTTGCTTTACAACCGGAGTTTTTGAATCAATTATGGAATCGCCATCAGAAAACGCAAATGGCTCATCTCCGATAAACTCACGCGCGCACAAAAGCGCATGCCCGTTGCCAAGCGGCTGAGACTGCCTCGTGTAGAAAAAACGAACTTTTTTGGAAAGTGAAATCAGAGGTTTGATGATCGATGTTTTCCCTTTTTTCTCCAAAAAATACTCAAAATCGTGATCTCTATCAAAATGATCCTCAATAGCCCGTTTATTTGAACTCGTTACAAAGATGATCTCGGTGATACCACTTGCTGCCATCTCTTCCACAATATATTGCACGACCGGTTTTTCAAGTACGGGCAGCATCTCCTTTGGCATTGCCTTTGTTGCCGGCAAAAAACGTGTCCCAAGACCGGCGACCGTGATAACTCCCTTTCGAACGTGTTGCATATTCTAGCTAGTTAACTGCAACAAAGTATATCAAAATAAAGTGGAAATTTCCACTTTATGTTTCATTACTTTCTACTGCCTCAAGAACCTGTGAAATGAGCTGCTCTGCACGTTTTTTGAGCTCATCTTGCGCATATCCTTCCTGCTCAAGCTTTTCTAGCTGCGCTTCTATGAGTTCATCCTTCATTTTAAGGAGCTCATCTTTATGACCCGCAATTTTTTCCTTGATTTTTTCAATCTGCTTTTTATCAAGTTTCACTGACTCAGGCTCATCAGGATCACTAATAGCAAGCTGCGCTTTGAGCTGCGCGAGTGCTTGCAGCACATCTTGCATGTGCACCAAAATATTCTGAATCTGCTGCTGGGAGCTCTTCACCTCCTTTACCAAATAATCCGCACGCTCCATAACAGCAGCGCGCTTAAGCTCTTCATCGATTTCTCCTTCCTTACTCTCCTTGGATTCCACTGCGCGCTCAGCGCGCTCTTTATTTTTTGAAAATAACTCTTGTTCTGTTTCTATAGACATACATCTGGAGTATAGCAAAGTAAAAAACAGAGGGAAACTCTGTTTTTACTTAGGCACGAAGGGAAGGAGTCCGGCGATACGCGCTTGCTTAACAGCACGCGCCACCTTTCGCTGATACTTTGCAGAAAGACCGGTCTTTCTACGAGGTTTCAGCTTCCCATATGACGATAGGAAGCGACGAAGTGTCTGAACATCCTTGTAATCGACATGGGTGATGTTATTCACCTTAAAGTAACAATGTCTCTTCTTCCCCAGTGGTGTTTTCTTTTTCTTTCCTCTCATATTTAAAATGGAATATCTTCGACTTTAATTTCATCGCTCGCTCCAGAGCTTGGCTCTGGTGGAGGTGGCATATCACTCGAAGCAGCAGGCGCGCCTGATCCTCGAGGACCATCAAGCATAATCATATTACTTGCCACAATCTCGGTACGGTATCGCTTCACACCATCTTGCCCAGTCCAATCTCTGGTTTCAAGTCTTCCTTCGATATAGATGCGTCTTCCTTTGGTCATGTATTGTCCAGCAATATCAGCAAGCTTTCCCCACAATACTACGTTATGAAACTCAGCGCGCTCTTGTTTTACTCCTGATTGATCAGTCCAAACACGGTTTGTCGCCACACCAAGTGTTGCAACAGTTTGCCCTGAAGGAGTTTGACGTACTTCAGGATCACGAGTGAGTCTTCCAAGAATAGTTGCGCGATTAAGATCCATACACGAAAGTTATACTTAAAGATTTTCAAGATCAGTATCAAGAATCTGATCAAGCTTCTCATCAATGTCTTCGAGTTTCACTGCCTTTTTCTCAGTATCCTCTACTTTTTCTTCAGCAGCTTTTGGCGTCTCGGGAGCACTTCGTTCTTCTTTTTTGACGGACACGTCATCACTCTTCTTTGACATGAATGTTTCCATGCGAGCCTGCTCAACTTCTGCTTTCCTATCTCGCACTTTTTCCTCACCCTTTTGCTCTCGCTCTGCTTTCGGTGTTGCGTCTACTCGGTGATGAACACCAAATACGACCTGCTCATGACGCTCTGGCGCAGATTCATCACTCGTGCGAATAATGGCGCGAAGCACCTGGTCCATGAGTTCAGTCTTCTTTCTCATGTGAGAAAGAGCCTCAGGTTCTGCTTGAAAATGGAATAGTTGAAAATACCCATATCTAATGTGTTTGATTGGGTATGCGAGACGACTCTTCCCTTTTTGTGTAACGCTCACGTCAGTTGCTCCTGCCTGAGAAACAATATCTTTGACCTGTGTTACCACTGGCTGGACGTCTGATTCAGCAAGTGTGCCCGGAAGCACACAGAGCATTTCGTAATATTTCATAGTATATGCAAAATTTAGCGCCGGGCTACTATAGCAGAGAGGTCCCCTAGTGTCAACCCTCCTTGCTCACCCTCTCAACAAAGCCTCTTACTATGTGATAATAGTCTTCTAAACCCTGAACACTTACCCATTCCCCAGGAGAATGATGATTTCCTCCATCTGGCTGAGTCATGATAACAAGCGAACCTTTTTGATCGAAAAAACGTGTGTCTGAAGACCCGTGTGTCGAGAGAAATTCTAGCTCTTTTCCTGTTTTTTCTTTAAGCACATCTCTGTAGGTCTGCACATATGAAGAATCAGTTGGAACAACAACAGGAGGAAAGAGAGCGTGTAGCTCAACCGTAATATGCTCGCCAAGCGCAGCACACACTTTTTTGTATAGTTCATCAGGATCATCTGTTTCAGCAATACGCACATCCATGTGCGCTTCAGCATGGTCAGACACCTGGTTCAAAATATGCCCGCCTTCCATGTACCCAAAATTGCAGGTGGTTACCCAATGATCTTCTGGATGCTCTGAAAGTGGCAAGAACATATCTTGCACCGTGCACATGGCGCGAGCAATCATCATGTTCGCATCACGACCCTCCCATGGGCGTGAACCATGAGCTGTCTTGCCATGCGCTTTGATAAAAATACGAAAAAGTCCTTTTTCTTTTGCGACCATCGTGTGCACATTCATGCCGCCATCAGGCATCAGCACTACGTCGCTCAGATATCCTTGTTTTAACACGTATTCTGTCCCATCAGGACCACCAATCTCTTCATCACCGACAAGCATGAGACCAACATCATGATCTGTGTCAGCAAGTTCTTTTAACACATGCATAAAAACAGCCGCACCACCTTTCATATCAAATACGCCACGACCAAATAACTTTCCTTTCTTCTCTTCCACGTCAAAATCTTCATCAGGCGCGCCAACAACATCAAAATGTCCTGCTAAAAATACTTTCGGTGTTTTGTTATTCTTTGTAACAACAACAGACGGCACGCCATTTGATTCAAGCATGTCAACTGATAAATTCGTCCCATCAAAAAAATCCGCAATATACTCTGCACATTTTTTAAGCCCTTCAGGATTGTCGTGCATTGATCTAAATGCAACCAATTCCCGAGTCGTCTGTATAATATCTTGGATGTCTGGCATAGCTATTAGATTAACACGTTGCGATGCGCTATGCAATTAATCATCCTCTGTCCACAGTATGAACACAGGATGATTGCGGGCCATCTCGATTGGATCGAGATGGCCCGCGGTTGTCACGCAGCAACGCGCGCTGCCCCGAAGAGCTCGCGGGCTTCCACGAGCGATTCACGCAGATACGCCCGGTCGCGCGTCAGCACGTCGACGGCCAACTCTCCGCTACTCCACCACTCCCTTTGACGCATGGCCCCGTTGGACTGGGATCCAACCATGGTGCGAAAGAAGTACTCACGCTCCCAGTCATACCCTAGCTGCTCCATGGTCGGCCCGATCAGAGCTTCCAGCTCCTCAAAAAGCTGGCCCATGGATGCAACACCCTCCCGATGTGGGCATGGGATGAGCGTCTCGAGCCGTGATAGCCCATGCGCTGCAGCCGCTTCCAGACCCCGACGAAGACGCACGCTTTCGCGCGGACGCTCCATGAAGTACGGACGGCGCCAGTTGCGAACCTGCATGGAGTAATGCCAGATGAGTGCGTGGCACACACCATGCAAGGCAACGGCTTCCAGCACCGACGAGACTGAATCGCAGATCCGCATCTCAGTAGTGCTGTACCCCTGCTCTCGTCCGCAAATCTTCACCCAGTTGTGCAGGTCGTGAGGACCCTGAATGAAGCCATCCTCGTGCTGGATACGCAGCGTCCGCTCGAAGTCGTCACGCCGCTGCCACCCGAAGCAGCCAACAGACGTTAGCGACTTAAAGTGCAGGTAGCGAAGCGAATGCGCACGCCTGATAGGACTGTACGAATTTGCCGACGCGGCCAAGAGCAGCGGTGTCCACTGCTCAGTAGCCATGCGCATACGGAAAAAACGATCGTCCAGTGGGAGGCAGTTCTGCACGTGGACCTGGAAACCGGTTGACGTGGCCCCTAGGTACAAAGACGGAATTGCTCGGTTCTTCAAGAACTCGTAGCGTGCTCCCTCAGGCTCAGTAGCGTGGATCCGATGCGCTTCCCAGCAGTCGCCGTCTGCAATGGTCTGCACGTGCAGCGCGTCCCAACACTGAGCAAACTCAATTGCCTCAGCGTCGTGCTGGCACGACAGATCACGACAGAGCATCCGTCGAACTTGGTGACCAAGCTTCACGTCAGCGAGGATGTCGCTTGCGATGGACTCCGCAGCAAGGAGCGCGTCGTACAGAGCGATGATCCCCCGGCGAGCAGCATCCGCGGTATCCCAGACCTCGTTGTCCGGCGGTGCAGCCTCAGGCATGTACTCGGTGAAATCCCGAGCCACTCGCCCGGTCTCATCAGCCTGCATCAGCAGCGTCACCGGACCGCTGTTGCAGTCCAGAAGCTCGCCATGCGGACCCGTCAGGTTCACTTCGACTTCTGCCGACGTGCGACGAGCATCAGGCTGCTCAGGGTCCACGATGTTCCAACAGGTGTTGAGCAGATCGAGCATGTCGTCCCAATCCTTGATCGGACGATCAGTCCATGGCCGTGCCATATGTTCCTCCTCAAATGACCAGCATGCGCTGGGGTGTGTGCGTTTTAGATTGTAACGATTGGCAGCTGAGCTACCATGTACTTCACTGAATCGCGCAGTACACGAAAGCCCAAAAAATGAAAAACCGCCTCGCGGCGGTATCTAAAGTATTTTTGTTACTCTAAAACCACCGCGAATGACGGCTAATAATGTTCACAATAATGTTGTTGTGGCGAGTTTTCATACTACGTATATACTAATTTCTTTTACAAAGAAAGTCAAATACATTATCCCCCTATGAAAACAACGTATTGTTGTCATAGGGGGATGGACTGTTGAGCTCACAGTCCGATTTGTTTGCTCCGCTCGAAGGGAGCGCTCAGATGTTGTTCGCTTCGGTGTACGCATGGTAGTCGAGGAACGACTTCATGCCTTCACCAAACGCGTGAGCAGCGTCGATAGCCGGGGAGTGACCGATCGCGAGGCGCTCTTCGATGGGATCGAGGAGGATCTCTTCGCCCAGGCCTCGCGACAGAAGACCGACCTTGGCGATGTCGAACAGCTCACGTGCGATCTGAAGAAGCGGCATGTCTCCCACCATAGTTGGCTGACCACCAAACGACTTGAGACCGTGCTGGACTGCATCGTAGCGACTCTTCCGCCACTGCTCCCAGGAGAATCCGTTGAGCAGCGTATCGGTGTCGATACGATTCTCGACCACGCCGAGAATGAGTGCGTCAAGCGCAATCCCAACGCTCTGGAGTTGCTGGCCACACGGACGGATCTCGACCGTACCCAGGTCGAACCGAGGACGTGCATCCTCCCAGATCGTGTTCTCCATGTACACCAGATGCGTACGCAGATATTCAATCTGGTCCGGGTTAGCCATCAAGAACTCGCAGAAGGTCTGCCCCGGAGGCTCCACCTCGCGGTACCCGTGCTGGACACCGTCGATGATGTTCGGGATCAAGACGTACGTCGTGTGCGCCAGACGCTTTGCCCAGTCACGCACGTTTTCGTAGGGACGCTCCGGAACCCCGGACTTACCCTGCGAAAAATCGTCCCACACGATCTGCCGCGATGCCTGCTTCTCGTGATGCACGCTCCCGCGGTACACTGCGGAATTTGCGGCCAGAGCCGTCAGGACACCCGCAAGCGCGAGCATGGTGTTGTTGATCCAGATCATCTCCTGCGGCGAGTATACACCGACGTGGAGCTGCTGGGCCGAGGTCTCGGCGCTGGGCCACAGAAGTCCGGCATAGAACTTGATCAGGTACTTGTACCGATCCTTCCGGGTCCAAAGCGTTGGCCACTTCGACCTGGTGATAGGTGTTCGGCCGGTCCCGATGATCAGTTGCCCAGACTTCCAGGCAAGGCGAATCAGGCTCTTGAGCATCTCACGACGATCAGCCCGGATGTGCAGGAGGTTGTCCTTCACACCACTCGCCCACTCGAGCACACCGCGCCCGGCGTCAGTCCCCAACTCCCCAAAGGAGCCGTTCTGGGCACCAACGAGCACCTCGGTAGGACCACGAATACCTTCATCGTACTTGTCGGTCCATCCCGGCATGTCGACGAACGCGATCAGGATGTCCTGTGCGTCACCCATCATCCCGCTACCGGAATACACAAGCTGAAGCTCGTCCTCATGCCCGACAGTACGCAGATCCCCGGGAGCGAGGACACGCGTCTGCTCGTAGCACGCGGTGGTGAGGTCGATGACCTCCGTTTCAGAAATTGGACTCACGGTTTCCTCCTCATGGTCCGTGCTAATGCTGCTGCGAAAGCTCAACCCCAAACGCACTGCGTGTAGGGTCAAGCAGCGCAGCAGTCATGTAATGATCAGTAACGTGAAAGATTAGCATACACAGTAGAAAATGGCAAGAGGCAGCAAAAAAACCGCTTTTCGCGGCCATTTTCGTATACAACTACACAAACTCGACCGCTACTCAGAGGTAAGTAGGAGGAGGAGTGCGCGCAGGTTTTTGTATGCTGTATTCATATACTGGATGTAAGGATACTGAGATATAAGTATGATGTCAAATCATATGTGGATAGTGATTTTGGGCAGTGGGGCGCTGACATTTCTGCCGCGCCCCACTGCGCTACGCTGCGAGAGCGATGCTGGCGCTATCCTGATGGATGCCGAGCGCCCTGCACGTCTCTTCAACACGACTCATGATGAGCTCGATGTCATCGGTCGCACCATGAGTACGGTCCTCGACCGTCCCGTGAGAAGAGATGCGGATCCAGCTCCACCAGTCACCAACGTCCAGGAGGAGCGTCTTCTTGAAGAGAAAGACGATCAAATCCCAGATGTTCTCGATGACCGGGGGATCCAGATGATCGCACAGAACCCGGAAAAGGCGAAGTCGCTCCCGCGCACTGCTCGTGTCGACGCGGATGAAGCGCTTGTACACCTTGCGAAGCGCCTTGTACTTGGCAATAGCATCGGACCACCCGCCGCATCCTACGTGGATGTGCATGCCGGCAACCCGGCAGCACGCACGCAATATGCTCTTGGACATGTCGCCAACCAGACGGTCATAGCGAGGGCTCGGGAAATGTTCGAGGGTGATGTCTCTCGGAGCTGTCTCCATGGCCACCAGCTCGAGTCCGAGTGAGCCTGCCACTTCTCTACCATGCTTCATCATGGCAACGATCTTCGCGCGCAGCTCTTCGAGGGTCGCGCACGGACCGACACGCAGCTCCACCTGGCAGGCGCCAAGCTCGTAGGTCCACGACGTACTCTTGTCTTCGTGGGTCCAGCTCTCACCGTTCATGGCACGAAGGAAGGCAAGTGCCTCTGGCACAGGCCGACCATCTCGGCACAGGTAGAACTCGAGTTCCACGCTGATGTGGTCCTTCCACTCCTTGACGAAGCGGAACTTCAGAAGAACGGTGAGAAGTGCCCAGAAAATCTGCACCCGAACGAGTGCCATTTTTGCTCGCTTGTTCACGGTTTCCTCCTCTTGGAAATGACGACCTCGTATGTGAGGTCATGACAGTGCTCACCAAGCGCTATCATGACCTCACATGTGTGAAAATGACAAGCTATTTCTGCAATGCGTATTCAATGAACAAACGAATGATCTTCTCTGCTTCCGGTGTCGGTGTAAAGTGCTCCTTGATATACTCCTCAACCCCGCTATCATCATTCATATACTCAGGAGACATTTTCAATCTTTCACCCATGCACACATGACTCATCTCAGCATGAAAGAGTGCCGCCCACACATCTTTTCCAGAAAGTCGAAACGCTTCAACAGACACCGCGTCGGTCCTGACGAGTGGAATCACTGACTCTGGAAAATCAACAGCTGTGTCTTTGTGTGCGAGTGGTACATCAAATTCATGCTCAAGGTGTGAGAAGATGGGATCATCACTAGCACCCGGCAGTAGCGATGCGCGATATGTACCAGTCTCTTGCATTGCTTCATCGTTGACAAAACGCGCCCCCTCGCGAAGCGCAATGAGTTGAAATCCAAAACACAGACCAAGAAGCGGGGTACCGCTCTTTATGACCATGTCGATAAATGAAAGTGCTTTGTCTCTCCAGCTACCTGCTCCGTCATTTTTTGTTATGTAATACTCTCCGCTTCCTCCGAGTATGACAGCAATAACATCATCATCGAGCTTTTCTGGCAGCTCCTCGGTAATACCGTTGATAAAAACAAGCTCCTCAGGTCTTCCAGCAAGACGCTTCCTAAAGCAGCCCTGATCATGAGCTTCTGTTTCATTGGTTCTAAATTGGACAATGAGAATTTTAGACATAGTGTTAAGAAAAAAACCAC
>CAZCAB010000007.1:0-19528 GCA_964496615.1 uncultured Gammaproteobacteria bacterium | reverse complement strand
CTTCTTTGCTGAATCAATCTTCTTCTTTCCTTGAGCGAGCTCACCGCGATGAAGCGCAACAAGGGCCTTCTTGGCAGCATGAAGAGCATCCTCTGATATTTTGATAATCTCTCTTCTTTTTTTGGCGTATGTCAGAAAGTCGCGTCTGAGTCCGCCAATATATTTTTTATCAATATACATACTTCTTATTAATAAATATAAGCTTCATGATTTCGATGAGAACAAGGTTAAACAGTCCAAATCCGATCATAACAGCCCAGTGAAAACCCGCAAGCGGGACTGTCTTGAGCAGAAGCTGTAGCGGAGGAAAATAGATAGCTGAGAGGAGCATGGCCCACCCGAGAGCCACTGCGCCAACCAGATACCCATTATCAAATGGATTTATCCTCCACAACATGTGCCTGAGACTGCGGATAGAAAAAATGTAGAAAAGAGCATCGATGGCAAAACCCACAAATATGATCGTCCGCACAAGCTTGATGTCCCCTGTCGAACTCCAAAAGTACAGGAAAATGGCAAATAATGCAATATTAGCGAGTATGCTCTTTAGTAGAACCATGGTTTTGATCTCAGAATCAAGAATCGGGGTATTCTTAGCACGGGGTGGATCATTCATATTCTCTTTATCCCCTTTATCAAATGCAAGTGCCATGGTCGGAAATGCATCTTCGACAATATTCACCCAAAGTATCTGTGCCGGTGTTACCGGAAGTGGAAGTCCAAGAAGCAGACTCCCAGATATGAGAACGACTTCAGCAAAACTACCTGATAAAAGGTACAGCACAACTTTCCTTATATTCTGGTAGATCCCCCTTCCCTCCTCTATCGCAGAAACAATCGTACTAAAGCTATCATCCATCAAAACCATATCTGCCGTCTCCTTTGCAACATCTGTCCCAGATCCTAATGCCACACCGATATCAGCACCCTTAAGTGCCGGAGCATCATTCACTCCATCACCAGTCATTGCCACGATCTCGCCACTTGCCTGAAATGCCTTCACAATCCGAATTTTATGCTTTGGATCGACCCGAGCAAAAACAGTAATTTTGCGTATCTTTTTTCTCAATTGCTCATCGCTGAGTTTTTCAAGCTCAGCGCCCTGCATGATGTTGGATTTGGTCGCTGAAAGACCCATCTGCTCCGCAATAGCCGCAGCAGTGCTCGCATGATCACCTGTGATCATAGCAATATGTATCCCTGCTCTCTTCGCGAGGACGAGGGTCTCCTTTACATCGCTTCTTAATGGATCTGAAAAAGCAATAAGGCCAAGTAATGTTAGTCCACCTACTCCATCCTCGGCTAGCTTTTTGACGGAAGAGGAAACTTCTTTTCTGGCAACAGCAAGAACGCGCAAACCAGTTGAGGTTAGCTCCTTTTCTTGTTTTTTAAACCAAGCAATCTTTTTCGCGTCAAGTGCAACTGCACTTTTTCCATCGTCATAGTGTGTTGCCATCCCCAGCACGACTTCGAAAGCTCCTTTAACGCATACCTGGCTTTTCTTCTGACCAGGATTGAGCACTGCCATGTATTTTCGCTCACTCGTAAATGAAATCTCATCAATCCGAACACCTTTATCCACTTCACTATTCGGTATACCCACACGGGCCGCGGCCTTTACTATAGCAATCTCGGTAGTCTCACCGAAAACGAGCCATTTGTCTTCAGGCGCGTCGCTGTTTTCCACGCGAGCATCACTTGCGAGTGTTGCAATTCGCAGGGCATTGATAATAGGGTCATGGCGGCCTTCTTGAGCGGAAACCAAGCGAAGCTCTTCAAAATTAACATCATCCGCACTCGTGATTACTCGAGTTACTTCCATGTTACCCTCAGTAATTGTGCCCGTTTTATCAGTACAGATGACGCTCACAGAGCCAAGCGTCTCAGCGGCAACCAACTTTCGAACAAGTGCCTTTTTTTTCAAGATAAATTGCATTCCAATGGACAGTATGACAGTCAAGGTGATCACTAGACCTTCGGGAATTGCAGCCACGGCAACAGCAATGGATGTCTCAAAGAGTTCAAGTAGTGAATAGCGCTCTCCCCCTGAAAGCATCCCGAGCACGAAGATAAAAAGAGCGATACCAAGAACAACATAGCTAATCACACGGGCAAGCGACGCGAGCTGCTTTTGAAGCGGTGTCTTCATCTCCTGCGTATCCTTGACCAGCATCGCAATTTTCCCTATCTCCGTATCTGCCCCTATATGCGTCACAAGGATACGTGCTCGCCCATTGAGCACATTAGTACCGCGAAAACACATATTATTCTGATCAGCGATTGGTGTATCTTCGGGAAGTATTTCCCCATCCTTTGTCACTGCCTCAGATTCTCCTGTAAGCGCCGCCTCATTAACAGAGAAATCAAAGCTCTCAAGGATTCGCCCATCAGCTTGTATACGATCTCCTGCTTGCAGGATAAGGATATCACCAATGGTTAGCTCTCTACTTGCAATGGTTTTCTCATGACCTTCACGAATAACCCGAGCGTCGTAGGTGACCATACTTCGAAGACGATCCAACGCTCTATTAGCTTTGTCCTCTTGAATAAATCCGATGGTCGCATTAAAAAAAGCAGTGAATAGAATGATCACCATGTCCAAGGTCTCACCAAGAAGACCGCTTACCACACCGGCCACCAAAAGAATGATGATCAGTGGGCTGGCAAACTGCTGAATGAAAATAGTGAGACGACCGATTTTCTCAGATGAATCCGGGAGTTCATTATATCCGTACTCTTTCTGACTACGGGTGACCTGTGAGGGACTTAAGCCCTTATCAGGATGGCTATGGAGCCCTTTTAAGGCCTGTGATATACTCTGTGCGTGATACTGCATATTGACGTTAATTAGCAAATAGTATACCATATTGCGGTAGTCAGAAGGCTCGGTAGCTCAGTTGGTAGAGCAGTGGCCTTTTAAGCCAACGGTCCTGGGTTCGAATCCCAGCCGAGTCACAAAAAACCCGCCATATGGCGGGTTTTAGCTTTTTTGTGGTGATTACGCACCGAGCTGCTGTAATGCTGCCTGTATTGCCGCAAATGGCTGGGCTCCATTGAGTGGGATTGTCTCTCCATCTGGACCAAGGATGATCGAGTATGGTGTTCCGCGTGCGCCTGCTGCTTGCGCATCTCTTGATTGCGTTGACACAAGATCATTGTATTTATCAGATGAAAGGCACTTACTAAATGAATTGATGTTTCGTACTCCTGCTTCTCGCGCAAGTGCGGTAATACTCGCATCATCATAGCTTGCACCTTGCCCGTGTGTTGCAAAAATTGCATCCGTCATTTCCCAGAATTTATCCTGCTCGCCAGCGCACTCAGTGGCGACGGCAAGTTTGGTAGCGCTTGGATGAATACTGGTAAGTGGAAAATGTCTATATACCCAGTTAACTTTTCCCTCAAACTCATCCATTACCTCAATCATCGTGTTATGAAAACGATTGCAGAATGGACACTCAAGATCTGAATACTCAACGATGGTAATGTCGGCCTTTTTGTCACCACGAACATGATCGTCCTTTGTCACTGCTGGGATTGAAATCTCTGTGGGAGCGGCTTGCGGTGTCGGACGTCCCGCTGCAGCGTTGTTACCACCTGAATTAGATAGAGAACCCAGAGAACCTCCATCAAGCATCATGGAAAGTAAAATGAAAAACCCTATTGTACACAGTACTAATACACCTCCTACAAGACCGAAAGAGAACACCTGCATCGGGGCGAAGTGAGATAGCGCCTTACTGAGGCTTGATTGCTCTTGGCATGATTGACCCTGCTCTTCCATATACATATGATTAGAAATTAGCGTAGATATGATAGCACACTTATTCAGGTATTCAGCTGTGGATAATTGCACGCCTATCCCCCGAGGCACATATATATGACTTGCAAACGCTGCATGTCTTGATGGTTGAATAATCTATAAAATGTGAAGGTGTGATTGGGCCATCGGACGCAGATGTGCGTCCGATGGCATGGCTAGTCAGCCGTGATCGGTCTTCGAGCAAGGAATCCGCAGCGCGGACTCCAGTCCATGCACTCTTCTTCATAGAGCAAGAAGCGTTCTTCGGTACCTCTGTTCCATAAGAACAATCGGGTCCCCTTCCCATGGACTGTCCCTAGCTGAGCGATGTTAAACCGATCGAGGTACGGACCATTATCGCTGATGTAGTATCCCAAGTCCGCCAGGTCAGCGGCGGCAAGGCCCTGCTTTTTCATGACCGAAATGATCTCTTCAGAGGACATGGGCTCGTCGATGAAGAGAACGGTGAGTTCGTATTCTCGGCTGCCTTGACGCTCGGGAAAGTCAAAGTCGGAAACTTTGAGCATCGGCCCATGCATGCAAGCACAAACGCCCAAGGCATCTCTGTGGATCTTCTTGTCGACTCCGTCGTTCAGTTCCGAACCGTGATGCATCTGCCAAATCGAGTGGCACAAAAATGCTACCCCCACGATGATCGCACAGATCATACCCAGCTTCGTTCCTGTGATTCGCTTCCTCATCGATCTTCTCCTTATCAGTTGCTTCAAAACGAACATGTAAGGATACCAAGTATTTACATTTATGTCAAGTCTAGAATCTGATTAAAATAGTCTGTTCTTGGCGGAATAATCCACGAAATCCATCGACCTGTGCCTCCAAGGGATAGGTAAGATTAATTGACAGGTGGAGTATATAAATTTACTATATAGAGTATCCATAACATACAGTATATGAAGCATTATATATACCGATTGTCTGCATCAATGCTCCTTTTCCCGCATGTTGCATTAGCAAACGCAGGCCATCCACACCATGCAGAACATGATATTGTCAGTCATATTCTCGCGCATAGTGAGTTGGTACTTTTCGCACTACTTATATTCTTTATTCTCATCCTAAAAATCCGATCATATGACTCAGTCTAACAATGTATACGCTCATTGTGACGGCCCATGTGGCGTGTATGACCCAAGCTCAGCACGCATTGCAGCCGAAGCAGTCCTCTCAATGACGAAAAAGCTTTTGGACCTGAAGGCTCCTGACACTGATAAAGAACAGGCGCTCCTCGCGTATCACAATACAGTAACGCGCTATGTTGCGATAAAGGAAAAAGAGGCTGAGAAGTGTAGAAAGGAACTTTTAATACTATGGACAGATTTTTTCAAGGAGGAGCATTTGGGTGACAATCCGGACTTGCATACAGTATTTTGGAATGCTGCCAAGCTCACTTCAGCATGTAAACACTATGTACGATTGGAGGATGCAGAGCAATTAATGTCCAGCGTGGAAGCAATCCACAAAATTTTCTGGAAGGCAAAAGGTAAAGATGTACCATGGATAACGGCAGCGTAGAACAATTTACTGTCAAAGGTTCATCGATGGAACCGACACTTCGAGATGGTGATGTCGTCACCCTTGCTCTTGACCGTGACATTCATATTGGCGACATTGTTGTTGCTAGGCACCCATATATGAAGCGATTGATCATCAAAAGGATAAGTGCAATCATGGGCAATACATATCATGTTCGCGGTGATAGCAGTAATGCCTCCACAGACAGTAGCGCATTCGGAGATCTGAAGCGCTCGCACATACTCGGAAAAATCAGTATCAATGAAAAACCCGCTTAAAGCGGGTTTTATGATTCTTTCTAGTAGTCGCTCAACTTCTCTATCACGTTGAATCCCTTAATTTTCTCTAGCGATTTCGCTTCAATCTGCCTAATACGTTCGCGGGTAACGCCGAATTCCTTACCGACTTCTTCAAGTGTATGCGTAACACCATCTTCAAGACCAAATCGCATCTCAAGAATCTTCTTCTCTCGAGGTGAGAGATCATCAATAGCTTCATCAATATAGTCCTTCAAGAGTTCAACACCAGCTGCCTGTGATGGGCTGATATTCTTCACATCCTCGATAAAGTCGGATAGTGATGTATCATCGTCATCTCCATCACCTACAGATGTTTCAAGTGAGACGGTATCCTGAGAAATCTTAATAATGTGTTTGACTTTTGGTACTGATTCACCCATTTCCGCAGCTATTTCCTCTGGAGTAGGATCACGACCAAGATCCTGGAGAAGTCCACGCTGTATCTGTGTCAGCCGGTTGATTGTCTCAACCATATGCACAGGAATACGAATCGTTCGGGAATGATCCGCAAGTGCACGCGTAATGGCCTGGCGTATCCACCAGGTAGCATAGGTCGAGAATTTGTATCCACGTCTGTAATCGAATTTCTTTACCGCTCTAAATAGCCCGATATTTCCTTCTTGTATCAAATCGAGCAGTGACAATTGCTTCCCGACGAATTTCTTAGCGATAGAAACAACCAGACGAAGATTAGCTTCGATCATTCTTCTTTCCGCCTCTTTATCACCCCGCTCTTTTCTCTTTGCAAGTGAAACTTCTTGTTCTGCTGTAAGAAGTGGAACCTTACCGATCTCTCGAAGATACATTTGGATCGAGTCCTGAGCAATACTTCCCAGATCGAAGTGCCCTTGCTTTATGTCCGGTTGTTCACCCTGAAACTGACTAATTATCTGCGTCTTTCGATCTTTTTGCTTAGAACCAAGATATCCACCACCCTGTTGCGCTTCTACGACATCAACACTGTTCCTGTCCACTATCGTGAGAAAGTATTCATATTCTGGAAGATAGTTCTCAACGTATGGAAATACCGATAGAACTTCCTGCTCGGTTAAAAATCCTCTGTTCCTTCCTTTGTGCAAAAGTGCATCAATAGCCACCTTCCCAGGGGGCGTTTGCATGATCTTGAGAAGCTCAGGATCAATGTTTGATCGCAAGGGCATCTTAGCGACTCCCTTCTTTGTCGTTTTCTTCGTCGCCTTTGCAACTGTTTTCTTTGTGGTTCTTTTCTTGGTAGGCGTTTTTTTTGCTACTTTTTTCGGCGCTACCTTTTTTCTTGTGAGCTTGCTCACAATTTTTTTTGCAGCTGCCGCTGTTTTTTTTGCCTTACCCCTCCCTGAACCTCGTTTACGCTTCTTTTTGGCTTTTTCAGCCGTCTTTGTTGCAGCTTTAGGAGCTGCTTTCTTTTTCCGTGGCATGTGTTTACTCAAGCTAGTTTACTAAATTGCTTGAGCAACTCTTGAAGCTTTTGAGAATCACCCTCTTTTTCAGCCGCCTGTATGTGACGAGTAAGCGTCGCTCGTCTATGGGCAGATATGCCGTTGCGGATGCGTGTGGTAATATCTTCAAGTTCTTTTTTGAGTTGCGAATCTGTATAATGCAAAAAATCCCTCTCCCCCTTCATGAGAAGGACATCAACATGGTTTTCCCCTCCGTTTTCAGATGAAGCCCGTAACTGAGCAACATCCAATGAGCTCATTTTAGTATACATGAGCCTCATCGATTCGTAAAGAGACATTTCCGGTGATCCAATTTCAGGCAAATGAAGAGTGAAAAATTCATTTTCCGCGAGCACTGGCCTAAAAAGCAATATGCAAAGAAATCGATGTAGGAGCATATCAAAACGCGACGTTGCTTTCTTCTCCGTTTTCGTCTTTGTCTGTCTTGCTTGAACTTGCGTCTTTGTTTCTTTGCTCAAGCGCATCATGTCATCACGAAGTGCCTGCGCAGAGACGCCGAGCTTGTCTGAAAGCGTGGCGATCCAGTGATCTCTTTCAACTGCGAACGGAATTCGTGCAATCTCAAGTAAAAGCTCATCGGCAATCTTCTGCTTTGAAATCGGATCATTCCCACCATATCTGAGAAATGCCCTATCCAAAAACCATTCCATAATATCCTGAGCTTCTCCAACTACACTAACCCAGACAGCCGGATCTAAACCAATACAGTCAGCAGGGTCATCTCCCTTCCCATCCGGAATAGTAATGACTTTGACGTGCACCCCACCCTTTCTTGCGACGTCAATTCCTCTTTTTGCGGCGTTTTCCCCAGCCATATCCGCATCAAATGCAATGCGCATATTACTAGAGTACCGCTTAAGAAGTGTAACGTGCTGCTCTGTCATCGCAGTGCCGCTGGTTGCAACCACATTTTCCATACCTGATTGCCACACGGCGATGACATCCATTTGACCTTCAACCATCACGGCAAAATCGTTCTTTTTGATATCCTGCTTTGCTTTATTAAGGCCATATACTATTTTTGACTTGTCAAACAGTGGTGTTTGCGGTGTATTCACATATTTCCCACCTGATTTTTCATGCTCGAAAAGCGTTCTCCCAGTAAAACCAACCACCCGATCATGCACATCCCAGATAGGGAACATAATACGACCACGGAAACGATCATAATAACCTCTCCCACTTCCTACATCAGAGCCATCTCGCTTGATCGTGAGTCCAGCTGAAACGAGATCATCAATGCCATGACCCTTTTTCAGTAGATATTGAGTGAGAAGATCCCATTGCTCAGGCACATAGCCGATTTTCCAAGCTTCTATGGTTCCCTTCGTCAATCCCCGATCATGCAGGTATTTTAATGCTGGCTTTGCCTGATCGAGCTGTGTCAAAAATTGGTGAAAAAACGATGCCGCTGCCTCATTAATAATCCTAAGACGCTCCTTCTCATCTTGACTTTCTTTTGAGCCGCGCATCGTTAGTGTCACCCCAGCTCGATCAGCTAGAAAACGTAGAGCACCAACAAAATCCATACCTTCAATCTCCTGTAGGAATGAAAAAATATCACCCCCTTTTGAGCACCCAAAGCAATGCCAGCTTTGCCGCTCTCTATTGACCATAAAAGAAGGTGACTTTTCATTGTGAAATGGACAGAGCCCCTTATGATTTACACCAGCAGGCTTTAGCTGAACGTATTCAGCAATGAAATCCACGATATCTAGTTTATCTTTGATCTCCTGAGTATCTGACATATGGATATAGCGTACAGCATGAGCGGTATCAAGTAAACACATTGACCAAGCGCAATCTTATTGCTATCGTACATGTACTATGGACGCACTCGCGAGCAGTCTTATCGTGGTCTTTTCCGGAATTACCCTCATATCTATTCTCGGAAAACGGCTTGGATTCCCGGTCATCGTACTGGAGATTATTTTTGGTATTGTTATTGGAGTTTCATATCTGAATCTCATTCCAGACCATGAGACGATACATTTTCTCGAACATTTTGGTTTGGCGTATCTTCTATTTCTTGCAGGACTTGAGCTTGATTTTCTAGAAATTAAGCAATATGCCAGACGTGCACTCACGATTGCTGCTGCATCAGTGGTTGTGCCATTCGCTGCCGGCGCTCTCCTTGGGCACTATATCGGGGCTCCACCGCTTCTTCTTGGTAGTATTTTCGCGATGAGTTCGCTCGGCATTGCCGTTCCGGCGGCACGTGAGCTTCAAGGTCATGCACTGTTTAAACACATTTTGCTCGCATCTGTAATAATTGTCGATATCGTCGGCATGTTCTTGCTCGCATTTGCACTTGCACATGCTGATGGCAATACAGGATGGTCCTTTTTCTACTCACTTTCAGCGATCGTAGCACTCTTTGTAATTCCTTTTATTGTTCGCCATCCGAATGTGCGTGATAAGATAGACACCTACTTCACTCATAAGAAAAACTTCGATGCTGAAGTTAGGCTTTCTTTCGCAATCATATTTATACTCGCAGCAGTCACTGGCGAGCTTGGCTTTCACTCTGTGATCGGTGCGTTTATCGCAGGGATGGTTATTGCCGAACTCACACCCAAGGCATCGTTACTCGACAAGAAGCTGGAAAGCTTTGGCTATGGTTTTTTCATTCCACTCTTCTTTGTGTATACGGGGGCCCAGGTCAATATGCCTGCGCTCTTTTCAAATCTAAGCAATATCAAGCTGCTCGTGATGATCATTGCGCTTGCCATTGCAGCTAAGATGGCTGCGGTGTATTTTACGGCAAAGCTTAAAAAGATGCCCATGAAGGAATCATTATCACTTTCATGTTTTCATGCTACAAAACTTTCACTTGCAGTAGCAGCAAGTCAAATAGCCCATCAGCTTGGCCTCATAGATGCAAATCTTTTTGCAACGATAGTTCTTCTTGCAATCAGCTCAGCAGTGATAATGCCTGCAATTGGTCAGAGACTACTGGGTATTAAAGAGCTCGACCCTAAGGCCGAGCTTCCACTATTTAATCTTACTGATGACGTTTAGCTAATTGTTGTTCCCTTAAAAGGCTTTCCTGCAAAGGCTTTTTTTAGTTCGGTCAAATTTTTTCCATTGAGAATATGAACGGTAAGACCATATCGCTGAGCGCGTCTACTGGCAATGGGGTCAAATGGCGCACTCTTACCCGGCGCCCATTCATTTCCCACAATGTCGCTTCTAAATTGCTTCCATCCCATTTCCTCTATCTTCTTTGCATGCTTGTTCTTCGATGGATCCGAATCATACACATAGTCGATGTTTGACAAATTAAACACCTCTTTTGCGCGATAGGTTAGGGCCTTAAGTACAGCATCCATGTCAGACGAAAAACCTTCTTTCCAGCCAGCACCGATGATAATTTTCTTACTCGTTCGTGCTCGTTTGCGAGGATCAGTAATAACATGCTGATATGCATGATCACCAAATACTTCTTTGAGTAGCTGGGCATTAAGTTTCGTTCCAGCAATACCTATGCGATCCAATGAGCCAGCATCCGTAGTACCAAGCTTTTTTGCAGCATTCTGATATGCGCGGGCAGGCGCACCGCCACCGACAACAATAACAAAACGCGTCCTTTTCTTGCTCTGCGCAATGATGAGCTGCGTAAATTTTTTTAGAAAAGTGAAGTCAAAACCTGTGATTGGATTCACCAATGAGCCACCAAGGGATATCACATGTGTTTTCATACCTATGATTCTAGTTCTCGTGCACGCCGCGCAAAGTAAAGTCCTGCAAAGGCGCATGAGATTAGGAGAGTAAGCAAAGCCCAGAGTAGCAGACTCCGTCGCACTTGTCTACGGGATGTTACTCCGGCAACATGCTCACGAAGGTCATTCTCAAGCTGCGTGTCATCCTGCTTCTGTCCCGGATCTGTCCCCTGAGCCACTTCATCTGCATCACTCACTCCATCACCGTCTGTGTCGGAGCGCAATGGATCTGTCCCCAGCTCAAGCTCCTGTGCATCTGATAACCCATCATTATCATCGTCCTGATCCTCGTTGTTACCAATGCCGTCTAAGTCAGTGTCTGCAGACTCACCCGGATTCAGCGGGAACGCATCGAGTAGATCATCAACACCGTCTCCATCTGTATCAGGTTCAAGCGGATTTGTCCCATGAGCAACCTCATCACCATCTTCAACGCCGTCACCGTCGGTATCAGCGGACTGAGGGTCTGTCCCTCGCCTCTTTTCTATGTCATCTGACAATCCATCATTATCCGTGTCTTGCCTAGTAGGATTGCTCCCGAGCACCACTTCATCGTTATCTGACAGTCCATCACTATCAGTATCGCTGGAAACCGGACTACTCCCACGCAGTTTTTCGTCCCCGTCTCGCAACCCATCCCCATCAGAATCTACATTATGCGGATCACTCCCATATTTTTCCTCCTCAGCGTCTGATAGTCCATCGTTATCATCATCGGTATCTTCGTTATCACCGATACCATCGCCGTCAGCGTCAGCCCATTCACTTCCGTTATTTGGAAATTTATCTTGCGGATCATTGTGCGAATCTCCATCAGTGTCAGCAAGCCTGGCATTCGTACCTCGCCGAGCTTCTTCATCATCACTCCATCCATCGTTATCATCGTCAGGATCATCAGCATTGCCAATGTCATCTCCATCAGTGTCAGCATCAAACACATAGCTGCCCGTTACTTCTGTGCTCCCGAGGCTTTGACTCGAAATGGCTGTTGTATTCCCCCGCTCGTCAGTTGCGACAATGCTTGATAGTCGAACAGAGAAGGTATTATTCCCCTCGACCAATTCAATGGGAAGTGAAACCTGGCGTGCCTCTTCGAAACCAAGCTGTATTAAGCTGACACGTCCAATGCGCTCGTCATTTCTGAAAAACTCAACATCCGCTGCAAGCCTATGTGCTTCATTGTTCACCACGACGGTAAATACCTTTACCGTATCACCGGCAAACACGACGTCATCTGAAATCCATACCCCTTGACTACCAACAAAGCCCGCTGTTGCTAAAGCTAACCCTGAGGAAGCAAGGATTCCATATCCGATCACGAAAAATGCGATGAGTATTTTTTTCATACCTAAAAGTATATCACACTGGAGTGCGTCTTTACATGTGAGCCGCATTTTCATATACTCCTCTCACTATGGATATACATTTTTTCAATACTCTCAGTCGTTCAAAAGAAATTTTCTCGCCCATATCGGATGGCAAAGCTTCTCTGTACTCCTGTGGTCCGACCGTATACAACTATGCGCATATTGGTAATCTGAGAAGTTTCATTTTTGCCGATATGGTAAAAAGAGTGCTCCAATATAACGGGCTTGAGGTTAACCATATCATGAACATTACTGATGTTGGACATTTAACTGATGACGCTGATGGTGGTGAGGATAAAATGGAAAAGGGTGCACGAAGGGAAGGACAAAGCGCGTATGAAATTGCACAAAAATATACCGATGCTTTTTTTGGTGACCTTGAAAAACTCAATATCCTGAGTGCGAATGAATATCCAAAAGCAACCGATCACATTGATGAACAAATCGACATGGTTCAAAAGCTCATTGACAATGGGTTCACATATGAAACCACCGATGGGATCTACTTTGACTCAACAAAGGCTTCAGACTATGGGAAGCTCGCGCTCCTTGATAGACAAAACCTCAAGGGTGGTGTGCGCGTTGATCTTGGTGAGAAAAAAAATCCTCATGACTTTGCAATCTGGAAATTCTCCAACGACAATGAACAGCGGCAAATGGAGTGGGATGCATTTGGGAAAAAGGGATTCCCCGGATGGCATATCGAATGCTCTGCAATGAGTTCTCAGTATCTTGGTGATCACTTTGATATTCATACGGGTGGTGTTGATCACATCCCCGTACATCACACCAACGAGATAGCGCAATCAGAAGCTGTTTTTGAAAAAAAACCATGGGTGAACTACTGGCTACACGGAGAATTTCTCCTCATTAACAGCGACAGGATGGGAAAATCAGAGGGTAACTTTATCACCATGAATACCCTTACCGAAAAAGGATATAGTGGCCTTGATTTTCGTTTCCTCATTTTGCAGACTCACTACAAAAAACAGCTCAATTTTAGCTGGGAGGCACTGAGCGCAGCACAGAGTGGACTCAGACGTCTTCATAACATCATGCGCGATCTGCAGGTTGCTGACGAAGGCGCTCCTTCGCAAAAGTACACGAAGAAATTTCAAAAGCATATTAATGACGATCTTGATATCCCCGGCGCAATTGCGCTCATGTGGGATATGCTGCGAAGTGATATCAACGATAGTGACAAGCGTGCGACGCTTCGCGATTTTGATACAGTACTCGGTCTGCTCCCACAAACAGAGTGGTCAGATGATCTTCCTGAGCAGGTTACAGCCCTTCTTGAGGAGAGACTAGCGGCGCGCGAAAAAGAGGACTGGGACAGGGCTGATCGTCTGCGCGATCAACTCCAAGATCTTGGGTATACTGTCGAAGATACTGATACAGGACAGCGTGCAGTCAAGGTATAACAAAAAAAGCTCTGAGGAGCTTTTTTTGATACCAGTACCCACAGACATGGACACTGGGATGTGCCGGTGGACAAGGCCGGCGGGTTCTAGGTCCGTTGAGAGGTGCTACTCGCAGAAAATCGCGACATCCTCGTTGTGGTTGCAGTTGTGGACTCCGAAGTCCTGGCGATCCTCCTCTGGGAATTCACAGTCGACAAGACGTTCCTCATCGCCAGTGCATTGAACGTTGTCCATCCAGATGGGACCACGTCCATGCCCAAAAGGAGATTCACCCTGACCCTGCGCATCCAAGGCTCTCTGGAAGCCAAGCTGGATGCAGGCGACATCAGCGTTCTCGAAGGGGTCATCCCGTGCGGTCCATGCGTCATCGCAGATCGTACCCCACTCATTCGCGTGGTAGATCTCGAGACGCCCGCTCGTAGGCGCATCACCACCCACCAGGCGCAAACACCCTTCTGCGTTGTCTGAATCGCCATCGCAGTCATCGTCCGTGCGAACAGTTTCACCTGGTATGCAGGATTCCTCCCGCGGTTCACCAGGGATGCACTCCTGGGCTTGCCCATCAATGCATGCGGATACTGTTCGGTAACACTCACCAACACCACACGTGAGATCGCGAAGCTCCTCATCTGTGAGACCATCGCAGTCATCATCACGCCCGTTGCATCGCTCAGGGCGTGGCTGTGAATACTGGATGCAGTGGAGTCGGGCTTCATGACAGGCGAGAAATCCACGCTGACACGCACCGATCTGACCAGTGTCGCAGTCATCCCCAAACTCAGGCACGTTCTCGTCGACGCTGCCATCACAGTCGTCGTCAAGACCGTTGCACAGCTCGTCCTCAGGATCACCAGGAACGCACTCCGACTCTACGCCGTCCACACATGCTCCGACGCTTCGCGCACAGATGCCCAAGCCACACTCGAGCATGGGCATGTCCTCATCCGTGAGACCATCACAGTCGTCGTCAAGACCGTTGCACAGCTCGTCCGAAGGATGCTTGATGTCATCGCAAACGAGTTCTCCGTTTGAGCAGCGAGTACTCCCAAGAGCGCACATGCCATGTGCGCCGGTGTCGCAGTCGCTACCACCTTCCGGATCACCCTCGTCAGTGAGACCATCACAGTCGTCGTCGATGCCATTACAGGATTCCACCCCCCCGATGCCAGGCTCGCACTGCTGAGAAACACCGTCCACGCATGCTGGGATGGAGACTGCGCAAGGACCGACTCCGCACGAAATCGAACCAAGCTCCTCGTCAGTGAGACCATCACAGTCGTCGTCACGCCCATTGCACAGTTCGTCCTCGGGATCGCCGGGAACACACTGCTGGGGCATGCCGCCACTGCAGCTCTCGAAGGTCCGGGCACAGATGCCCAAGCCACACTCGAGCATGGGCATTTCCTCGTCAGTGAGACCATCACAGTCGTCGTCACGCCCATTGCACAGTTCGTCCTCGGGATCGCCGGGAACACACTGCTGGGGCATGCCGCCACTGCAGCTCTCGAAGGTCCGGGCACAGATGCCCAAGCCACACTCGAGCATGGGCATTTCCTCGTCAGTGAGACCATCACAGTCGTCGTCGACGTTATTGCAGACCTCGACGAAAGGCTCGCAGTGAGGCTCGACCTCACCTTCTCCCTCGGTTGCGAAAGGATGCTCACCTTCTCCCTCGCCCTCGGTTGGAAGAGGGAGCTCGCCCTCCCCTTCAGAAGACTCGGGATCCTCATCGCCAGGATATTCGTCTCCTTCGTCGTCAGGAGGGATCTGTTCATTCTCGCATTCGAATCCTTCAGGGCACTGACAGAAGAAACCCAGACAGAAAGTACCACCTCGGCACTGCTCGTCTCGGACGCACTCGCCATCGAAGTAGCACTCGCCAGACTCGTGACAGTGAAAGCCCTCCGGGCATTCACCACTGGTGGTACAGTCGTAGAGATCACCTGGATCTTCCCCTTCGGCCCAGGTTTCGCCCTCTGCCGATCGCTCGTCGTAGACGCATTCTCGGCCCTCGCAGCGGGTACCCGGCGGGCACAGGCATTCACCTGGGTCACGATTGCTGATTGCTTCTGATCCTTCGCTCTGGTCGTCCAGCGCACTGTAACGCGCAGGTTGTGCGTCCAAGCAGCCGGCTACGAAACAGGCAACGTAAAAGTAATTGACTCGCATGACTCCTCCTCAGCTCAGATGTTGGTAGATTGTATGTAGTAGTATACCTACCCTTGTCTTCTAAACAAAGCAAAATCTGTCTTTATTGTCAAGTATCTGATATACTTAAGTCGATCTGGGATTCCAGCGTTTTTTGGATATATGGCAAACACATATTCACACCCACAACCAACATCACATGAGCAAGCTTCGCGTTTTCCAAAGCAGGAAAAGGACGTGCAAGCGCAGCCCGAGCAAGGGCTGCATGCGCCAGCTCAGGAGATCCAGCCAGCGCACGAAACTCATGAGCATGTGATCGAGCAGGAAGATGGATTTATCGATGAAGCGATTGAATCTATCCGCTCGATTTTGAAGAAACCTAAAAAGAAGAAAAAGGTTGCTGCACTGCCGCAAGTAAAGGATAACCTGACAATTCACATCGAAAAAATCATGGAGGAAGGTCTCGCAGACGCGTACATGGAACTCACCGCTGTACAACAGCAGGAGTTTAAGCTCAAGGGTGAAGAGACTGCATTTAAGATAAAGGAACTACTCAGACAAACTAAGGTGAAGATTAAGGAGATATTTAAACTGCTCGTCGAATGGCTCAGAACATTACCTGGTGTTAACAAATACTACATAGAGCAGGAAGCGAAGATAAAGGCTGACAAACTCCTCGCGCTCAAGGAGGTTACCGATGCAGGAGTGCCTCGGACTCAGTAATGTATGTTTTTGCAGTTTACCCTCAGTAGTGACGCCGCATACGCAAATCCGTCTTTTTTTGAACAAGAAAGCTTTCTTTTTATCGTGAGCCTTGTTGTTGGCGGCCTGATTATCGCCGGTTTTCTTTTTATCTTGCGAGCGCTGCTCCGGTACACTGTCGCTGCAAAAAAGGCATTCGATCGTACGGTTATTCATATCCAGGTTCCCAAAGAAAGGAAATCTGAGGGAAGCGGACAAGCAAGCCAGGAGGATCGACTCGATCATATTAAAGAGGAAATTGGTATAACTGAAACGCTTTTTTCAACTCTTGCCGGTCTTAAGGCCGAACGAGGACTGAGAGGATGGCTTTCCGGACGAAATGACCATATTGCATTTGAGCTTGTTATGCATGATGGCCTTATCTCATTTTATGTTGCAGTGCCAAATAAGCTCAGAAACTTTGTTGAGCAGCAGATCTCTGCCCAATATCCGTATGCACACATGGAGGAGATGACTGATTATAATATCTTTTCTGAAAAAAGCTCAATTGTCGGAGCCTACCTCTCTCACACGCAGGTAAAACTCTTCCCATACAAGACGTACAAAAAGATGGACTCAGACCCAATGGCCGCGACGCTCAATACGCTTACGAGAATTCGCGAACATAATTCAAGTGCGGCAATACAATTTGTCATTCGATCTGCTCATAAAAAGTGGAGAAGGAAGGGTGTCTACATTGTCCGAGAGGTAAAAAAAGGTGAAAAATTTGAACGTGTGGCCCACAGGAGTGGCGTAATTGTAAGGCATCTGTATAAATTTGGAGATGAGCTCTTCAAACTCATAAAAAATGATAAGCAGGATGCTCCGCAGCAGGGATACCAGCTCTCTTCTATGGAAGAGGAGATGCTTAAGGGTCTTGAGGAAAAGCTAACCAAGGGTGGTATGGATGTGACTGTACGTATCATATCCACCTCTGATGTCGAAAACATAGCGCAGAGCAATCTTGATAGCCTGATAAACGCATTTGGACAATACAACCTGTACCGCTACGGTAATTCATTCAAAGCAATCGTGCCACGAAATCCAAAAAACCTTATCCGTGATTTTATCTACCGATCATTTAGTGAGACAAAAAATTTACTTTTGAATACCGAGGAGATGGCAAGTATGTGGCACCTTCCACTCCATTCAACTGAGACACCAAACATCAGATGGCTCATGGCTCGAAAGCCTCCTCCCCCATCAAATCTTCCGAAAGAGGGATTAAAACTCGGATATATTCCGTATCGAGGTGTGGACTATGAGGTCTTCATGAAGGATCCTGATCGAAGAAGACATTTGTATGTTATCGGTAAATCTGGAGGTGGAAAATCAGTATTTATTGAAAATCTTGCAGTACAGGACATCAAAAATGGCCATGGCGTCGCAGTAGTGGATCCGCATGGTGATTTTGCTGAGTACGTTCTCGCGCACATACCAAAAGAGCGTGCGGATGATGTAATTGTCTTTAGCCCCTCTGACATGGACAGGCCAATTGGTCTAAACATGCTTGAAGCACGCGATGATGACCAAAAAGATTTTGCTGTTCAGGAGATGATTGCCATTTTTTACAAGCTCTTCCCTCCTGAAATGATTGGTCCGATGTTTGAGCACAATATGCGAAATGTGATGCTCACGCTCATGGCTGATCTAAAGAACCCCGGGACAGTCATCGACATACCGCGCATGTTCACGGATGATGAGTATGTGAAGAAATACCTCAAGAACCTTAAAGATCCCGTCGTACGTGCATTCTGGGAAAAGGAGATGGCCAAGACGTCGGATTTTCATAAATCGGAAATGCTCGGATATCTTATCTCCAAAGTTGGCCGCTTTGTCAGTAACGAAATGATGCGAAATATCATGGGGCAGCAGCATTCTGGGTTTGATTTCAGAAAAGCAATGGATGAGCAAAAAATTCTCATCGTGAATCTTGCGAAAGGTAAAACCGGTGAAGTTAATGCGAAGCTCCTCGGACTAATTGTCGTCGCGAAACTGCAGATGGCTGCAATGGGACGTGCTGATCTCCCTGAAGACCAGCGTAAGGACTTTTACCTTTACATTGATGAGTTCCAAAATTTCATCACCGATTCGATTGCAACGATTCTATCAGAGGCTCGAAAATATCGTCTTGACCTTATCATTGCTCACCAATATCTGGGACAGCTTGTCGATGATAAGGGGAGAACTGAAATTAGAGATGCAGTCCTGGGTAACGCCGGTTCTATGGCCGTTTTTAAAATAGGTCCGGAAGATGCTGATATTCTTGCAAAGGAAATGGCACCAACGTTTGGTGCATATGATCTAATGAACGTGGAACAATTCACGTGTAACACTAAGCTCCTTATCGACAACCAAACGCCAAAACCGTTTAACATGCGCACCTACCCTCCAACAAAAGGTAACGAGCAGCTTGCCGATGCTATCAAGCAGCTATCGAGACTCAAATATGGTCGAGATAGAAACATTGTTGAGGCTGAGATTCTTGAAAGAACAAAGCTCGGTGCCGGCGAAGGATCGAGTAAAACCGACATGATTGAAGCATCGTTGTAGAAAACAAAAAAAGCCCGGCACATCCGGGCTTTTTAAATTGACTAAAATCATGAGATTAGGCCGTCGGCCTTGGCCTGTTCGTATGCCGCCTTGTAGAGCTCGCTTAACTCCTCATTTGATTTTCCACTCCCGAAGGGGTGCGGTAGAATAAGCGCATCGTAGTAAGCATTTACCAATAGTTCTTCGCTTTGATTCTTGCCTCCGGTACCGTACACTTCCTCCATAACTGGCCCATTTTCAGAATATATCTCATATCGATCAGCAATCATCTGTTCAAATTGAACTATATCTCGTATTGCGTCTTCGTTACCAGACTCTGCTCGCTCAAAAATAGTTAACACTTCATTATCAGCTTTTTCAAGCACATGACCCAGAAAACCCAAGGCTTTTCCAAGCTGCCCGTCTGCCGCATCGGCCATAGCATCAACAATGCGATTAAATGTCTCATTTTTTTCTATCTCGCGTATCCTTTCTTCCTTGAT
>CAZCAB010000006.1:3753-22273 GCA_964496615.1 uncultured Gammaproteobacteria bacterium | reverse complement strand
CCTCGCTGTTCTCACAGACGAGGACATATTTGTGGGATGATTTGAAACCACTTGGAAAGTATACCAAGGATGAGGATCATGTTCTTGATCTGGGGTGTGGTAATGGCCGATTATATCAGCTTTTTTCTGATTTGTCTATTGACTATGTTGGGGTTGATCAGAGTGAGGGATTGATACACATAGCCCGTGAAAAGGCACCAGACTTAAGGTTTGAGGTAGCTAACATGCAAGATCTTCCCTTTGATGATGAGTACTTTGACGTAATTTACTGTGTAGCTGCATTTCACCATTTGCCAGACATAGCATCAAGAAATATCGCTCTAAACGAGATGTATCGAGTACTTAAACCATCGGGGACTCTCGTTATGACCAACTGGAATCTGCACGCTCCAAAAGCAAAAAAGAAGGCTCAGGAGTGGGAAAAGATAGGTGAGAACGGCTACATGGTGCCATGGAAAAGTAGTGAAGGAGAAATACTTGGGCATAGGTACTATTATGGTTTTAGAATGAAAGAACTTGATGCATTGCTGGACGAACACAATTTTTCCATTCATGAACACTATTACACAACAAAAGGAAGAAAGGGTGGAACGACGGGGAGTGGTAACATAATCCACATTGCAAAGAAAAAAACGGCATAAAAGCCGCTTTAACATATTGAGTGACGGGAGGGCAGCCACTCGGAATCCGCTAGCCAGGGCCACGTCGACCCTGTGCTCACTCGAGTTCGAGGCCATCTGGACGAAGCGCGTCAGGAGACCTGGCAGTCACCACCCGGGTGGGTAGCTGGATTTACACCGTTCGCGCCTAACCCGTACGGGTCAGCTGAGCAATACCAATGGATTTTTCGCAGGATGGTGGGACCCCTTGGTCCCATCGTGCTCGTAAGATGTCAGTGCGGTCGACCGCTCCCAGCGCAGTGCTAGGCAGCCCCGGATTAGAACCGGGAAACGAGCCATCAAGAGTCCTTCGTGACTGCCCTCCCGGCGCATATGATATACGTATAGCGAAATAAAGTCAAGTATAATAAAAAACCGCTATCAAGCGGTTTGTTTGAGAAGGGAACTGTGCGTGCAATCAACAAAGTAGCTCCCTCCCGCTCCTGCGCTCTTGTGGACTTAGCTTGCTCGCCGTAGTCTCGATTCCTGCTCAAGTCCCGAGGTTTCGGCGCTTCGTCCTGGCTGCCAGCGCTCTGAGTTAGAAGCTTCTTCACCCCATCGCCAGTGCGTCGTCGCACCTTGTGGCCACCATTATGCGCCGGTGATGGCCGCGCCGCCCTCCTGATGATCGCACGCACAGTTGCCATAGTGTAGCACATGGGTATTTAAAATAAAACCACCCTACGGGTTGTAGGGTGGATAACTAGTGAAGGATGCTGCGCGCGGCTCCTTCGTGAGATTACGATGTAGTTGATCGTCTCCCAGCGTTGGCAGTGCTGGATGTCTCTGAATGGCTGCCGGCCAGGCAACGTTGAGTGCCCGAAGGCTTACCGTTCTCCCACGACCACCTTTTGTCCCAAGGGACCCCCCTGGTACCAGATTCACCGCGCGCAGCCGAGCTAGTGTACATGAGATGATATAGTCAGTCAAGTAAAGAAAAAAACCGGCTTTACGCCGAGGTTAGAGTGTGATCGCGCAGGCAGAGTGTCTAACCGTTGGGAGCGGAGCCTCGCCGGAGGTGGCACACCACGAGACCCCTTTGGGACGGCCGGGATGCACGGTCAAACGTCGTACCTGCGCGATCACACTGCTATGGTATCTCTGGTGCTTACAATTGTCAAGGACCAGTAATCAGGCAGGTGACAGGTCCGGTGAAGTTCGTGCCCGAAGCTATTGCTTTTTGCAGTCCAGCGACCGACAAAGCGCTATTTGCTGATATATCAATGTGTGCGAGTTGGCTCACTATTCCCATTGCGTTCATTATCTCTTCATTATCCACTATCCATCCATGTCCGTGTGTTTTGCGAACAAGATCGATAACACGCTCTTTTCTATGTGCTACGTTATCAACAATTGCAGTTGCAATGGAAGGGTTGACATCATCTTTGTTTGTTTGCTCAAAAGCTTCTGCAATGGGGTGGCAGCTCGCGGTTTGCGCAATATGCACTTGGATTGGTTTTTCAAGATCTAAAAAGGTCTGCGCGAGTGCTTGCGCTGTGGTGCCGGACGATGTTGGTACAAATACTGCTTGAAGATCAGGTATTTTAGCGAGTTCCTCAGCAAGACTTATATATCCCTCAAGCGCCCTGTCATCAGTTGATTGTCTTAGTGTTTTAGCCTTTCCCTCTTTATCTATTTGAAATGCTTCTTGCTTGGGTCTTTCAACCTGACGAAGTGTAATGCGTGTATCGTTCAGAAGTGAATCAATCACTTTCTTCTTATCTAGATCAATCTTGTTACCGACAAGAATGGTCAAGGTGATTTCTCTTCCTGGATTGTTGGTGTTGTGTCTATTGACTGCATGAATCGCTGCAATTGCAGCGTTCCCAGAGCTTGAAATAACAAAATCACGCACACCCTCTCTAAAGTAGCTTTTAATCATAAAGGGGATTGATCGCCCTTTATGGGATCCATATTTATGCAGATCTTCTCTTTTGAGATACAGCTCATCTACACCGATTGCTTGTGACAACTGATCGTATGATTGTTGTTTAGTTTTCATGGGTATTGAAGTGACTATGTGTATGTGATAGACTATGTGATGTCATAACCAGTACATACTATGAAATTTGTGTGCCCAGAATGCAAGAATGATATTGATACATCAGTATACTCTGATTTAAAGAAAGATCAAGTAGTCGAGTGTGGGACATGTGGTATCACACTTGTGGTGACAGACGTGTCAGCAGATGAAGTTGCAAGTGAAATAATTGATGAGGGGAAATAATAACGGCAGCCCACCTGCCATTTTATTTTTAACATATGCATATGCAGTCTACATGTGTAGGAAAACTCAGCGGGATCCTTCGCATTGCCATGGGACTTATCTTCCTTTGGGCATTTTGTGACAAGACCTTTGGTCACGGATTCGCTACAGCGCCTGAAAAGGCGTGGATTCTTGGTAATTCACCGACAACTGGTTTTCTCACACACGCGACATCGGGGCCGTTTGCGCCCCTATTCCAGTCCCTTGCCGGAAAAGCTGCAGTTGATTGGCTCTTTATGATGGGTCTACTCCTTATTGGCCTTTCATTGGTTTTTGGTATCGGTATGAAGATAGCAGTACACAGTGGATCAGTGTTGCTTGCACTCATGTATCTTGCTGCGCTGCCTCCACAGCATCACCCCTTTATCGATGATCACATCATTTATATTCTTGTACTGCAGCTTCTGCTGCAGATGGGTGCAGAAGAATCTGTAGGACTCGGCTCATGGTGGAAAAAGCAAAAGATTGTTAGGAAATATCCGATACTTGCGTAATGAGCTGCTCAATCATCCCTCTAAATCCATGGGAGCCAAGAAAGACGACAACATCGTCTTTTTTGGTTGATGTCACGATGTGCTTTACAAGAGCATCATCTTCATGAATATGATGCGCGTTTGTGTGTGTTTTAGAGATAACGTCAGTGAGTTGCTCACAATTCCACGATGGGTTTTCAGGATCAATTTTGACTTTGGTTAACCTTGGAATGATTACCTCATCGGCATGGGTAAATGCATGCTCGTAGCTTGCCGCAGAAGCTTGTTTGCGATTACCAGTATTTGGTTCAAATACTGCAATAATTTTTGTCTTGTATAGATTTTTGAGTGTTTTGAGTGTTGATGCTGCTTTTGCAGGTGAATGAGCAATGTCATCGAAAACAGTTATGTCACCTGCATATCTTTTCTCAAGTCGTCTTTTGATACCCTTAAATGAGCGGATTGCTTCAAGAATGGTGTCCGTCTTTATACCATACGTATGCGCTATGGCAAAAGCTGCAGTTATGTTATCCGCCATGTATGTACCGATGAGGGGTGAAGATACGTGATATGATTGGTCACCTGTTGTGATCGTGAATGATAGTCCGTCGTGTGATGCGGTGACATCCTTGTACACAAAATTGTTTGATTCATCAGGACCATACGTTATTGCATTTTCATACAATGTAAGCATGTCGACTACGCGTTCTGATACGATCAATGTACGAAGTGTATCTGCATGAGTGAGTTTTTGAAATACCGCAATGTAGTCTTCTTCTGTTTTGTATACGTCTGCATGATCCCACTCAAGCGCAGTCACAAGGAGGTGAGTTGGAGTGTAGTGCGCAAACTTGGGGCGCATATCCCACCGAGCACTTTTATATTCATCACCTTCAAGAATGCTCATATTACCATCACCTATTTGCGCGGCGTCAATGTCATTAAGACTGAGTGCTCCAAACATATATGATGGATCTTTCTGTGCTTGAAGAAAGATCCATGAAAGAAGTGAGCTGGTGCTTGTTTTACCGTATGTCCCTGCGCAGACGAGTGAGTTTTCTTTGACAAAGAATTTCGCTATTGCCTGAGGATATGATAGATATTCTATACCTTTTTCCTGAACTTTCAGCCATTCAGGATTGTGCGACCCTGCTACGTTTCCAACAATAACGAGGTCAGGATTTCCCATTTTATCAGGATGCCAACCAGGGTAGTAGGGAATACCCGCGTCTTTGAGGTACGTTGAGACGGGAGGATAGAAACCTTTATCTGAGCCGGTTACCCTATATCCCTTTTTATGAAATGCAAGAGCGAGTCCGCTCATTGCCACTCCACAAATACCGATGAAGTGGATATGTTTCATACGCGAAGAAGATCTTTGAGTTTTTGAACATCAGAGTTCCACGCTCCTTCGTCAAACCATTGAAGTCCTTTAAATTGCAACTTGTATATGTCACCCGACCTTTGTGCCGAGCCAAGATAGATGTACTTTTTTTGGTGCTCTTTCGCAAGCAGTATTGCACGAAGCATCATTCCCATGCCTGTCCCCGGAGGTGCGTTGAGGTCATAGAAGGGGTATGAGTAGTGCAATAGGTCACTATTTTCGTAGCAGATGGCGTATCCAATTGAATCTCCAGCGTAGAGAAGTAGGAGATTGAAGTTACTTTGAGCATCTGTAAGAAGGTCTTTTACTTTGTTAGCACTAAACGTCCCTTTTTCAAATTTCTTGTCGTAAAAGTCCTTGGCCATTTTTGCTATGTGCCAGTCATATGCACTGTAGGGAAGTTCGGAGCTCGCAATTTTTATCGCTTCTGTTTTTCTCAGTATCCTTCTATTTTCACTTGAAAGCTCAAAAGATGCTAGATCAATACGGATACTTCGGGTTTGGTGCATGATACCCTTGCCGAGCCTCGTAAATACATATCCTGCATCGTAGTGCGAGCTAACGCTTGATTCTGAGAAATCAGAAATCTTTTTTTCATCAAAGCGAAGATAATCGTGCATACTAGAAAAGGGCAACCCAGATACCAAAGAGAACCACGACACCATGGACAATCCAGAAGCGCATCACCGTCTTTTCCTCGCTCCAACCGCGAAGTTCAAAGTGGTGATGCAGTGGTGCCATCTTAAAAATTCTTCTTCCAAGAATGTATCTTCCTGCGACCTGGATAATGACAGACAAAAGTTCAATATAGAAGATAAAGGCGAGTAGTGGCAGAAGCGTCATTTCCTTGATAACGATTGCATTGATAGCGAGAAGTGCACCAAGACCGAGCGATCCAACATCACCCATCTGAAAGCGCGCTGGTTTTACGTTGAAATAGGTATATGTAAGAAGTGCTCCGACAGTCGTTGCATTGAGGATCGCCATCTCAGAAAATCCCTTAAGCCATGAAAGAAACATGAGTGCGAAAAAGGTGATGATAAGTGAGCCTCCGGCAAGTCCGTCCATACCATCAGCGACATTGACGGCGTTTGCTGTGAACATGACAAACAGAATGATCAGCGGGATAATCCACCATCCGATATTGATAAATCCATCAAACGGGATGTGAATTTCCTTCCAGTGGTCTCCCAGTTTAACGTAGATCCACCATGCTGTGATTGCTCCCGCTGCAAATTGAAGGAGCAATTTTTCATGGACATGTACTCCCTTGCCAGGATGCCGCGAAAGCCATGTTGATGCGCGTTTAAACACGGCCCATGGGAGTGTAAGCGCGTACCAGATACGCATCTTTAGCTGTTTGTGTACTTGTATCAAACGTATGACCTGCTTTAGCTTTCGACTTCTTCTTTTTTGTCCGTATAAGTTGAGCACATCATCAATTCCTCCAAGCAATGCTGAAAGAAGCATGACACCGATAGGGACCCAGGTGAAGCTTCTGTTCCAGTTGAATAGATACGTAAGGAGCGTAACGGTTACGATGACAAGAAGGCCGCCCATAATAGGGACACCATGTTTACTTCGCCGAGCCCCCATCACAAGGGTGGCATCATATTCATTTCTTCTCGTGAGTCTGTATCTATACAGAAATTTGATAAGAAATGGGGCAAAAAGAAATGCAAGTACACAAGAAGCCAGGCCATATCCAATGGCCGCTTGAAGTGCATATATATCTCCGAAAAAGCTTTGCATAGCCGGGATATCGTAGCATAAAATTTAGCTAAATTACAAGGTTTTTGGCATATACCTCTTGACAAAATGGCTCAACTATGCTATTATTTACCGTTCGTTGTGCAGGGGTATATGTGCAGTGGACCGCCTCGGCATGTCGCCGAGTGTTGTGTCATGGGTAATATCATGAGGAGGAAGCCCATGCTTTCGATGACGCACCGGCAGGCGCCGGGCAAGCCCCAGAGTTTCGAGGTGAGGCTGACCGCGGACCGCCGTGAGTCGGTTGTCACCATCTCGGTCCGTGCCACGGACTGGGATCTGCTGATGCTGGCTCGACATCTCGAATACGTGCACGAGATCCACAATCTCGTGGCGATTCGGATGCTCGGCATCCTCAAGCGGTACCGCGACCGTCACCGCTCGCGCGTGCGCCGCCTGTTCGCCGCCGGAGTGCTCAACTAGGCGCCGTCTCGGCGGTGCCGTCCGTGCCCCCCGCTTATTGCAAGCGGCGGGGCACGGACATTGAGAAAACACCATGAAGGTGTTTTTTGTTATTGACTTTTTTTGTAAAAAATGAAAATATGAGGGGGTCATGAACGAGGAGGAATACATGGCTACGTCAAGCACATTTGAGTTTTTTGCGTTTTCGGAAGCGAAGCTTCGGAGCGTCGATCGCATCGAAGTCGGAACCCTCGCGCAAGCACGAAAAGAGGGTGTTGAGGTGACGCTTGCGCATAGCGGGCGTCTCGTCGTCAGGCCTGATCGGGGCGGTGTCATCACTTCAGGGCTTGTCCGCATCGGATCTTGGTCCGTCAGAGTGGTGGGGTTCGCTCAGGTGCAGGAGATCATTCACTGCATCGAGAATCTGCAGGGCGTTCGCTTCCAGTGCTTCGAGCGGGAAGGGCAACGACGTCGTTGGCTACACCCTCGGGTGCACGAAGATGCGCTCAAGCGGGACCTGCTCGAGCTCAGCTACCCTGGCGATGTAGCCTAATTGTGACCAGGGGTCTCCCTATAGAAGGTGAAGACCCCTGGCACATCAATCCAATACATGAAGTCGTCTAATTTCTAATGAAGCAGCGCTTTGTGCGCGAAGAAATGTTTCATTATCATTGCCTGATTGCGATGACTCAATCCACTTTTGCGTATGAAGTGGTTTTTTTATGTCCAAAATATGTATTTCTCCATCTCGCGTACCATGATTATATTTTCCATCGCTATCCCAGCGAAGTGAATGGCTATACACAATCTTTTTGAGTATTCCATTTTGATCCTGACATACGTCTCGCACGACAAGAACATGATTGCGAGATGCGTCTTTTTTGGTATCGAGCATAATGATTAAGTCTGCTGGTAGTATGTTCTCAATGGTAACTGTTCGCGTGTTACTTTCATGGGCGAGTGTACGAACAGCACAGTTTTCTACTGGTCTGAGCTTGGTAAGAAGTTTTCGCCAGATTGATCGAGCATGGGGAAATGAGAGTGATCGTTTGAGCGCGCCGCCGCCACGAGCATACAGCTCAGCATCAAGTGCATAAAAGGCAAAGGCTGAACAGTCTATACCAATGTTTTTATCAACCAAGAATTGTTTTATTTGCTCGCCAGTCAAATCGTGGATATCCACGCCTTCCTTCAGTGCGGCAAGTGTGGCCTCTTGGATAATATCATCAATACTACCTTTGCCAATGTGCACACGTAGAGCGCCGCGAATCTTGCTTGCTCTGTTGTTGTAGTATGGACAATTGATATTTTTTCCACGGAAGGGAAGTTTTTTGTAATCATTAATGAGCCTGTGTGCGTTTTCAGAGAGCCTCTTTGTACGCATCCCATCGGAGCGTACTAGACTATGTATTTGATTACCAAGCTCATTAAATGTTTGGTGGTCTTGCATGAGAGAGGTTTTGCTTTGAATCCGGAGTGCTTCTGATCCAAGGGCTTTGTTGTACGGATATTCTAGTACGTCTAAATCAAGTGCTTTGAGTTTATCAGCGTGGTCACGTATGTTTTGTGTCTCCGTATCTGAGTTGCGCACCACTATTTGAGCTCCGCATATGCTTTGCATGGAAACCATTTCCAGTATGTTTGTATCAGTGAGTGCGTTCAGATGTAAGTCCATAGTTGTCGGTGTATGCGGGCTAAGGGTCCGCTGCAAGATACTTTCATATGGAACGCTCGCAGGCTGGCGGGCATTTATTTCCAGTAGGTAAAGCTTTTTCGATTGAACATCAAGAATGATATCAACTCCAAATAGTCCTCTATATCCATCTTTTCTCATTTTTTCACCTACTTGCTTTGCAATTTCCTTACACGTAACTATTTCAGATTCAGATAGCATGTGTGAGACAACTCCCCAATCATTGCCAATTGTTGCAAATTTATTGTCTGTAAAAGGCGTGATGCCGGTAATTTGATAGCTCAGTTGTCCTAAAACTATGCCAGTGTCGTGCACTACGTTATTTGACGTAAAGACCGGTCCTTCTATGTACTCACTAACGCGCACCGGCCTTTTGGGGAATTGCTCTTGTAATTTTTCCAGGTCAGATTTTTTTGTAATTAAATGTGTCCCAGCACCACTATGTGCTCGATTGAATTGGACAATGATCGGCGACTTATATGTCACATCCTTAAGATTGCACAGAGTATGGGGGAGTAGCAGTGAGTCGAGATCCTCAAGCCATGAAGCTTGCGTTGTTTTTTCTTCGATAGTACTTGCGAGGTCAGCATTTGGGTTAAGGAGTTTCCACCCATGTTTTTCACATATTCTTTGGATGTGATTTGTGTTTTTATACACAACAATCTCTCCATCATGAGGAATGATTTTTTTCATCTGCTCATGTTCCAGGAGCTGCCACGTATCTAGTAGTGTATCGTTTTTTATGAGTACAATGTGTGTTCGCTTTTCTTGTAGGGATTTGGCAAACGGCGTTTCGTTTGAGATAATGGTCACACCATCGGCATTTTCGGGTATACCAAGAGCGCGTTCAATATCGCGAGTAACGTAGTATATGTTCTTGGGCGTGGCGGTTTTCATGGACACTCAGTATATGTCACAATGGGCTTTTTTTCAATATGCAGCAACTATACAAAGAAATACGAAAATTTGCCAAAGTGAGACTCAATGAGTCTATGAAAAAGCATACCACCTTCAAAATTGGTGGCCCTGCTTCTTTTTTTATTATCATATCTGATATAGACAATCTTCCTCCGGTATTAAGATTGCTGGATGATCAAGGAATACCACGCATCATGCTCGGTGGTGGGAGTAATGTACTTTTTCCTGATGAGGGATATGACGGTGCTGTTATCAAGGTCACTGACACAAGTTTTGCGATAGAGGGTGATGTAGTTAAAGCTTCTGCTGGAGCAGTTATCAAAGACGTCTCTCGAGGTACAGTTGATGCAGGTTTAACTGGCTTTGAGTGGGCCATCGGTGTGCCGGGAACCATTGCAGGGGCACTTCGTGGGAACGCAGCGTATAATGGTGTAGCCATGGAAGATGGAATACAGAAAGTGGAAGTATATCGTGATGGGGAGGTGCTTGAACTTTCAAATGAGGAGTGTGAGTTTGCGTACAAAGAAACAATTTTCAAGAACAACACAGACATTATTCTTCATATGTGGCTTTCTCTTAGGAAGGGTGATAAAAAGGAAATTGAGAAAGAGGCAATTGATAACATACAATATAGGGAAACCACGCAGCCGAAAGGATATGGGTCTGCCGGCTGTACATTCAAAAATGTCGTGGTTGACGAAAGCGAGAAGCAGCGCTTGATGGGCATCATTGATGATGAAAGGGTCCAGGAGATCATGCGTAAGTACAACAAGGTTCCTGTTGGGAGATTGGTCGATTTGCTTGGTCTTAAAGGTGAAAAAAGAGGAGGTGCACAGATTTCAGAGGTCCATGCTAATTTTATTGTGAATCTCGGTAATGCTTTGGCTTCAGACGTCAAGGAACTTATTGAACTGATGAAGGAAAGAGTGTATGATACATATGGTATACACCTGGAAGAAGAAATACACGTAATTTAACAATGGTATGACCATTAATGTTCAGGCAGAAGGAGTAGAGATGACACCTGCGCTCAAGCAGTATGCAGAGGAAAAAATTAGTGGACTTGATAAATTTTTTGATAACATTCAGGGTGCTGATGTACATATCGGCATGCAATCGCACCACCATCTGAAGGGAAAAATATATTACGCCCATGTAAATTTATCAGTCCCTGGGAAGGTTATGCGTGTTGAAAAAGACGCTGAGGATTTGTATAAAGCGATTGATAAAGTGAGGGATCACTTTAAGGTGGAATTTGAAAAATTGAAAGGAAAAATGCGCCAAAAAGATAGAGAAGAGATACGCGGACACAAAGCATATCATCTCGACGAATAAAAAAGTGCCCATCAGGGCATTTTTCATTTGTCGTCCTGGGACCCCCGATTATCGCAACCGTGTTGCGAGCGGGGGCCCCAGGACAGGGATCTCGACAAGGCCTAGCCGGAGAAGTAGCGCCCCTCGGGGTTGGGCGTGACCTCCTTGGCTGCAGCCTCGCGGAGCTTCGTGCATCGAGCGCACTGACACTTGCGGCCGTGCGTGTGGACGTGACCTGAAAGGCCGCTCCCACCGTTCTGGAATTCGCTGTCGCGCTTCATATATCCTCCTCAGGTGTCTCATCTGTGCACGCTCGCGAGGCGTGCGCATGTGTTGATACCTGAGAAATGCCCTTAACATACGCTATTTTAGCGCTTTTGTCAAGTATAGACAAGAGTACTCATTTGCTGGTATACTTCTTGCGTTTCAAATTTGCCTAAGGTATGCGAAAAGCACTACAAAAGCTACTTGGAGACCCAAATAAAAAGTTAATTGCTTCATATCAGTCGGTGGTAGACACCATTAACGATTTTGAGTCTTCTTTTGAAAAATTATCAGAAGATGAGCTGCAGGCAAAGACAGCTGAGTTTAAGGATCGTCTCTCAAACGGTGAGACGCTTGAGGATATTTTGCCTGAAGCATTTGCTACTGTGCGCGAAGTGGGGAAGCGTCTTTTAGACATGCGCCATTATGACGTGCAGCTCATCGGTGGGTTGGCGCTGCACCAAGGAAGGATTGCTGAGATGAGAACTGGTGAAGGTAAGACGCTCGTGGCAACGTTGCCTGCATATTTGAATGCGCTTGAAGGAAAAGGCGTGCATGTGGTGACCGTAAATGATTACCTGGCAAAGCGTGATGCTGTTTGGATGGCTAAAATCTATGATTTTCTTGGGTTGTCAGTTGGTATTATCCAGAATCAACGAGTGAGCTTTGTGTATGATGCCCAGGCTGCCGTTGAAGAGAGTGGTGATGATGCAAGTTTTCATATTGAAGATCGTTTCTTACGTTCGGTATCCCGACAGGAAGTGTATCGATGCGATATCACGTATGGAACGAATAATGAATTTGGTTTTGACTACCTGCGTGACAACATGGTGCAAGATGTGGCAGAAATGGTGATGCGTCCTGGCAATGAGATGCACTACGCCATTATCGATGAAATTGATTCAATTTTGATTGATGAGGCAAGAACTCCCCTTATCATTTCAGCTCCTGCTGAGGAAGCAACTGAACAATACTACCAATTTGCTAAATGGGTGACACGTCTTGAAGAAAATGTTGATTACAATGTTGACGAAAAGATGCGAAGTGCGACGCTCTCAGATGATGGAATTACGAAATTTGAAGGACTCCTTGGTGTTGATAATCTGTATGTGGAAGGCGGGGTGCGCATGGTTCATCACATTGAGCAGGCCTTGAAGGCGGAGGTACTTTTTAAAAAAGATAAAGACTACATTGTAGAAGGTAGTGAAGTTGTTATCATCGATGAGTTTACTGGTCGTAAAATGCCTGGAAGACGCTATTCAGAAGGATTGCACCAGGCAATTGAAGCTAAAGAAGGTGTTGATATTAAAAGAGAAAGTAGGACACTTGCGACAATCACATTTCAGAATCTATTCAGAATGTACGCAAAGCTTTCTGGAATGACCGGTACTGCTGAAACGGAAATTGAGGAATTTTTGAAAATATACGGTCTTGATGTCCTCGTTATTCCTACAAATAGACCAGATGCACGAATTGATCAATCCGATCGAATATATAGGACAGAACAGGCAAAGTACAATGCAATTGTTCAGAAAATTAAGGAATGCAAGGAGAAAGGGCAACCGATCCTTATTGGTACTATTTCCGTTGAAAAAAATGAAGAGCTGTCATCATATTTAGAAAAACAAGGTATTTCTTTTGAAGCGCTTAATGCAAAGAATCATGAGCGTGAAGGTGAGATTATCGCGCAGGCCGGTCGTCCAGGTGCGGTGACACTTGCAACGAACATGGCAGGTCGTGGTGTCGATATCCGTCTTGGTGGAAATCCTGTAAATGAGGAAGAAGAGAGAAAGGTAAAAGAAGCAGGCGGTTTGTTTGTACTCGGTACTGAAAGACATGAGTCTCGAAGAATTGATAATCAGCTTCGTGGACGGTCAGCACGTCAAGGCGATCCTGGAGAGACGCAGTTTTTTGTATCGACCGATGATGATCTGATGCGCATCTTTGCAGGGGATAGACTCAAGACAGTCATGACTCGCTTGAATGTGCCAGATGATATGCCGATTGAGCAAAAGATGATCACGCGCATGCTTGAAAATGCTCAAAAGAAGGTTGAGTCTCATAACTTTGACACAAGAAAACATTTACTTGAGTACGACGATGTGCTCAATCGTCAGCGTGAAGTGATATATACAAAGCGAAGGCAAATTCTTGAACTTTCAAAAGAAGATGTTGTCATTACTGAGGGTGAAAAAGAATTTTCATCTCACAGAGATGTGGTTATGGACATGATTGAGCAGGAAATTGAGTTTGTTGTTTCATTTCATACGAACATAGAAGGTGAGTCAGAGTGGGATATCAAAGAAGTGTATGAGACCATGAAAACCGTGTTTACGCTGAGTAATGCTGATAGAGAGGAGCTCTTAAAGATAGGTGCGCGCGATATTGGAAATGATAAGGTAGACGACGTAAAGGTGCGCGATGACGTCGTGAACTTTTTGATGGAGAGGGCAAAAGATGAATATGAAAAGATGGAGGCGAGCATGATATCACAGGCACCGGATGAAGAAGCCGGAAAAAAGACCATGCGCGCTGTAGAAAAGGGGATACTACTTCGTGTGATTGATAACCTGTGGGTTGACTACCTTGTCGCACTGCAACATTTACGGCAGGGTATTGGTCTACGTGGATATGCACAGAGAGATCCGCTCCTTGAGTACAAAAAGGAAAGTTTTCATTTGTTCAATCAGCTGCTTGCTGATATTCAAAAAGAAGTAGTACATACATTTTTTAAAGTGGGTATTGGTTTGCAACTCGCGCCGACGATCATGGCGAGTGATAAAATGACGCTTCAGGGTGCCAAAAAGTCAAACGTTGTTTCAACTGGAGCATTGCCGTCTAAACCTCGTGATGAGAGCGGGAAGAAAATTGGAAGAAATGATCCGTGTCATTGTGGATCAGGGAAGAAGTATAAAAAGTGTCACGGTGCACGCGCATAAACGCGTATGGACAAACAGACGTTTCACAGCAAATGGTACTTTCGATTATTGCAAGTTGTGTTTTGGGGTTCACTTTTTTGTTTTTCAGTAACCCTTATTTTACTCGGATATTTTGGGAGTGATGTGGAAATTTCTGGATTTGTTTTGTCTGCAGTGTTGGCGTTCATCTATTGGCTTCTTAAAAGAATGCTCTATTATATTCTTTTTGCTGAGAGTATGTTGCCCGGAAAATTGTCTACAAAAAAACACCAATGAAATAGTGAAAGGTGTTTGTCGACATCTGTCCTCTGATATCTCATCAGTGGACAGATGTCTGATTGCGTCATTGCCATGAGCTGCTACCGCCGTGACTGTTCCGACCATTTCGACCAGGAATCGCACGGGAAGACATCCTGGGTGTGGAGAATTCTGGCCTTGCGATGCTCGATCCATTGGCCCTGACTCGGGCCTTTTAAGACCTTTACTGGACCTTTTTTTTCCTTCCTGTAGACTGACCGGGATCCTTCACTCAGCGTGAAAAGTGACCCCTCGGCTAGCTCTTCGTATGTCATGATTCCCTCGTTGGCTATGTGAGCCAATAACCGTATCACATACAAAGATCTGTGTCAAGTAGGATTTGTAAAATATCCGACAAACAGAGTGCTATTAAATTGATATACCCGATTAGATTTTGACCTATGATTCAACCTGGCATCTACCAGCATTATAAAGGTAACAAATACGAAGTATTGGGCGTAGCAATGCATAGCGAGACAAGAGAGGAATTTGTGCTGTACAAGGCGGTGGATGTTGAAGGACATCATTGGGTGCGTCCTAAGAGCATGTTTTTAGAAGAGGTGACCGTGGATGGCGTATCTAAACCTCGTTTTACCTACATATCCACAGAGTAGAGAGTTGCGCGCCTGAGATGGCCATGATACAATTCGTCCGATATGCGAATGAGAGATTACCTACACAACCAAGAAAACATGTAATCAACGGCCACTCCGATGAGGAGTGGCCTTTTTTTATATCTAATTTGGCATATGCAACCCTGGAATCTAAAGGAGCAGTTTCTACAGGAGGTTAAAAAAAGGGGAGGATTTGTGAATTGTCATGCGCATTTTGATAAGGCCTTCTATATCACCAAAGAAGGGCTTGATCAGAGTATGGTTGATATGGAGGTGAAGTGGAACATGAGTGATGGCATCAAAAGAGCATCATCGCAAGAGGAGATCGCTCAGCGTATCCGCATTGCACTGGATATGCTCGTAGAACAGGGGATAACTCTCACCTGTTCTTTTATAGATGCCTATTCTGCGGTGGATCATCGTGCGATTGATGCCGCTCTTCAAGTAAAAGAGGAGTATAAGGAGAAAATTGAGCTTGTGCTCATCACACAGCCTCTGGATGGATTGACGGACATGAAAGCCATCCAGCTGTATGAGGCAATTACGAGTAAAGCTGATATAGCAGGTGGTCTTCCATCAAAGGACCGTCCACATGAGCAGAAGCACTATGATATGATTTTCTCAATTGCAAAAAATTTAAATAAACCGCTGCATGTGCATATTGATCAGGAAAATAATCCGCATGAGAGAGACACTGAGGTATTGATAAATGAGACTATTAAACACGGATATGAAGGAAGAGTGGTCGCTATTCACGCAATTTCAGTGTCAGCGCAACCAAAGCCCTATCGAGCTGAAATATACAAAAGACTTGCTGATACTGGTATTGCGGTAGTAGTGTGCCCATCAGCTGCGCTGGCTATGAGGCAGCTCGATCAATACACGTCTCCTGTACACAATTCTATCGCGAATGTTCCTGAGATGCTCGAAGCCGGGGTTGTGGTCGGTGTCGGCATTGATAATGTATATGACTACTATCAACCGTTTGTGGACGCTGATATGTGGCTGGAAATGAGATTACTTCAGGAGGCATGTCGGTATTACAACTTCAACGATCTCCTCGATATTGCGACGACAAATGGGAGAAAGATATTAAGCATAAGATAATATGAGTTCTAAGAAACTATGGCAAACAGCCTCAACCACGCTGCACCCGATGGTTGAAAAATACACTGTCGGAAATGATCATAAGCTCGACAAGAGACTCCTCCCATATGATATTGAGGCAAGTAAAGCACACGCAAAAGTGCTTGAAGCCGCTGGGATACTCACTGCAGATGAGGTGAGTCAGCTGAATGCTGCGTTTGATGAGATCATGATCAGATTTGAAAAAGGAGAATTTAACATTAAACAGTCTGACGAGGACTGTCATACGGCAATTGAAAATTATCTCGTCGAGCGACTCGGGAATCTTGGAAAAAAAATACACACAGGAAGATCGAGAAATGACCAAGTGCTTGTCGCAACGCGGCTGTATACACGTAAAAAGCTCAAGCAGGTAAGTCATGAGCTCGTGAAGCTTCAAGAAGTATTTTTGGACTTTGCAAAAAAGTATGAGTTCATCCCCATGCCAGGATACACACATACTAGGCCAGCCATGCCGTCGAGTGTTGGCCATTGGGCTGCTGCATACCTTGAGGAGCTTATCAACAATCATCTCATGCTTGAGACGGCATATACGATTAATGATCAAAACCCATTGGGAGCAGCGGCTGGCTTCGGCGTGAATTTGTCTATTGATAGGACGATTTCAACACGGGAGCTCGGCTTTAACAAAACCCAGGTTAATTCACTGTACTGCGTTAATTCACGAGGACTGACAGAAAGCTACATCCTCTCTGTTCTTACCCAGATCATGATGACGTTAGGGAGACTGAGCAATGAGATGATTTGGTTTACTGGAGCAGAATTTAAGTTTTTTGATCTTCCGTATGAGTTTACCACAGGATCGAGCATCATGCCGCAGAAGAGAAATCCTGATATCTTTGAAATCGTGCGGGCGAATGTTAACGTGATTGTCGGTCTTCAGACCCAAGTAAAGGATATTTGTAAGAATTTGATTTCAGGGTATAACCGAGACACTCAGCTGACAAAAGAGCCGCTCATTAAAGCACTAGGAATTACACGGCGTAGTCTTGAAGTGGTTGCTCTGGTTATGAGCGGTGTTGTGCCAAAAGAAGATACCTTGAAAAAGGCAATGACACCCGAACTGTTTGGTGTCCATCAAGCGCTTTCATACGTAAAACAGGGCATGCCCTTTCGAGATGCATATGCGCGTGTCAAGGAGAATTTGGATTCACTCACGGTGCCTGATACTGTCGCGGCGATAAAGGAAGTTGTTTCTCTTGGTGGTCCTGGTAATCTCGCATTAGATACATATCAATTAAGTACACAACTATGAACACAGCGACATCGTACACACATATCGCGACACATGAGCCTCGTAGTAAAGACGAGGTAAATCGGGTAGTCCTTTTGTATTCAGGAGGACTCGATACATCAGTCATGCTCAAGTGGATACAAGATGAGTATAATGCAGAAGTTATTGCTCTTTGTATTGATATTGGACAGCTTGCCGACGATCTTGAGGCAATAAGACAAAAGGCACTTGATCTTGGCGCAGTAAAGTCAATCGTTATCGACGCAAAAGATGAATTCGCAGAAAAATATATAGCGCGAGGTATTCGTGCGAATGCAAGCTACCAAGGGGAGTACCATTTGAGCACACCTATCGGACGTCCACTTCTTGCTAAGCTTGCAGTTAAAGTTGCGTTTGACGAGAAAGCAGACACTATTGCGCATGGGTGTACGGGAAAGGGAAATGACCAGGTACGTCTTGAAGGTACTGCCGTTACGCTTAATCCGGATATAAAGATCATTGCTCCGGTTCGCGAGTGGGGTATGGGAAGAGACGAGGAGATTGCATATGCAGAGCGGCATGGAATACCGATTCCGCATAGCAAAGATAAACCATATTCTCACGACGACAACATGTGGGGCGTGACCAGTGAAGGCGGAGAAATCGAAACACCAGAATTGATCCCACCACTTGAAAATATTCTTGAGATTACCACGCTTCCAGCTCAGGCACCTGATAAGGAAGAATTGGTTGAACTTGAGTTTGTGAAGGGGCTACCTGTTGCGCTCAACGGGGATCAGATGACGCTTGCTGATTTGATATTAAAACTCAATCATGTTGCAGGAAAGCATGGTGTTGGCATTGTGCATCACCTTGAGGACCGTGTTGTTGGTTTGAAAGTGAGAGGAATATATGAGCAACCCGCGGCATATTCCATTATTAAGGCTCACAAGGAGCTTGAAAAATTAGTATCAACAAGACATGAGAATAAATTTAAAGAACTTGTCGATCAAGAATGGGCCTACCAGTGCTATGCAGGACTATGGTACGAGCCGCTCATGAAACATCTCGAGGCGTACGTCAATTCAGTTAATGAAAAGGTGAATGGAACCGTGACACTTCGTATGTACAAAGGAAACTGTGACGTAGTTGCGCTGAAGACCCCGGATGCGCTTTTTGATGAAAAGCT
>CAZCAB010000006.1:0-3743 GCA_964496615.1 uncultured Gammaproteobacteria bacterium | reverse complement strand
ATTTAACAAGAATGATTTGTTTAATCAAAATGCAAGTCCAGGCTTTATCGAACTGCACACCTTGCAGATGAAAATGGCAAAGCAGACAAAAAAGAGTATTCTACTTTCCATCGGTGGAGAAGAGAATAAGCATCGGCTGTTCGACTCCATACGTGATCTGTCACGACTAGGGTGTGTGCTGTATGCGACTGAGCATACAGCAGAGTTTCTCGAAGATGCTGATATTCGTTGCAGACTCGTGCACAAGATTTCCAGCGATGCGAGACCAAATATAGCAACACTGCTTCGCGAGAGACGCTTTGATCTGATTATTAACATCCCATCAGCTGAGAGAAATTTTCAGGCAAGCACCGATGGCGAACAGATACGTGAACTTGCAGTAAAACATTCAGTGCCACTGGTGACGAGTGTAGATGTGGCCAGGCATATGATCGAACAGATGGGGGCAACCGTTCGGGAATAAAAAAAGCCACTGGTGTGGTTTTATATGTGGCCCCCACCGCTTGCGAGGCAGGGGCCACATGGCCTAACGATCTTGATGCTAGGCGGTGACGGTGTGCTCGCCTGTGATGGCGATGTGCCCGCCTCTGACCGTCAGGTCGTAGAGCCCGGTGACCGTCTGCCGATCGCCCGTGCCGAAGTCGGCCTTGGCATCGAACGTGACGAGGACGCCGTCCCCGTCGAGCTCGCTCAGGTCGACGACCTCGAGCATGACGTCCGTTGGGTTCTCGCCGTCCGTGACGACGAGTTGGATCTGGGAACCGGGTCCGACGTCCTCGTGGACCGGGTTCCTGCTGTCCGGAACGATCTCCAAGAGCATGCAGCTCACTCCATTGACCATGAACTCTCCTCCTCGCGGCATAGCTGTGTATAAATGGGCGCCGCAACCCAGCGCATGACTTTACACTAAATAGACAAAAATGTCAAGATATAGATGTATATTTTTGCTAAATTATGCTTAAAACAGAGGTATTTGGCATCTCATTTGATAATCCAGTGGTACTCGCTTCTGGTATTTTAGGTGTCACTGGCTCCTCCATGCACCGAGTGGTGAAAAATGGAGCAGGAGCGGTTACCATAAAGTCGCTATCACCTGAACCTCGGGAGGGGCATCGGAATCCGACTATGATGGGTACTGATCATTTTTTCCTTAATGCCGTTGGTCTCTCAAATCCCGGTATTCAAGAGGGATTAGAAGAGATACACGCTTTTAAGCGACTTACGAGCGCGCCACTGATCGGATCAGTATTTGCAGGCACGAGACAAGGATTCGTGGAAATATCAGAAAAGATTGGAGAATCGCCAATTGATATTCTGGAGCTTGATTTGTCATGTCCAAATGTTGGCGAAGAGTTTGGTGAGCCATTTGCATATTCAAAAGAGGCAATCTCTGAGATTACGCGGGGCGTCAAGGCAGTTGTGCCGTGTCCTGTATCTGTAAAACTCTCTCCAAATGTCTGGAACATTGGTGAGCTGGCTCAGGTTGCTGAGCAAGCAGGTGCTGACATGATTACTGCGGTCAATACTGCAAGTGGCATGATGATCGATGTGCGCGCGAGAATGCCTGTTCTAGCAAACAGAGTGGGTGGTATTTCAGGAAAAGCACTTTTTCCTATTGCACTCAAGTGTGTACACGATGTGTATGGGTCAGTTAAGATCCCTATCATTGGCACCGGCGGAGTGACAACAGGTGAGGATGCGTTCAGTATGATTATGGCAGGAGCGACCCTTGTTGGTGTTGGGTCAGCAGTGTGGCATAGAGGAGAAGATGTATTTCAAAAGATTACTGACGAAATGAAGGATATAATGAACGAAGAAGGTATAGCTTCTCTTGAAGAGATACGAGGAGTCATCCATCACTAGTATGAAACCGATATTGCTCCCTATTACACGAATTGATCAGGAAAATCCGTATGTGAAAACATTCTGGTTCGACTATCCTCTTTCGAGTGATCCAGGTCAGTTTGTGATGCTTTGGGTTCCCGGAGTTGATCAGAAACCTTTTTCAATTGCATATGATGATGGAACAGCATTTGGTCTGACTATATTTGCTGTTGGGCCGCTATCTCAGAAGCTTTTCACTATGAAAGTTGGAGAGCGAGTCGGGATAACCGGTCCATTTGGGAATAGTTTTTCACTAATAGACAATACCCATTACATTACGGTTGCTGGAGGGTATGGAGCAGGACCACTTGGTCTTCTGGCTGAGCGACTAACAGGTAAGCATTGCACGGTTGATTTTCTTGTTGGCGCAAGAAGCGAAGATTTGCTATTATTTGAGGAGCGCGTATCAGTGTTGCCATATGTCATGGTCTCTGTTTCAACGGATGATGGGAGTAAAGGACACACTGGATATGTGACAGAAATACTTGATAGAAAGCTCTCTGAGTTATCTGACAAAACGCGTGTGCTTGTTGCAACATGTGGGCCAGAGCTCATGGAAAAAGCTGTGTATGATCTTTGTGAGCGCTATGATGTTGCATGTGAAATCAGTGTTGAGCGCTATATGAAGTGTGGTTTTGCGATATGTGGTCAATGCTGTGTTGATGATACGGGAATACCGCTTTGTACTCAAGGTCCGGTGTTGACAGGAGACACGGTGAGTTCGATTTCAGAATTCGGAAACTATCACAGGAATAAATCAGGAAAAAAAGAATACTACTAATATGCATGATCGGGTTATAGAGATTTTAACTGAAGTGGGTGCGATTTTGCCGAATGATCACTTTGTTGGTACGTCTGGGCGGCATCTTGAGGCGTATGTTAACAAAGATGCACTGTTTCCTCATACAAAATATTCATCTGAAATCGGAAAATTTTTTGCTCAGGCTCATGCTGATTTGTCTATTGATGTTGTCGCAGCCCCTGCTCTTGGTGGGATTATATTGTCCCAATGGACTGCACATCATCTCTCTGAGATGAAGGGTAAAGATATTTTGGGGGTTTATGCTGAAAAAAAGGATGGTAATCTTGTGTTTACACGTGGATATGACAAACTCATTTCCGGAAAAAATGTGCTTGTCATCGAAGATCTTACAACAACAGGGGGATCTTTGAAAAAAGTCATTGAAAGTGTTCGTTCGGTTGGTGGGACTGTTACTGCAGCTTCCGTTATGGTAAACAAAGATAGCGCAATTACGTCTGAGACATTTGGCGTACCATTTACTGCACTTGCCCAGTATTCAGTTACTTCGTACGATGCAAGCGACTGTCCGCTTTGTGAGGCAGGCATCCCCATTAACACATCTGTCGGTCATGGAAAGAGGCTATGAGCTATTACAAAAGAGCAGCAAATTTTACTAATCCAGCAGCGAGGCAGCTCCTTGAGCTCATGGATGGAAAAAAGACCAATCTTTCCCTTGCAGCCGATGTGATAACAAAAAAGGAGCTTCTTTCCCTTGCTGACACGATTGGTCCTGAAATTTGTCTTTTAAAGACACATATCGATATTCTGGTCGATTTTGATAGGGAAACCATGATGGAACTCTCTCGGCTTGCAGAGCAGCACAGATTCATGATTTTTGAGGATCGTAAGTTTGCGGATATCGGGAATACGGTTAAGCATCAATATCAGGATGGTATCTATCACATAGCAGATTGGGCACACATCACGAATGCGCATACCGTTCCTGGTCCAGGTATTATAGAGGCGCTCAGAGACGTCGGACTTGGAAAGGAAAGAGGACTCCTTCTTTTAGCTGAAATGAGTTCAGGGGGGAATTTAGCAACTGGTGAATATACGC
>CAZCAB010000005.1:0-22403 GCA_964496615.1 uncultured Gammaproteobacteria bacterium | reverse complement strand
GATAGAGCGCGATGGCCAACTTGTTGATTTGGTGCGTTCAGACAAAAAAACCGTACCAAGAGGGAAAAGCTATGATTTCGTTCTTACCCACCGCTTCGAAGAAGCAGGGGAATACCATGTTAGAGCGTATTCAGAGTTTGGCATAAAAAAGACATCAGAGTTAACTGCAGATATATCTGTGCAAGAAGGTGGCCTGCTTGGGCTTGCAAACAAAGGTATGAGTTTGGGTGGTGCTGTGAATAAGGTTGATAAAAATACAGCGCGTGTTATCTCGCTTGCTATGGGTGGTATTGCTCTGGCACTTCTCTTGCTCTTGGTAACTCTTATACTGCGACGTTTGCATGCGAGAAAGCATTTAATGCAGCAAGCAAATCAGAACATATATTCCTAAGAGGCGATGCGCGTGTTATCCACAGCAAGATCATGCCGAAAAAGAGAGAAAAGTGGTATACTATAGTCGTGTTATTCTGCCCGTAATTAAACAAGGTCAGTGATAACATTTTTCAAATATATTTTTCACCATATATGAAAAAAAATGTCCTTCAGAATAGTGAAATGACAGACATGACCAAAATCATTACTGCCTTTGTCGCAGGTTCTGTAATTACGCTGTTTATACTAATGAGTGTCATGGGCGCGAGTTTCTCTGACGGCGATACATCTTCAGGTGCTGCTGTCGGCAGCAATTCAGGTGCTGAAAATGAAGGGCTGGCTGAAGCAGGGGTGGTAGATGTTAAGCTCAATATCGTTGACCCCGAGCAAGCTCAGAAAGGAGTAGTAACTGCTAGATTAGACATCATAAATTAACCAATCATAACATTTATTTTCGTATATGAGCACACCCAACACAAACCTGGGTAAATATCACATGATAGTGACGCTACTCCTTGCTCTCATAGGGGTACTTATTATCATGATATTTGTTTCCCTCAGGAGTCAATCTGCAAGCGTTAGCACTGAGCTAACGATTACTAATTCAGCCCCGACTATTGACTCGCTGACAGTTGCAGCAAAAACCGCAGGTGGCGGTGGTTATTCCACAATATCTGAAGGTGCAAACCTGAGCATCTCCGCGAATGGGAATAATCAGCTTCCTGGGACAACCACATTGCGCTTACATGGTGATTATACTGATAATAATGGATGTGGTGAGATATCCAATGAGCATGGGTCCTCACAGGGGCATTTCCTCGCAATAGCTGTAGCAACCAGTCGTACGAGCACTGCTGAGTGTCGTCTCCCTAGAGATAATAAAGAGGGTGAATGTTATGTTGTTTCAAGCTCAACGACTCTTTCACAATATCACGGTTCCTCTGGTGGTCACCCTGTAGGAGCGAAGTGTGTTGTTGATGATGTTGCATCAGGCTCAGCTGATGCCTGTTCTGACAACGCTGACGTGACCGCGAGCTATGAGTGCTTCATTGATATCCATGATTTTGCTCAAGATACGAACACCAATACTAGTATAGGTTGGACAACATGGGTCGTTGCATTTGATGGGACAGCATCATCATCAAGCTCTTCTCGTGGGTTTAATATTGCTAATACCCCAGGGCTTGATGCAACCTCAACACTTTCATTTGGGTCAGTCGCTCTAGGTGGAGATAGTGTGACAACAACAAACTCAACAGGGTGGGCAAATAATGCGGATGCGAACACGAACGCAAGTGGTGAGGCCACCGGTAGAGTTGGGATCTCAAACATAGGAAACGATGGACGTACCCAGGTAGATGCAGTACTGTCATCAGCCGGTGGAGAGCTAAGCTGCACCTCCGGTGTGATTGAAGCCGAACAAATTCGATTTGCCTCAAGCAGCGCTGGGAATGCATCATGGTTTGACATGACGGCCACGGTTGCCACATCCGGTGATAATGATCCTGTTGCATATTTCTTCCGCAGTGGCTTTGGTGTTAATGTTGCTACTGCAAGTACAACACAATCGATCGAGGATACATATTGGAGTGTGCGAGTTCCTTCAACAGGAGTTGCTGGATCGTGCAGCGGAACAATCACGCTCACTGCGTCATAAATAGCAAAGTAATCAATCAGAAGGGTGCCACTGGCACCCTTTTTACTTTGTGATCGTCCTGACTTTCTTGAATAGGTCCTGTTGAAAAATCTGCAGTATTTTGGTATGCTGCCTCCCGATTTAGAACAGGAATTAATCATTTTTTGTTACCGTTATGCAAAGAAAGCATATATATACACTTGTAAGCGTGCTTGCTGGAATCAGTTTTCTTGTTCCACTTATTGTTTTTCCCAATCATTTCATATTCCCGTTCATCGTACCAAAAATTCTCACCTTGAGAATTATTAGCATTTTAATGTTTGTTGGATATGTTGTGGCATATCTTGGCACGGGGCATAGGAGAAAAAAGATGTCTCCTTTGGATATGGCGGTACTTTTCTTTGCAGCTTCTTTTCTTCTATCGACCATAACTAGTTTTGATTGGTACCGTAGTCTTTGGGATAACCATGAGAGGATGCTTGGTTTTTTTACGCTCATCCACTATGTCGCGTATTACTGGGTTTTGACACGGATGATTGGGACAAAATCGGTGACCTGGCATTGGCTCAATAGAGTCTTTATGCTCTGTGCTACAGCGGTAATGATAATTGGATTTATACAGAAAATGTATCCCGATTTCTTACTTAATCAAGGGAGTGGAAGAGTGTCCGCTACCTTGGGAAATGCGATTTATTACAGCGGATACGGTTTCTTTCTGCTGGTAATTGGGCTACTTAATTATGTTAATGAAAAACAAATTGCATACAAGGTCGTGAGTGTTTTGTGTGCAGTTGCCGGTTTTGCGGGTATCTTTGCTGGAGGAACACGTGGTACGTTTATTGGTCTTGTTGGCGCTCTGTTCTTTGCACTTGTACTGTATGCTTTTTTGTATCGCCAGAGGAAAATGCGATATATTTTTCAGTCTCTCCTTGCTATCGTTATCATTGCTGGAGCACTTCTGTTTGTCTTTAGAGCGAGTGAACCAGTGAAGGATATCCCTGTGCTTGGAAAGCTCATAAATACATCTCTTTCAGAGGGTACAGCCAATACGCGTATCATGGCATGGGAGATTGCTATAGAAGGCTGGAAGGAGCGTCCAATCCTCGGGTGGGGTCCGAATAACTACTTCTACGTCTTCAACAAGCATTATAATCCTGCTTTTTTGCATCATGGCATTGCTGAAACGTGGTTTGACAATGCGCACAATCATTTCATGAATACACTTGCGACGCATGGAACACTTGGCATTCTGGCTTTGCTTTCATTGTACATAACGCCAATCATTTTGCTTGCAGGTGCATACAAAAAGCGTATCATTTCAGTGCACGTTGCCGTGATTACAAGTAGTTTTTTCGTGGGCCATGGATTGCATAACTTTTTTGTGTTCGAGAATCCGACGTCATACTTGTATTTTTTCTTTTTCCTCGCATATATACATAGCATAACGCAGAAAAAGGATGAGGAACATGAGACAAAAGAGGTCACAAGTCGATCCATCAGTAATCAAAGACTGATTGTCACAACTCTTTTGGCGCTATTATTTATATATAGCACCAATATCAATCCTGCTAAGGCGAATATGACGACGCTCAAGACGCTTGGCGCTCTGTATGCGCGTAATCCACTTTTTGCTCAGCTGCATACACAGGCAGTTTCGACTCCTACACCACATATCGATGATATACGAAATGACGTTGTTCGCGCCGTAATCAATGTGATGAATGCGTACGCGCGTGAAGGTAAACCTGACGAAGCAGTCTATATGTTTGAAGTGGCATATGATGAGATAAAGAAAAATAGATTACTGCATCCACATGATATTCGCATTACTATGCTTGATGCGTCACTCACCCGTATGGCTGCGATGATGTTCGGTCGTACCGATCTTCTTATTGATACAGAACAATCTCTGATGTCCACGATTGCTGAGTCGCCGAAAAGACAGCAGCTTCATTACTTGCTTTCAGGCGTTAAATTTATGCTTGGCAAGCCAAATGAATCTGTCGCTCTATTGGAAAAAACCATCCAAGATGATCCTGGTGTCCCTGAGGGATGGTGGAGATTAGCTCTCGTATACAACGAGGTGGGGCTCCCTGAAAAGGCTGACGAGGTGTTTGAGCGGGCGATTGCTCAAGGTGTTAGGTTTTCAGAAGGTCAGCGCGTTGAAATGGGTAAGATTGTTGAGAGATACGACGCCGTTCTTGAATCAGTATCTACAGAATAGTTCTCGCTTTATCAAGATATATGGTAAGGACGCGAAAGTATTGGAAGGATATATTGCTCATTTGTGCTATTGCTGTGATTCTGTCCGTGCCCGGGATGACGCACAGAGGAATGGTAGGGGATGATGCAGTCTACTCCGTGCGGTCGATTGGACTACTCGACTATATGTTTGCTGCAGAGCAGCGCACGCCAATCGAGTGGTTTGCATCTCCATCATGGTGGGTACATCTGTCATTTCATGATCATCCACCGCTTTTATTTCTGGTACAACATATTTTTTTGAAATATGGGAGTTCCATTTTTTTGGCTAAACTCCCTTTTTTTTTGATGGCTTATGGCACCATAGCTTTGGTGTACTTGTCTGCTAGAGAACTGTGGCCTGATAGACGTTTTGCGATATGTGCATCACTGTTTCTAATTGCTAGTAGCACATTTGTTTGGACGGCCCAAAATGCATTCCTCGATGGAGGAGTGCTTTTTTTTGGAACCTTGTTCTTTTTGGCTAGTTTGCGGTTTTTAAAAGATGAAAAGTATTGGGTTTTCTTGGGTGTATCTGCAAGTCTTGTCATGTTGACGAAATACACCTCTTTATTTTTTATAGGTGGTTTTTTGTTGTTTGTCATAATGAAAAGAAGGGATCTTTTGAAGAACAAAAGACTTTGGTTTGCAGGTTTGATTTTGGTATGTAGCATGATACCTCAACTTATATACAATCTAATGTTGTACAATTCTGTTGGACATTTCGACTTGCAGCTCTCAAGATTGTTTTCTCAAGAGACTCCGTGGCGGCTATCCGGTGTTGGACATGTTGCAGATCGAGTAGGGGAACTTATACCGATGTTAGTACATGCACTATCTGAAATACATATTATCTCAGCGGTACTGGGCATTTTATTAGTGTGGAAGGGTTCTGTGCATACAGATTCGAGAAGATCGCTTCTGCTTACGCTTTTGGTGTGTTTTTTGGGATTTCTACTACTTGTTGGAGTTGAACTGCGCTTCATAGTTCCAGGACTTGCTATCATATCTTTACTGTCTGCATATGGAGTCGTGGGATTATTGCGTACAATGGTGCCAAAAAAGATCCAGGACGTATCTTTCATTGTCGCAGCAGGGGTTGTGGGTTTAATGCTGCTGCGTGTTTTTAATGGGTATACATTCCCAGGGATCATTTCGGATTCATCTCTGCTGCAATCGTCCATTGTTTCTCGCCCTACTAACGTACATGTTCTTGATGAATATTTGGATGTGTATACAGAGAAGATCAAGATCAATAGATACGATGCATACCATCGGCTCCGATCAAAAACAGGTCGCTTATACAATGGATACGAAGGGCCAACCGTTGGCCCAGAAGGTATGAATCATATATTTATCTATGATGCAAACATTGCGTGGCCGGCTGCACTTTGGCTTTTTGAAAGGCGAGCTTTTTATGATTTCGTGCCATTTGTATCCTCTGACAATTTTGTTAAATATGCACATTTGCTCGCTGATGACGTAACGCTTCACTTCATTGAGGCACTTGATCCATCGCTACTCAAGGGCAAAAGATCTCTTTCTACAAGCGGGATTATCATAAAGCAGAGTATTCAAGGGTTTTATGTGAAGAACGTGATATTGTATGATGACAGTGGCGAGCCTGTTTTTAGCGTGCTACATGGATTAAATAGCCATAAAGAGCAGCTCAGTGAAACTTGACGAAAAGACCATTTTGAACTAAAATATTACTTCAAACAGTTACCTAATCTGTATGAATATTCTTGTCACCGGGGGTGCTGGATTCCTGGGCTCCCATTTATGTAAAGCATTACTTAGCGAAGGGCATGCTGTTTTTGCAGTGGACAATCTTTTAACAGGCGACATTTCCAACCTCGCTGGTTTTAAAGATGATAATAAATTTACATTTATCGAGCATGACATCATTGATCCTTTTTTTCTTGATACGCATATTGATCAGGTTTACAATTTGGCATGCCCAGCTTCGCCAATTCACTACCAGACTAATCCGGTAAGAACAATCAAAGCGAGCACAATCGGCATGATCAATATGCTTGGTTTTGCGCGAAGACATGATGCGCGCATTCTTCAGGCCTCCACATCTGAGATATATGGAGATCCAGAAGTTCATCCGCAAAAGGAAGAGTATCAGGGTAATGTGAATACCATAGGGCCGCGTGCATGTTATGATGAGGGTAAACGCTGTGCTGAAACACTTTGTTTTGATTATTACAGAATGCACGAGATGGAGATCAAGGTGGTGCGCATTTTTAACACGTATGGGCCGCGCATGGCTTTTGAGGATGGTCGTGTTGTGTCGAATTTTATACTCGCAGCGCTTCGTGGTGAAGACTTGCACATTGATGGTGATGGGAGTCAGACCCGCAGTTTTTGTTATGTCGATGATTTGATTGATGGTTTTGTGCGCATGATGAACAGTCCTGCTGAGTTTCAGGGACCGGTGAATTTAGGAAATCCAAATGAGATCACTATCAAACACCTTGCAGAGACGGTGATTCAGCTAACCGGGAGCAAATCGTCCATCAAGTACACCGAATCTTTTAGAGAGGACGATCCTATGAGACGATGTCCAGAGATTGGTTTGGCAAAACGTGTCTTAGATTGGGAGCCGCGCATTTCTCTAGAAGAAGGACTGCATAAGACAATCGAAGATTTTGAAAAGCGTCTTTCTTAGTTACGATATGAGAGTTCTCATCTACTCCACAGCGTATAGTCCATTTATTGGGGGCGCGGAAGTTGCAGTAAAAGAGATCACTGATCGCCTGAAAGATATTGATTTTCACATGATTACCGCCCGCATGGATAGAAGTTTGCCACCTGTCCAAAGGGTCGGGAATGTTACTATTCATAGAATTGGTTTAGGTATTCCATTTTTCGATAAGTTTTATTTAGGTATTTTGGGCCACATACGCGGGATACATTTGCACCAGATGCAGGCGTTTAACATGGTTTGGTCGATTATGGCCAGCTACTCCGGGTTCGCGGCAAGAAAGTTTTCAAAAAAAACCAAAACACCTTTTCTACTTACGCTGCAAGAAGGGGATCCGATTGAGTACATATTACATAAAGTTAGATTTGTTCGTCGCCAGTTTAATGAGATTTTTACCCAGGCGCATGGTTTGCAAGCCATCAGCAACTACCTGCTTAGGTGGGGTATGCAGATGGGGTTTTCTGGAGGCCCTTCAAAAGTGATACCTAACGGGGTAGACATCGCTCGTTTTATGAAAAACGAGGATGAGCAGCGTGTGCGAGAAATTCGGTCGTCTTTTGGTTTCCCCGATAATAGCACTATATTAGTCACTGCTTCGAGATTGGTTACAAAAAACGGTATTGAGCATGTTGTGTCTGCCCTTCCCTTATTGCCAGAGCAAGTGTGCTTCGTAGTTTGCGGTTCCGGAGAGTTGCAATCTTCATTGCAGGAACTCGCATCTAAGTTAGGTGTTAGTCATAGAGTGAACTTTCTTGGAAACGTGTCTCACGATGATCTGCCGTTGATTCTCAAAGCTTCTGACATATTTATTCGCCCGTCTATCACAGAGGGGTTGGGCAACGCATTCTTAGAAGCAATGGCGTGCGGACTGCCGACTATTGGCACCGATGCTGGGGGAATTCCTGATTTTCTCCATGATAATGAAACCGGATTTGTGTGTGAAAAAGAAAATCCTGACAGTATCGCACTTACGGTGAAACGTATACTTGCGATATCAGATCAAGAGCGTGAAATACTCGTGAATCGTGCCAAAGAGTTGGTAAGAAGTACATATAGTTGGGATACTATTCAAAATGATATGCGAGGACTCATTAATAACATAACAATATGAAACTCCTTATTGCAGCGGATATATTTCCACCTGAAAGGGGCGGGCCTGCTACTTATTTAACCATGTTGACCAAATCGTTCCTTATCCGTGGGGTGTATGTTGAAATAGTGTCACTTAACCCAGATTCCGATGTCGGTGTTGTCGACTGCCCTGTTCATAAAGTGGGTTACAAACATAAGCTGCTCAGATATGCTCATTATTTGTATTTGCTCATAAAGCACGCGAAACGGTTTGATGTCGTATACGCCATGGGTCCTGTAAATGCCGGTTTTTTTGCACTTTGTGCTGCGCGTCTTCGTGGCGTAAAAGTATTAACCAAAGTGGTTGGTGACTATGCGTGGGAGCAAGGGAGGCAGCGGTTTGGTGTGACTGATTCGATGGACGAATTTCAAAACAACACAAAGCACTCTTTTTTTGTGCGTCTTCTTAAGAAGATAGAATCGTTTGTCGTAAGTCACGTTGATCACGTTATTGTCCCAAGCCAATACTTGCGCGGGATTGTTGTTGGGTGGGGTGCTCCTGAACAAAATGTGAGTGTCGTGTATAACGCGGTTGATTTTAAAGAGGCACGCAAGATGGATAAACCTGAAGATGAAAAATGGATCGTCTCAGTAGGGCGCCTTGCTCAGTGGAAGGGCATGGATACATTGATCTCACTTATGCCGAAGATTATCGAAAGATTTCCAGAAGCTCGATTGAAAATAGTTGGTGATGGTCCTCAAATGGAGAATTTAAAGAAACTTGTTGATACCCTTTCCTTAAATAATGTTGTGACGCTGACTGGATCGGTTCCACACCAGGAAGCATTGGCATATATGAAAACGAGTGATGTATTTGTACTAAATAGCGGGTATGAAGGATTGTCTCATGTTCTTTTAGAGGTGCTTTCATGCGGGCGTCCAGTATTAGCAAGCAATATCTGTGGGAATCCAGAACTGGTAAATGAGGGAAAAAATGGGGGTCTATTCACGTTTAACAACGCAGACGAGATTTACGAAAAGATTGAGTATACCCTTGAAAAAGGGGAGGATGCCTATCCTCTAGTGAAAGACAACGAATATAGAGCGCAACTGTTTGAACAATTTTCCTTTACAACCATGCTTACAAACACAAAAAGTCTACTTGAGAAGATAAAGAACGAGGGTTAAGCGTGTGTATGGCAGTATTGATGTTGAGTATTGATAGAAAGATACTAAATCCCGAAAGTCGGGTTGCCAGACGGATGATCCGCTATTCTCAGGAGGAAGATCTTCACATACTCATTCCTCATAACCATAAGAGAAGTTTTTCTCTTGCACAGCGTGTGCAGGTGCAGTCGACCGGAGGGTTTAAGCTTATACAATTTTTGCGTCTAATAACGGAAGGTCTTGCAATTACTAAAAAAAGACCAGAGATAAGTAGAATAACGGTTCAAGATCCATTCTTTTTAGGCTTGGCAGGGTTCATTTTGAAAAAAAGGAGCGGATTAAGTCTCGAAGTTCAGTTACATGGTGATTTTTTTGGTTCACCATACTTTAGATCGTCATCTGTCATGAATCGCCTGCAATACCATATCGGAAAATGGGTTTTGGGCCGCGCAGATACAGTCAGAGTTGTTGGGGAGCGAATAAGGGAACACGTTATTGCGATGGGATTTTCGTCCGAACGTATTTTAGTGCGTTCGGTTGCTCAAGAAGACACATCACCCCGTGCTGACTATAATGATATTCATATCAAGTATCCTTCGAATACTCCGATATATGCGATGATTGGTAGAATTGAGAAGGTTAAAAATATTGAGTGGATGATTGATGTGTTTAGGAAAATTCTTGATAAAAAGCCATCGGCATTATTTCTTATCGTCGGTGAGGGAAGTCAAAAGGGGAGTATAGCGAAGAAGATTCGAAACGAAAATCTCGAAAAAAATGTGATCATGGAAAGTTGGGTTGAGGACCCTCAGGATTATTTGGCTACCGTCGATTGTGTGCTGTTTCCGAGTTTAAGTGAGGGGTATGGACTTGTGCCCATGGAAGCGCATTCACTAGGCACGAGAGTCATTATGAACGACGTGGGGGTGGCGAGGTATGAATTTCCTGCTGGGCCACTCGTCGACATAATACCCATTGAAGATCAAGACAAATGGGTCGAAGCTATGCTCCAAGTATGAAACTTTTGATTGTTACACAAAAGGTAGATAAGCACGATGATGTGCTTGGCTTTTTTCATGATTGGATCAAAGATTTTGCCCAGCTATGTGAGAGCGTTACCGTTATATGCCTCGAGAAGGGTGAGTCAGAGCTTCCTAAAAATGTAACGGTTTTGAGTCTCGGAAAGGAATTAGGACGAAAGAAATTTTCATATGTCACTGCATTTCTGAAGTACATTTGGACGACTCGATCTGAGTATACTAATGTTTTTGTCCATATGAACCCAGAATATATTGTTATTGGTGGACTGTTGTGGCGTATGCTGGGAAAGAAAATACATCTTTGGTATGTGCATAGGAATGTTAACCTATGGTTGAGAATAGCCCATCTATTATCACATCAAGTTTTTAGTGTCACAAGAGAGTCCTTTGGGATCCGAAGTAGTAAGTTGAAACTTGTCGGCCATGGTATAGATGCGCAAAAGTTTTCGATGTCAGATCGTACGACAGATCCATCAACATATAGGATCATTTCTGTTGGGCGCATAACCCCGATAAAAAGATTGGAGACACTCATCAAAGCAGCTAGTATCCTTGCCGGAAGTAATAATTTTAGCTTTACCGTCGACTTGATTGGCAGCCCAGTTTCTCAATCAGATCAGAAATATAAGAATGAATTGATTGAAATGATAGAAAGAAATGATCTCAATGACAAAATTCATTTTTTGGGATCCTGCCCATATGATGCAATCCCCGATATCTACCATAATGCTGATTTATTGGTTAATCTTGCTCCGACTGGGGGTATTGATAAGGTAGTGCTCGAAGCAATGGCTTCGGGCTTGATTCCAATGGTGTCCAATAGGGGTTTCACTTCGATCTTTAAAGACCGTGCAAGCACGCTTATTTTCAATCAAGATGATCCTGTTGATTTAGCAAATCGTATAGGTCAGATTCACGGCAGCGATTGTACTAAAATGAGAGAGGAAATGCGCCACGAAGTTTTGCAAAATCATAGTCAAAAAGAGCTTATTCAACGTATTTTTAGCGCTTTATAGCCAAAAGTCTAGTGTTGACACGGGTGTAAGGTGCAGGTATGATGTGATCGTTACTAAATAGATATGAATTCAACTGTAAATATAGGAGTAATCGGTGCTGGATATTGGGGTCCTAACCTGGTTAGGAATTTTTCTTCAATTGATGGCTGCGAAGTGCGATATGTGTGTGACTTGGACGAAGGGCGCCTCGCTAAGATTCAGTCCGCGTACCCATTAGTGCGTACAACAACAAGTTACACTACTTTAATTTCAGATCCAGAGGTTCACGCCATTGCAATTGCAACACCAGTCTTTACGCATTTTGAGTTGGCGTATGCAGCATTGTCGGCTGGAAAGCACGTTTTGCTGGAGAAACCAATGGCTTCGACAGTTAAAGAATGTGACACGTTAATCGAATTGGCTCGGTCAAAAGGAGTACATCTTCTAATTGACCATACCTTTTTATACACGAGCGCCGTTTCAAAAATAAAAGAACTCGTTGATGCTGGAGTCCTTGGAGATTTATATTATTTTGATTCTGAAAGGATTAATCTTGGTCTTATTCAGCCTGATGTCAATGTGCTTTGGGATTTGGCTCCCCATGATATATCAATCATGAATTACTTGTTTGAAGGATCCAGGCCGGTAAGTGTATTTGCAGCTGGGACACAACATGTCACGTCCAATGCCCATGAAATGGCACATTTGACAATCAATTACGATTCTGGATTGGTGGGGCACATCCACGCAAGTTGGCTATCCCCTGTGAAGATACGGAAAATATTAATCGGCGGGAGTAAAAAGATGGTTTTGTATAACGATATGGAGCCATCTGAAAAAATTCGCATTTACGATAAGAGTGTAGAAGTAGATTTGTCTACGGAGACGCCATCTGCTCCAGTATATAGAAGCGGGGACATTGTGATCCCTGCTCTGGAGAACAGTGAAGCATTGGCAAAAGAAGCACGACATTTTGTCGCATGCGTACGTGGATCGGAAAAGCCATTTGTTGATGGTGAACAGGGTCGAGATGTGATCAGAATATTGACTGCATGTGATGAAAGCCTGCGCACGGGAAAAGTTGTACCACTTGTTTAAGTGATATATGCGTAAAGTTAATTTTTTAGATCTCAAGGCTCAATATCCGCTTATTCGCGCTGATATAGAGACGAAGTTTAGAGATATCATTGATAGAAGTGGATTTGTCTCGAGCAAGTATGTTGCTGAATTTGAACAGGCATTTGCAGCGTATTGTGGTGTAAAATATTGTGTTGCTGTTAGTAATGGTACCAATGCATTGCAGTGTGCACTGATCGCTGCGGGGATTAGTCGAGATGACGAAGTAATCATACCAGTAAACACATTTATAGCCACAGCTGAGGCTATTTCTCTTGTTGGTGCGAAACCAGTTTTTGTAGATATCCAATCAGATAATTCGTATCTCATCGATCCACAGAAAATTCGGGATGCAATTACCCCTAAGACAAAGGCGATTATTCCAGTTCACTTGTATGGACAATCAGCCGATATGGATCCTATACTTTCGGTTGCCCGTCAATATGGACTTGAGGTTATAGAGGACGCATGCCAAGCGCACGGAGCGCTATACAATGGCAAACGTGTTGGATCCATGGGGCTATGTGGAGCGTTCAGTTTCTATCCAGGAAAAAATTTAGGTGCTTGGGGAGAAGGAGGTGCAATCGTTACAAATGATGAATCCCTTGCAGAAAAGATGAGATTACTTAGGGATCACGGTTCACCAAAGAAATACAGTCACGATATTGTTGGTGGTAATTACAGGATGAGCGAATTTCAGGGTGCAGTACTTACTGTGAAACTTAGACATCTTGATGATTGGAACGAAGCACGTCGAAAAAATGCAGGGTTTTATTGTCGTGAGCTGTCTGACATCAGAGGGGTTACACTCCCTTATACGCTATTACAAAATCAATCGGTATGGCATCTATTTGTGATACGTCATTATGCTCGGGAACGACTGATGGATTATCTTAAGGAGCGTGGGGTGTATACTGGGATACATTATCCAACACCGCTCCACATGACTTCAGCCTATGCTGATTTAGGTTTTCGTCCAGGAGATTTTCCAATAGCAGAAAGTCATCAACGGGATATCTTGAGCCTTCCAATGTATGCGGAGCTTACAGAGGACGATATGATGTATGTAGTTGAAATGATTAAAACATTTACCTAAAGTGTTTTATGTCAGTGCCTGTCCCAAAGACGGAGATTGTAATGGCTAAAGATGTCTTTAGCGATACTACGTGGGATGATTTTGTCTACAACGCGTATAACGGATCTTTCGCACAAACTAAACTTTTTTTAGATTACCATCCAAGCGATCGTTTTTCTGATTTTTCATGCGCAGTAATGTTTAAAGGTAAACCCGTTGCATTGATTCCTGCGTGCGTTTTAAATCAGGACGGAAAGGAGGTATTGTACTCGCATCGCGGTTCGACGTTTGGTGGTTGTATTATCGACCCGCTGTTCATGACGAGCGCGTATATAGAGTCGATATTACACTCTTTCGATTCATTCATTCAGGCAAAAGGTTTTGCAAAAGTGGTACTTAGGCAACTTCCATCTCTTTTCTCTCTCGGGAGTGTTGGTACGCTGGATTACATGCTTGGGAAGCATGGATATAAAGCGTATACCGAACTTAGTTTTATTGTTGATCTACAAGGGTTGAATTCAGAAGATGATCTATTCTCTTCATATCGTCTGAGTACGAAACAACAAACAATGCAAGGTATCTCAAAGGGATGTACGGTTCGAGAGGTTGATGACGTGGTTTTGATAGAAAAGTTTCATGAATTATTGAGTAACAATCTTACTCGACATGATGCTAAACCAATTCATAGTGTTGTCGAGTTGGTGGATCTCAAAAAAAGATTTCCCGGTGTTGTTAAGATTTTTGGATGCTTTTTTGATAAGAAAATGATCGGTGGTGCCATGACGTGGCTTTACAATAAGAGAGTGCTACATCTTCAAAATATTTGCATTGATTATGAGTATCAATTGATTCGGCCTGGTAATGTTCTCAATCACAAGTTCTTGGTGGAGTGTATTAAGAACAGGATTCCTTATTACTCATTTGGGATAAGTACGGAAGATAATGGGAGCAAGTTGAATACAGGTCTTGCTCGCTATAAGGAAGGATTTGGTGCTCAAGGTTTTCCAAATAAGATTTATTACAAAGAATATGCATGACGAACGTGGCGCGTTTGTTGTCAATTCAAGTAATCTTTCTTTATCAGGCAAGCTCGGATCTGATGTGAGTCTTTGTATTCGTTTAAGTCCTTTTTCGCATGCGTCACTGGAGCTGTATGATCGGAGTGCTCGGATAGATCAAGGTGATCAGATGCTACGCCGTATTGTAGGAGATAATCCATACACTTTAACCAGAAGCGGTCGTGAGGCTATTCGTATTCTTTTAAGGGAAGAGCTTAAATTGACACGAGACGATAGCGTTGCAATTGTTAAGACGTTTGAATCGAGAAACAATGAATACGTCTCTTCATGCGTAACACGCGCAATCGATTCAGTGTGTAGTTGGTCACATGGTGTTGACGACAGGACCAAAGTAGTGCTGATTATCCATGAATTTGGGTATCCGTATCCATTTGAGAAGATTGAAGAACTTAAGAAAACATATCCAGTCATTGAGGATTGCGCATATGCATTCGGTTCTTCATGCAATAGTCAGCCCGTCGGCTCAGTGGGGGATTATGCAGTGTACAGTTTTTCGAAGATTTTTCCGGTGGAATTTGGTGGAGCTATTGTAGGAGCAAAGATAGATGGCTACGAAATGACAGATGCTGAATTATCCGTGCTTTATAACGTTTTAAATCATGGTTCAAATGATCTAGATGCCATCGTAGAGCAGCGCAGAGAGAATTGGAATGTGTTGAACGAGCAGGCACGAGTTAGTGGATTGAGGGCATTTGAGCAGCTCAGTGAAGGAGTTAATCCCGGTGCATATTTGCTCGATTGCGGCGATTTATCTGCTGCCACAATACCGTCTCTGAAGAACGTACGCGCGGATCTTGAAAGCTACGGGGTTGAAAATACAGTGTTTTTCCCGTATCCTGCCCTCGTATTACCTTGTCATCAGTACTTAGGCAAGCGAGCATTGAGATCATTGTTTGCAACTGTGGTATCAGTCTTAGAAGATCATAATATAGTGGTATGAGTCATATTTCAGAATACTATCAAAAAGAGCTAACTGTAGGCGAAGATTGCGTTGTGAGTCCGTATACACAGCTTGAAAATGTTACGCTCGGTTCGGGTGTCACTATCGGAGATTACGTGCAGCTCAAAAACGTATCAATTGGAGATAACACCAAAGTAGGTGTGATGACCCGACTGTACACGGGTGACCCAGAGAATACTATAAAGATTGGTGCGAATTGTTGGCTATCCTATGGTGTTTTCGGTGAAGCTACCGGCGGAAGTATATCTATTGGGGATTGCGCAACATTGGCGCATCGTGTTACGATGCTCACCAGCTCAGGACCTGGAGAGAAGAATGCGCGTATGAGTGAATTTTACCCTGAAGAAAAGGGGAGTATTCATATCGGTAACAATTCATGGATCGGTGCTGCTGCACTGCTTTTGCCAGGGAGTGCCTTGGAAGAAGGTGTCGTGATTGGTGCGCAATCGATGACTCGATCAGGAATGTATGAAAGGTGGTCTGTATATGCTGGTTCACCCGCGAGAAAAGTAAAGAAATTGGATGCACATATATGAAATTGCCCTGTTCAGTTCCCATACTCACCTTAAATTCAGAGAAATATTTACCTCGTTGTCTTGATAGTCTTAAGGATTTTCAAGATGTTTTTTTACTTGATGGAAATAGTACTGATGCAACACTTGAGATTGCTAGACACTATGGTCGACCAGTGCACAAACAGGTAGAGACTGACGAGGCAAACATTGAAATAACGAATTTCACTCAGATGCGTGAAAAGGCACTAGGACTCACGCAATGCGATTGGAATCTACAGCTCGATTCAGATGAATTTCTTTCTGAAAAACTTATTGATGAAATTAAGCAAATTCTTCTATCTGGTTGGAAAACCAAGGTTGCATATAACATACCTAAAAAGTACATGGTAAAAGAGATGCGCATTGAACACTCTTTTAACTACCCTAATTACATCCCTCGGTTGTATAACAAGAAAAGTGGAGTATGTTTCAAAAAAGGAAAAATTGTCCATGAGCAAATGTTCGTCCCGAGTGAGGTTGATATCATTGATCTGGGTGGATGTGTCTATAGTCAACTTCCAGATAACTATCGATCGTGCGTGAAAAAAGATGTAGCGCAGCTAAAGCTTATGAAAAAAAGTACCTTTTCGAGAAAAGATACTCGCATGCATTCAGTCAAGATTTTTTTTGTATATCAACTTCGTGCTCTTAAGATTTTTCTCAAGTCATTATACACATACGTCAAGCACGGATATCGCGGATCACTACCCATTGGACATGTCCTTAGACATGTACGTGTTCATTTGATTGTCAGCTGGTGGCGTTTACTCATGATTTTCGGTGCTCGCGGATAACGATCAAGTTTTTGCATATGATCTCACCAGAGAAAAAAAGAAATATTCAAGTGCTATCCATATTTGCACTCGTAGTCGTGTTTATTCATTCTTTTGCGCATATCATTCGCGTACATGAACTCAGCAAGACAAATAGTAACTATATCCCATGGACTCAAGAAGCTGATTTTGACATGTTTAATGTGCACGGGGCTCGATTGCGAGAAATACGTGATGGAAGCATTTTTGAGGGGGATATAGATAGGTATGAGGGTAAGGGCATTCCGATGCTCTGGCCAATATTGAGCATGGAAGTTTTTACCCCCTTTATATATCTCACAGACTCCATATGGTGGGCAATTATAATCACTGATGCTTTATTTCCAGTGCTCATTTTTCTGCTATTTTATGCCATTATCTTTAAGTTTACTAAGAGTCGGCATTATGCACTTCTTTTCTCCTTTGCCGTAGTATTGTTTCCTCAAATGTCGCTGCTGATCCCCCCCTCATCTTTCGCAGAATTGAAACATCTTTTGCTACAGTTTAATCCGCTACCGAATCTTGATACTAATGTCACCAGTTTAATGTTTTTGCGTCGCGAGGCCTTTATCCCGGGTGCTCCATTTTTTCTTGCCTTTATATATGCAACATCGCATGTGGTTCTTTCTCAGGTCAAAAAGCGAAGTTCAATTATTCTCGCCGGATTATTCTATGGATCACTATTTTTCTTCTACTTCTATTTCTGGGTTTACGCAACAGTTTTGCTAGGCATTTTATTTCTTGTCTTTCTTGTGAGAAAGGAAGAAAAAATATATTGGAGTATATGTAGCATTTTTTTGACAGGTTTGGTTGTGTCTATACCTTTTTGGCTTAATGTACATCGTATATCGCAGTTGCCTCAATATCATGAATTGATTTCTCGAATGGGTAAGGAGATTAGTCACAATATTCAATGGGTGATGTGGAAGACATATGTACTGTATGGATCGATGGCAGCTGTCATGCTGTGGCTAGGAAGGAAATTGTCCAAGTTGAAGGTAAGTTCATTTGTATTTTCTTTACTTATTGCTGAAATTATTGTTCCCAATATTCAAGTGCTTACCGGCTTTAATGTCCAGTCAGACCATTGGGGGAATAGGGTGTTTGTTTTAATACAGGTGATTGTGCTCGCCACTCTCATCTTTTATCTATTCGAATACCTTATGCGTCGGTATGCCACATTGGCTCAAACCGTTCGTAGTAGGAGATTTGCTACAGTGGTGTATGTGCTATTGGCCTTTCTTACCATAAACGTAGGGACAACTATTTTCTTGCACGAAAAGGAATTTGCTAGCTCCTATACATTATCTGCTGCAGATCAAAATTTGTATGTGTGGCTCAACAATAATACGGAAAAAGATACAGTAATACTCACTCCTCTTTTGGAGACTAATGTTGATATTCCAGTCTACACACACAACAATATATATTTGGCACGTACACAGACGAGTGTTGCGTCAGAGGAAGAATTACTTACCCGGCTATACACCGCGTACAAACTATTTGGTATTCCAGCGAGCTATCTAGATTCATTACTCGATCATCAAAATACTGTTGTCTACTTTTTTACGGTTAAATATAACGAGCCAAATCTCGATAGGTATCTAAGACCGCAGAACTATGACGGTATAAAGCTTCCTCAGGAAGTGAGAGAAAGAGTGGTTCGAGATTATGATGAATTTACTATGCCGAATGCATTGCCTTACAGAGCTGATTATGCGCTTATAAAGGAGGGAATTATGAACCTTGATCTTTCTCCTCTTCAAGACTGTAAGATTTTGTATCATGGTGCGCCATATTTGGTGTATGATATCAGCTCAGGCTGTGTAAATTTGCAATAAATTCACTCGGTTTATTGCTGTAGATAGCTTTTTTTGGCTACTACCAAGGATTGACCTTTTCCTTTATTTAGCCTATACTGGTCACACATTTCTATATATAAAAAATGGAGAATTATCTCTTTTTTTTAAACTATGATTTCTATTGTAATCCCAGTATATAATGAGGAGGAAAATGTTGCCTTGCTCCACGAACAGATCGTGCAAGTAATGGATGGTCTTGGTGAGCAGTTTGAGGTGATTTTTGTGGACGATGGATCTACTGACGACACCCTGGTGGAACTCAAGAAATTATCTCGTATAAAGATAGTTGTGTTGTCCATGGACTTCGGACAAACTTCAGCTCTTGACGCTGGTATTCATGATGCGCAAGGGGATATTATTATCACCATGGATGGTGATTTGCAAAATGATCCTCGAGATATACCAAAGATGATTTCTAAAATTCGGGAAGGGTATGACGTTGTTGCGGGCTGGAGGAAAAACCGTGGTGATTCTTTTGGGAGACGCGCACTTTCACGCTTGGCAAATTGGCTAACCGGTAGAGTTACCGGACTGAAGCTGAACGACTCAGCATGTGCGCTTAAGGCATTTAGACGCGAGGTCATCCAGAACGTGAGATTGTATGGAGAGATGCATGTTTTTTTGCCTGGTTATTTGTATGGGCATGGCGCACGAGTTGCTGAGATTCCTGTTACGCATCATGAGAGGAAATTTGGTGTATCAAAACATTACTTCCTGAAAGCAGTGAAAGATATCTCTGACCTAATGACTATTAAGTTTTTAGTTACGATGAGTGGTCGACCACTGTTATTTTTTGGAGGGGTGGGCATGCTGTCAGCCTTTTTTAGTGTTGTGGTGGCAGGAGTTTCGGTTTACTTGAAGGTAGCAGGTATACGGAATTTCGGACAGACACCGCTGCCGATTTTGGTCATCTTTTTTGCGCTTTCAAGCATCATATTTGTAATGCTTGGCTTTGTGGCTGAATTAATTTTGCGTGTTTATTTCGAAACAAACAAGAAGACCCCATACTTTATTCGTGAGAGGATAGATACATGAAAGCTGTAATACTCGCCGCTGGAGAAGGAAAGCGTATGCGGCCACTTACGCTGACAAAGCCAAAGCCACTCTTAGAAATAAATGGCAAAACGTTACTTGATTATATTTTTGAGGCATTTCCTTCAGAAATAGATTCAGCCGTAATAGTGACAAAGTATCTTGGTGGACTAATACGGGATTACTGCGGGTCTACATTTCATGGCATTCCTGTTTCGTATACGGAAGGTTCTGAGTTAGGTACGGCACTGAGCTTTGTTTCGACCCGCAGTCAGATCGAATCTGAAGAGCGTTTTTTGTTCGTATACGGCGATGAGTTTCCTGACCCCCGTGATATAGCCGCGTGTCTTCAGCATGAGTCGAGCATTCTCTGTTTCCAAGTGGATGATCCTTGGAACCATGGGGTAGCCCTTGTGGGAGAGGATGGATCGATATCTGAAATCGTTGAAAAGCCTGCCAAGCCACAGAGTAACTTGATAGCTAACGGTATAATGGTTCTAAAAAAAGATATTTTCAAATACGCACCTGTCAAAGGTGTTAACGATGAATTTAGCCTTACAGATATGATTGGAGCGTATGTGCAGGATGTAAAAACACAAGCCGTCTTATCGGTTCAATCCATAGGTGGTATATCAACGCCTGCTGATATTAAGCGTGTGTCAGAATTACTTAGCTCATCTCACATATGATTTTAACAAGAGTTCCATGTCGATTGGCGCTTGGTGGTGGATCTACTGATCTTCCAGCCTATTATTCTGAATTTGGTGGTTTTATTTTTGCAGTGACCATTAATTTATACATGTATATTGGCTTAAACAGGCCACCAATTGATGATTTGATAAGGCTGAAATATAGAGATAGTGAAGAAGTCGAGCGTATCGCAGATTTGAACCATCGGTTGGCGCGAGCTGCACTTCAAAGAACAGGCATTGGTAAACAAATAGAGATATCATCAAAGGCGGATGTGCCTGCCGGCACGGGACTTGGAAGTTCTGCGAGTTATTTAGTCGGCCTTTTGAGTGGCCTTCATTCGCTAAAGGGTGAAAATGTGTCACGTCTGCAGCTTGCCGAAGAGGCATTTGAGATTGCGACAGAGGATTTAGGTTTACCTGATGGTAAACAAGATTTTTATTTAGCCTCTTTTGGGAATTTTTGTATTCTTGATATAAACACAGATGGAAATGTGACCGTGTCACATGCAAATGTGTCACGGACAACACAAAAAGAGTTTGAGAGACGCACCCTCTTATTTTACACAGGAGTAACACGATCAAGTAGTGATTTATTGCAGCAACAACAAGAGCAAGTTCGCAAAAAAGAAGTCTCCGCACTAGAAGTTAAGCATAAAACAAAAGAAATTGGTAAACAGATTTTGTCAGCGTTTGAGAAAGGTTCGCTTGATGATTTTGGAGCGCTATTGGACGAGCACTGGCAAGCTAAACGAAGTATTTCACAGAAAATGAGCAATCAAGAGTTTGATGAAATATATGATCAGGCTAAAAAGCTCGGTGCTTTGGGCGGTAAGATCGTTGGAGCCGGCGGCGGCGGATTTTTTATGGTATATTGTCGAGATGGATCAGAGTCACTTGTTCGTGATCTTTTTGTCAATAAAGGATACAGAGAGGTACCATTCAGAGTAGATTCTGGAGGTGTGCAAGTTGTTGTGAATCGACCTCGTGATTTAAACACTATATGAAGTTGAAAAATAAAACAGCGGTCATTACGGGGGCTACTGGCACTATTGGCGGAGCAATAGCACGCTTTTTTGTCGCTGAGGGTTGTAATGTCATTCTTACAGGAAGATCAACGGAAAAATTGGAGGAGATGACTTCTTTACTGGCAGATTCTGAGAGTACGATTATATCGCATAGTGCAGACGTATCTCATAAAGAAGGTGTACTTTCATTAGTAGATTTTGTGAGCAAGAAAGAGGAAGTCGTCGATATTCTTGTGTTAGCACATGGAAGTTACGGACATATTGGAACTTTGGAAACATCTGAACCTGAAGACTGGATTTCAGGATTTACAGTCAACACGCTTGGCACCATGATGTGCGTGAAGTATTTTCTGCCGCTCTTGAAGAAAAGTGATGATGCTCGAATTATTACCTTTGCTGGTGGGGGAGAGAAACCACTTCCTCATTTTACATCGTACATCAGTTCAAAAGCAGCCATACTGAGAATGACTGAAACATTGGCGCATGAGCTTGCTGATGCAAACATTGCAATAAATGCAATATCGCCTGGTGCAGTTGATTCAGCACTCCAGCAAGACATAGTGAAGGCAGGTCCGGAGCGAGCAGGCGCAAAAATGTATAACTGGGCGAAAGATGAAATTAAAGAGACGGCGCAATCTCCGGAAAAGGCTGCTCAGCTTGCAGTATTTTTGGCCTCAAAGGAAGCGGTGGGTTTGTCAGGCCGCAATATAAGTGCTATTTGGGACGATTTATCGCTGGTGCAGGACCATATTGAAGAAATTAAAGATTCAGACGTATACCAATCACGTCGTATTAAGCCGAATGATCGTGGGTATGAATGGTAAGCATACGGTAGGAATTGTCGGATGTGGGGGTATTGGAAAGAGGTGGTATAAAGCGCTCCATACCATGGATGATGTTGATGTCGTGGCCGTGTGTGATACTGATCAGCAACGCATAAAAGATTGCGTAGCAAATAAT
>CAZCAB010000004.1:0-22573 GCA_964496615.1 uncultured Gammaproteobacteria bacterium | reverse complement strand
AGTTGTCGAAGAGGAGATCGTTGAAGAGCAACAATCTGAACCTGAGAGTTCTGAGAGCGAAGAACAAGCGAATCCAGAGGAAGAATCAACTGAAGTAATTGAGTAATAACACGTGCATATGTATTTTCACATTATCGTCGATATCATCTCAACCTTCGGGTATATTATAGAGCTCATTGGACTTGCGCTGGTGATCGGCTCTGTCTTTATCGGACTTTTTAAGCTACCGCTCAAGGAGTATACGATGGAAGATGTGCGTAAGGAGCTCGCACGGAAGATAATTTTTGGACTTGAATTCATTATTGCTGCGGATATCATTCTGGTTACGGTTGCAACAGACATGAATCAAATTATTCGCTTGGGTGGAATTGTAGTAATCAGAGTGCTTCTTGGATACGCGCTGAGAAAAGAGATTGATTTGAAATAGAAATAGATTTAAAAGCCGCGTTGACCATGAGCGCGGCTTTTGCTATACTCGTTTTTACCTTCACGGGCCCGTAGCTTAGCTGGTAGAGCGCCGCCATGGCATGGCGGAGGTCAGGAGTTCAAGTCTCCTCGGGTCCACTATGTTATCTATTGGAATTGTCGGCCTTCCGAACGTGGGTAAATCCACGCTTTTTAATGCGCTTACGAAAAGTAAGCAGGCAGATGCTCAGAATTACCCATTTTGTACGATAGAGCCAAACACAGGCATTGTGGAGGTGCCTGATAAGCGTCTTAATAAGCTCTCAGAGGTATCTCAATCGCAAAAAACAGTGCCAACAACGATTGAATTCGTTGATATTGCAGGTTTAGTGAAGGGTGCATCAGAGGGGGAAGGTCTTGGAAACAAGTTTTTATCTCATATTCGTGAAGTTGATGCTATAGCGCATGTGGTGCGTTCATTTGATAGTGGCGATGTTACGCACGTTCATAATAGGGTGGATCCAAAAGATGATGCAGATGTTATCAATCTTGAGCTTATCATGGCTGATTGGCAGACCGTGAGTAAACGGCTTGAAGTGGTTAAAGCGAAGGCAAAGGGGGTGAAAGCAAAGGAATTTTCGCTAGAATTAGCTTTTTTAGAGAGGCTTGATTCTCATTTGCAATCTGGAAAACCAGCTCGATCTATTGAGCGCAGTGAAGAGGAGAGGGTTTTGATGCGTGATCTGCACCTTATATCCAACAAACCGGTTATGTATGTGGTAAACACGAGTGATGGAGATAAAAATCAGCTAAAAATAGAGGAAAACGTGCCGCATGTGTATGTTTCTGCTCGGCTTGAGGCTGAGCTGGCTGAGCTTTCCGATGACGAGGCGCAAGAATACATGAATCACTTGGGTATTTCTGAATCTGGACTTGATCAGATGATCAAAAAAGGGTATGAATTGCTAAATTTAGTTACTTTTTTTACATCAGGAGAAAAAGAATCCCGCGCGTGGACATGTAACAGAGGATCAAAAGCTCCAGAGGCGGCATCCAAGATACATACTGACTTTGAAAAGGGTTTTATCAAAGCAGAAGTTGCTCTGTATGAGGACTTTGTTTCTCAAAAAGGATGGAACGGAGTAAAGGAAGAGGGGAAAATGAGCCTTGTTGGCAAGGAATACGAGGTCAGAGATGGCGATGTAGTGTATTTTCACGTTTCAGCGTGATTTTTGGACAATTGTATACACTAATCTAGACAAAAAAGGGTAAAAAAACTTGACAAAACCGATTTTTTGTGCTATAATGACATCAGACGATACAAAAAAAGCAAACAAAATCGTCTAAAAAACAAAAATAAACACAAAAGTATGGATCACGCAGGGTCACGCGTCCAAGCGCACAGTCGAAGTTCTTTTTTTAACGTTTACACCTATTTATTGGCAGGTATCATCTTATTGGTAGCTGTTTTTTTGTTTGTAACCCCAGCATATGCACAGGAGGATGTGGTTACAAGTGAAAAAGAGGCTACAGTGCAGCAAGGTGAGACCGAGGAAGCGCCAGAGGAAGTGAAAATTGATGATGAAGTCACTGAAAAAGACTTAGAAGTAACTGCTGGGGGCATCCTGCCTGACAATCCATTGTATGGGTTAAAGCGTCTAACTCGTCGTGTGCGAGAAATTACGACCTTTAACCCTGTAAAAAAGGCGGAAATTGAGCTTAAACATGCAAACCAAGAGCTTGTAGAAGCGCAAAAGGTGATCGATGAGAAGGGGGATGACGCAGGTGCAGTAAAAGATGTGGCAAAAGCAATCAAATCATTTGAAAAGAAGGTCGCCCGTATTGAGAAAAAAGCAGGGAAGCTCGCGAAGCGTAAGGAGGCGGGTGATGCTGGCGTAGATGCACTTTTGGAAAATATGCTTGATAAGCAGATCAAGCAACAAAAGGTTTTGGAAAATATTCAGAGAAAGGTTTCAAACACTGCGCCTGCAAATGTTGCGGCAAGAGTTATCGATAGTGTCCAGACGGCGCAAGATCGGGCAGCTGGGAGTGCAGGAAGTATCCTTGGTGTAGAAAAAGATCCGGAACGTCTTGCGCAACATGTGGATCGAGTGCTTTCAGCACAAAGAGGTTCGTCTTTTAAAGATTTGAGAAACTTGGAAGTTCTCAAGAGAGTCGGTGACCATGTTGATGAACATGCACGCGCTGGACTTGAGAGAGCCCAGAAAAATGCACTGAAGCGATTTGCTGGGGAAGTCGGCCAGCTCTCAGCGCGAGACAGAAAAGAGAAATTTGAAAAATATGTGTCACATGTTGGAGGAGATGAAACAAGACACATGGAGATTTTCGATGAACTCAAGCACTTTGATGAACTTCCTGAGGACGTTCGCAAAAAGATGGAGGTTGCAAAGGACATTGCTGCTCGTAGGTTTCAAGGTAGACTTGACCATCTAGAGGATCGCGGCTTTGCTGAGGGCTTTCGCCAAAGAGCGCACGAGAGAATGTTTAGACGCTTTAAAGGTGAGGCTGATGTAAAGAAACTTCGTGTCATTGAAGAGCTCAAGCAGCGTGTGGATCACGAAGGTATTAGAGAGGTTGTTGATGAACATCACGAGGAAGCTGTGGCAAAGTTTAAGGAAGCATTTACTGATGATAAATCAAGTACGCAGGTCGCTCGTTTTGAGGAGCTCTCAAAGAAGATGGCAGAAAATCCGGATCCAACAACCTTTAGATTGCTTCAGGAGCTTGAAAATGAAGTAAAATCAGACCCTAAGAAACGCGAATTCCTTGAAAAAATGGAGCGTGAAGCAAAGGCACAATTTGCACAACGCGCTGCAGAGGAAGGAAGTAGATTTTTTGAAGAAATTAGTTCAAGCAATCCTCAGGATATTGAAATTTTGAAATCACTTCAGAGAGATTTTGCACAAAATCCAGATTCATTTATCGGACCTCCACCATTTGGTGACGAGCAAGGGGGCCATCGTCCACCGTTCCCACCACATGGAGACATTGGGCGTTACTTTGAGCAAGCAATCAATCATCAGACGCGATCAGTTACCGATCATCTAAGAAATATTGATAACCCTGAGCTTTTTGAGAACTTTCAAAAGAAATTTCAACATGCACCACCCGAAGTACTTCGTGAATTAGAGTTAAGACAAGGAAACTTTGATGATCTCTTTCGTGATAAGAGGGCCTTTATCCAGGAGCAGGAGCTTATGATGCAAGAGGAGGCTATCCGGCGAGGCAATGATCACGAAAGACGTGCACGAGAAGAAGCTATTCGGAAAAAGTTTGAAAACGCACAAAGTGATGAAGAGCGCCAGGCTCTTGAACAAGAGGTTGATGAACTAGAACGTGAACTTTTAAACAAGCAATTAGATCAAAGACGTGATATTTTCAACAAGAGAATCAAGTTTGATCCATTCTGTGATGAAAATTGTCAGCGTCAAGAGAGACAGCGATTTGAAAATAAACTATCTAATGATAGAAATCGATTCGAAGAAATTGGCCAGTTTAGGCAATTAGAACGTGACCTTCGGGATTTTGCTGAGCGGGCACGACATGAGCAAGCACAGCGTGCGTTCGAAGAGGGTGATGAGGGTGGTCATGACTTTATGCCGCCTCGCCCTATAGCGCCACATTTTGATGATGAAAAAATTGACTTCAAGTTTGATGATAGGCGTTTTGAGCGCGATGTTCCACCTCGTCATGAGGCAAGAGATGAGCGACCTCAGCCACAAAATCGCGGACATCAAGATCAGGGTCGTCGTCCAGAACTGGAAAGACGAGACGAGCAGCCAGGGTTTGTTCCTCCAAAGAGATTCATCCGAGATCAGCATGAAGAGCGCAATGAGCGTCCGGAAGAGCCTCGTCACGAGCAAAAAGACGAGCGTCCTGAGCTTGAGAGACGAGAGCCTGAGGTCCCCCACGTACCAATAAAACCTCCTCGTCCTGAGCAGATCGATCAGTTGCTTGAAGAGCGTGAACGAATGATGGAACATGTGAAAAATATCGATCGAGAACAAAGAGAGATTCATCGTCCTGAGCCGCCTGCTCCACCGGTAGGCCATGATAGAGATGAGGATGATCGTCCTCAGTTGAATGAGCGTCCTGAGCCGCCACAGCTGCCGGAGCGACGTGAGCCAGTGCGTGATATTCCAAAACCCCCTGAACCTCCCCAACATAATGGTAATGCCAACGGATCGGCACACTCGCCGCCTGCCGGTCCAGGCCCGGGTTTTTCCCCGCCACCCGGCACTATCGGTCCGCCAGGGGGAGGGCACTTCAATGGACCGCCACCATTTTAAACCGGAAGCACGCCCATATCCGTATCATACTCATCGGATATCTCGTGCACAGCTAGCTTGTCAGCTGTCTGTCTGGGCAGTGTGGCCCTGTGGCCACAGTGTCTAGGCAGGCAGAAAAGGAGGAATGAATTCTACCTAGGAGGAGAAAGGAAGGTGATCGCCTATCTACCGTTTGTGAATACCATTATATTCGCACACCATATTGTTCTTTATTCAGAAAAGGAGTCTATACTTGTTACGAAACCATCGTAAGAAGCATTCACATCTGTCTTGATCGTCAGATCAGGTTATGCAGACGTGACCATAACTCTATTTAAAAAGCCGTCCCATTGTTAGGGACGGCGTTTTTATTTCCTTCCTAGCTCAATATGTTCCTACATGCTTTTGTGATGCCTTTGGCACCAATGCCTGCCTCATCATACAGCTCGAACGCATCACCTGATAGCTGATATTCCTTTACTCCGAGTATATCCATCTTGTGGACCGGGATATTCTTGAGAAGAATTTCTCTGGCGAGTTGAGATCCAAAGCCGGATCGCACATTATGGTCTTCCACGGTTACCACTTTTCCTGTCTTTTCTATAGAGCTATATAGCGTAGCATTGAATTTTTTTGGAGAACTTACAACTATTAGATCGATGGTGAAACCATCGATTTTCAATTGTTCCCATGCTTCAAGTGCAATGCTGGCCATACTTCCGCTTGCAGCAAGTGTCAGACCCTCTCCTCTTCGAAGTGCGTCACAGCGACCGTATTCGTATGTATAATCTGCATCATAAAAGGGAGAGCCGTCAGTTTTTGTAAGTATGGGGAGCTTGTGTCTGCCCATCCGTACGTAGAAGTTGCCATAATGTGACGCCACATACCGTATGATTCTATCTGTGTGGTTGGCGTCAGCAGGCTCCACCACCATGGTGTTCAGAAGGCCAAGCATGGATCCCATGTCGTCTATCGCCTGATGTGTTGGTCCGTCTTCTCCAACAGAAAGACCACAATGCGTTGCAACCATCTTTACATTCGCCTCATTTATATCGTTCACCCGTGCCTGATCTTTGGCGCGTGAACTCATGAAAGCGCCGAAAGTTGAGCAAAATGGTGTAAATCCATTGAGTGACAGCCCGCCAGAGCATGATACCATTTGCTGCTCGGCAACACCTACATCAAATACTTTCTCTGGTTGCTGTTTCCTGAGCGTGTCTGTTTTGACCGATCCACCAAGGTCTGCGGTGAGTGCTACAATAGTGTCATTGAGTAGTCCTAGATCCCGAAGTGCATTGCCGTATCCTGATCGACAATCCACCTTTTCACCAGGTTCGTACACTGTTGGAGTCCCGGTGTGCATGTTGGTTGGCGTCAGCGCCTTGGTAAATGCAGGTTCTCCAGGTTTCCATGTTATCTGCTCTTGAAATGACTGTATAAGCGCTTGTTGATCAGGTGAAGGTACAATCCGAGCGAGCACCTCATCTGCTTGCTCTTTTTTGGGAGCCTTTCCATGCCAATCTGCCTTGTATGCCCGTCCAGTTTCCTCCATGAAATCTACACCTTTACCCATAATCGTACTCGCAAGAAGTAGAATTGGTTTGTCAGTTATGCTGTGGGCCTGTCTTAGTGCACGCCACTGTGCATTAAAGTCGTGCCCATCCACTTCAATAACTTCCCAGCCTGCAGCAGTGAAATGACCGCTGAAGTCCATAGGCATGACAGCATCTAAACTGTCAGATAGCTGCACGCGATTGTAGTCCATCCAGACAATGAAGTTGCTGAGTGCGTATTTGCTTGCGAAATTCATCATTTCATATACCTGTCCTTCCTGCGATTCACCATCTCCTACAAGCGCATACACTTTATCCTCTGTCTTTTTGAGTTTTTCTGCCAAGGCAAAACCACTTGCTGCAGAAATTCCTGCTCCAAGAGGTCCAGTTCCGTACCAGACTCCGGGGACATGTCTGGTCACATGTCCTTCATATACATAGCCCACTTTTCTAAATCCCTGTATAACTTCCTTTTTAGGAATATAGCCCATTTCTGCTAGGACTGCATATACTGCAGGTGAAATATGACCATTTGAGACGATTACTTTCTCTCCGGTCTGAGAGATAATGAAGCTATAGAGTAAAGAAAGAAAATCAACACATGAAAGTGAGCCACCCGGGTGCCCACTTTGCGCGTTTGCGACCATGGAGATGATTGAATGTCGTGTCGATTGTGAAAAAGCCTGCAAAAAAGAGATGTGCTCCTGCGTAAGATCATCTGAGAGTTGTGGGATGTTCATGAGAAGTAAAAGTAAAGTAGAAGAACGTGAATCATCAGTATAATAGCAACAACGGCTTGAAAGGACAATTTTTTTGTCTTGTGTCTAAAAAACCACATACCCATAAGTGTTCCAAGTGATCCTCCTATGAGTGTGAGCGTCCAGAGTATTTTTTCGCTAATGCGCCTTGCTGAGAGTTGTGATTTGAGCTTATCAAGGCCGAAATAAAAAAAGGAGATCAAATTGATCAGGGTAAGATATGCGAGGAGTAGTTGTGCCAAGAAGTTGAGTTGTGCGTACCAGGCGAGCATATCAGAGTTTTGTGCCTTGTGCGTAGTGGTATTTACGGTCTTCGTCTGCAAGTTGGATGAGCCGTTCTCTCACTTCGTTTGGATTGGATATGTTTTTAAAAATAATGTGCAAGTTAAATGATGCAGTCGTCACTTGCAGATTGCCAAAGTTAAAGACCGTACCAAATACACCTTGAATATTTGTGGTGACATCCTGAATACGGAAAAGATCAAGTTCAGTTGTCACGCGGTGAAAGAGCCCGTGCTGTTCAATGTCGACTATCCTGTCATTTGTGACAATCCACGTGTCTAGGTAATAATCAAGAAAACGTGCATAAAAAAGAAGATATGCAAAAAGATAATAGGCACTCCCGAGCAGTACACCAATGACAAACAAGCTCTTATTAGTGAAAATGAAGGGATTCAGATTAGTGAGAAGCGCGTACACAGCAACCGGGACTGCAAGAAGAACGAGAAAGAGTAAGAATTGGGGGATAAAGGTAATCGGGTGGCGACGCAGCACAAACACAATGCGTTCATATCCTTTTTGTTTGATGACATGCTGCAAGTCCATATCAGAGTTTAAATACATCTGGCACCCATGCCGGGTCAAACAGCGTAAATGGTGATTGCCAATCGATGTCTATAAGGAGATACCAGGTGAAGTAGAGTGTGAGAATGGTAAGTGCGAAGACGAGAAATGAAACGGCAAAACTGGCGAATGTAAAAGCGCCCGCAGTAAGAATATGATAGAAATTGATAATGGAGAAGACAACAAAAAGAGCAAATACAAGAATGTAGATGAAGAGAATTGTGTACAGCGGAATGCTGAGCATACTATAGGAGTCTATTTTCCTTATTTAAGGTGTCTCGCAGATGTTCATGCGCTCTTAGTGTTGTTTTGCGACCACGTGGTGTTCGCTCAATCATGCCGATTTGAAGTAGGTACGGTTCATATATCGTTTCGAGTGTATCCATCTCTTCAGCAACACTTGCTGCAAGTGTATTGAGGCCAACCGGGCCACCCTCGTACCTCTCTATGATGGTTTGAAGTATTTTTCTATCAACTTCATCAAGACCAAATTCATCTATGTTAAGCATAGAAAGTGCTCCCCCTGCCACATTGTGGTTTATTATACCATCATGCTCTACTTGGGCATAATCTCGCACACGTTTAAGAAGTCTATTAGCGACACGCGGTGTTCGTCGAGATCGTTGCGCAACCGCGGTCGTTGCGGACGTATCAATGGTAACATCAAGGAGTTTTGCATTTCGTGCAATGATATATTCAATATCTCCATGGTCATAGAAATTGAGATGATAGACATGTCCGAAACGATCGCGAAGCGGGGATGATAGGAGATTGAGCTTAGTCGTTGCGCCAATTAAGGTGAACGGTTCTAGGGAAAGCCTCATCGTGCGTGCTGCCGGTCCTTTACCAATAATGATGTCAATAGCAAAATCTTCCATTGCTGAATAGAGCACTTCCTCGATACTTTTATTCATGCGGTGAATTTCATCAATGAAAAGGATATCGCCTCGTTTGAGATTTGAAAGAATGGCAGCAAGATCCCCGACTTTCTCAAGAGCAGGGCCTGCCGTCACCTTGATGCTCACATCCATTTCTTTGGCAATGATGTTAGCAAGAGTGGTTTTACCAAGGCCTGGGTTTCCATATAAAAGAACATGTTCAATGGGTTCTTGTCTTTTTTGTGCAGCTTGTATGGAAATGGATAACGGTTGCTTTATATGTTCTTGACCCACGAAATCAGAGAGTGATTGCGGTCGCAGGGTGACTTCGATTACATCATCCTCCCCTTCGCGCTGTTTTGGGGTTATGATTCGGTCAATTGTTTCTTCTTCAAGGCTCATAGTGTAGGTATTGTACCGTCTTGTTTCTCAATTAACAACCGAATGTAGTGCTGGGCGCGGTATTGATTGGTGACAGTGTGGATAAGTTTTAATGTTTTGTGAAGTAGTCTCTTTTTTTCTGCTGAGTTGAGATATTTTTTCGCGCGAGGTGTGGGATTTGGCGCCAAATTACAAAAGTGATATAATAACGTGTGCCTGTAGGAAACACAATATATTGTGGTTGAAACCACTCTGGGGCACAATATATTGTGGTAGGATCACCATAGGCCTTTTATGGCATGGTGATTTTTTTGCCCCCTAATCACTTAATTTTCTATCTAGTATATATAATCCGTCGTCATATGGGACCAGTCAAATTACGTATGATCCAGGATCTGCACTTGGGTCAACCAGATAACGCACAATTTACCTATAATGAAAACGGCCTTCGCTTCACCCGTCGTTTTAGTGAGGAAGGTAAGGATCCATTTGATTCTGTAGAATACGAATACAGAAGTTCTGTGATTCGTGAGCCGGATGGAACCGTGGTGTTTGAAATGAAGGATATTGAGATTCCAAAGAACTGGTCACAGGTGGCAACCGACATCATGGCACAAAAGTACTTTCGAAAGGCAGGAGTGCCGCAATACAACAAAGATGGATCACCAAAGCTTGAAGCTGACGGGTCTCCCATGCTTGGACCTGAAACCAGCGCAAAGCAGACCATTCATCGTTTGGTTGGCACGTGGAGGTACTGGGGTGAGCGATATGGCTATTTTGCATCAGCTGCTGATGCACAGGTTTTTTACGATGAACTGATTGTCATGCACCTCAGACAAATGGTGGCCCCGAACTCTCCTCAGTGGTTTAACACTGGTCTTCACTGGGCACATGGGATAAATGGTCCAGCGCAGGGTCACTATTATGTCGATCCAGACACAGCAGTGATGACGAAATCAAACGACGCATATTCACATCCGCAGCCCCATGCATGTTTTATCCAATCAGTTGATGATGATTTGGTAAATGAGGGGGGTATCATGGATTTATGGACACGAGAGGCACGGCTATTTAAATATGGATCAGGAACAGGAACAAATTTTTCTGGACTCCGTGGAAAAGGTGAACCACTCTCAGGTGGTGGTAAGTCATCAGGACTCATGAGTTGGCTTAAGATTGGTGATCGGGCTGCTGGCGCAATTAAATCAGGCGGAACAACCCGTCGAGCCGCGAAAATGGTCATTTTGAATCTTGATCATCCGGATATTGAGGAGTTTATCAACTGGAAAGTGGAGGAAGAAAAGAAAGTTGCTGCCCTTATTGCTGCTGGGTACCCTTCTGATTATGAAGGAGAGGCATACCAGACTGTGTCTGGCCAAAATTCAAACAATTCTGTGCGGGTTCCGAATAAATTCATGGAAGCGCTTGAGCGGGACGGTTCTTGGAATCTTACATGGAGGACTGATGGTACGGTGTGTAAGACAATTAAGGCGCGTGAAATGTGGGACCAGGTTGCATACGCTGCATGGGCATGTGCTGACCCTGGAACGCAGTATGATGACAATATTAATGAGTGGCACACCTGTCCGCAGTCAGGAAGTATTAAAGGATCAAACCCATGCTCTGAGTACATGTTTTTGGATAACACCGCATGTAATCTCGCATCATTTAATCTAGCCCACTTTTTTGAGCCAGAAAGTTGCAGTTTTGATGTTGATGGGTTTAAGCACGGGACGCGCCTTATGACTTTGGTGCTTGAGATTTCAGTTTTGATGGCTCAGTATCCAAGTCGCTCAATCGCGCAAGGTTCATATGACTACCGCACTCTTGGTCTTGGGTATGCCAACATCGGTTCAGTCCTCATGATGAGTGGTATCCCCTATGAATCAGAAGAGGCATATGCGTTTACTGGTTGCGTCACTGCTCTGATGACCGGTGAGAGCTATAAAACGAGTGCAGAAATTTCAAAAGTTCTCGGCCCTTTTCCAAAGTATGAGCTGAATCGGGAGGATATGCTCCGCGTCATGAGAAATCATCGTCGTGCTGCATTTAATGCAAAGAAAGAAGAGTATGAGAAGCTCGAGGTAAAGCCGGTTGGTATTAATCCTGAATATGCTCCAGCGTATCTTCTCGCTGCAGCACGCGAAAGCTGGAATGATGCTGTCGAGTGGGGTGAAAAACATGGATACCGAAATGCTCAAACAACGCTTCTGGCGCCTACTGGCACCATTGGTCTTCTCATGGATTGTGCAACCACTGGTGTTGAACCTGACTTTGCTCTTGTGAAGTTTAAAAAGCTTGCGGGTGGTGGGTATTTCAAGATTGTAAATGAAGCAGTCCCAGCTGCGCTGAAGAATCTTAAGTACACGGAGGATCAAATTGAGGAGATCATGGATTACATGAGAGGATCAGCAGATATTACTGACGCACCGCACATTAATGCTGCTTCTTTGAAGGAGAAAGGGTTTGTTGATCAAGATATTGATGCACTCAATGGGGCACTTAAGAGTGCGTTTGAGGCTAAATTTGCCTTTAATGTGTGGACACTTGGGGAAGAGTGTATGAAGCGGTGTGGTTTTTCACCAGAGCAGTATAATGATCCAAACTTTGATATGCTGCGAGCATTCGGATTCTCAAAAGACCAGATTGAGGAGGCGAATGAGTATGTGTGTGGGACCATGACCATTGAAGGTGCGCCACATCTCAAAGAAGAAGACTATCCAGTATTTGATTGTGCGAATAAATGCGGGAAAAAGGGGAAGAGATACATCCATTGGATGGGACATCTCAGGCAGATGGCAGCAGCGCAACCATTTCTTTCAGGTGCAATTTCAAAGACAATCAACATGCCGAATGAAGCAACTGTTGATGATGTGAAACAGGCATATGAAGAGGGCTGGAAACTGTGTCTCAAAGCAATTGCACTGTACCGAGATGGATGCAAACTGAGCCAACCGCTTTCGACAAGCTCAGATTCAGATGAGGACGAGCAAGAGGAAGAAGTTGCGGTCTTGAAGAAGGAAGAGGTGCAAGTTCCCGCTGTTGCAGAGGTGAGCCAAGCACTGGAGCATGCATCTCAAATTCTGCAGCAACACATTCCTGAGTCAGAGAGGATGGAAACGTATCAAAGAGATGGCTCAGTAACCGAGAAAAGGGTATACTTGCATGGTGAAAAGAGAGGTTTACCTGCAAAGCGAACAGGCATTACGGTTTCAGCAAATATTGGATCTCAAAAAATTTGGTTGAGGACTGGAGAATATCCGGATGGAAAACTTGCAGAGATCTTTATCGATATGTATAAAGAAGGGGCAGGGTTTCGGGCAATTTTGAACATGTTTGCCATCTCAGTCTCGATGGGTCTTCAATATGGAGTGCCACTCGAAAAGTATGTTGAGAAATTTGTCTTTACTCGCTTTGAGCCGTCAGGGATGACTGATCATCCGAATGTAAAAGTGTGCACCTCTGTCATTGATTGGGTATTTCGTGTCCTTGGCATGGAATATCTTGGACGAACTGATTTCGTGCAAGTAAAACCAACAGGGATTCAAAAGAATAAGTTTGAGCAGCTTGCGCGTATGATTGCGCAGGGTAGTACCCAAGAGTCTCTTGATTTAGCAGCGCATGAGCAGGCCCCATCAGATGTTGTTGTGGTAACACGGACGGCTGAAACCGATGTGCTCCCAGGCCAGCAAACACTTATTCAGACCGATCAACCACAAAACAGTAAGGATGCTGCAATGAGCGAGATGATGGGCGATGCACCAGCATGTCCTACATGTGGTCACATCACCGTGAGAAACGGGAGTTGCTATAAATGTCTCAATTGTGGCGACAGTCTTGGATGTAGTTAATTTCATGTAGTTTAACCATTAATGTATGGCAGAAATAAATAAAGATGGAGGTGCGGCTGCAGGCATGTGTCAAAATTGCGGAAATGAAAAACCGTGTGGGTGCGGAGGCGATATTGAACGCGAATCAGCTGGACACTATGATCTTACGGTGAATGATGAGTATCTGAATTTTAAATCAGTAGAGATAACTGCGACTGATGATTCGAGAGGTTTCTCTCTTCCAACAGAGGTTTCAGTGGTGAAAGCCGACGGAACAACAGTGGAAAATCTTGATGCAAACACTCCTCTCTTCACATTTACTGATAGCGATGGTAATGAACTTATAGTTTCAGCCCTGTGTGCGGGACAAGTTAGTTCGGACAGTTTTAAAGGGGGTAGTAAGAGTGGTCAGTTTGATCAATATTCATCGCTAGAAGATTTACTGCGCGATGCAGCGACAAAGATGCCTGAAAATATAGCAAATGAGCCAGGGGTCTCTAATTTTTCCTTTGATATGGGGAAGCATGTGGGTAAAGAGGGCTTTGCGTCACTAAGCGAGCTTCTTGAGGATGGTGCTGTTTCTGAAGCTGATATGTCTGCTCTTGATTCTGTTCGAGAAGAAGTCGAGTCTCTGAATAGACAGGGTGATCAAGCGGCAAACCAGGCTTTTGTTGATGAATTTTCAAGCAAACACCCTGATAGCAAAATTCAATTTACGATCATGCGAGGAAGCGTTTTAGTGCCTGTTGTGGATTCTCCCAAGAGAGATACAAATCAGTTATTTATGGTATTTGGTCCAGCAGGTAAAGGGAAAAAGACAGCATATGCCATTTCACCGGGGCGTTGGATGCCAAAGTTTCCAAAGCCTGAGCAGCATCGACGTGGAGGTGGTGTAGTGAATGAGGAGACCTTTAAGGAATCATCAGATGCATGGCTCAATACAGCTGTGCTGACTGGTAAAGAGTGAAATTAGTAAAAGAGCCGCATTACGCGGCTCTTTTTTTTACTCATACTTCACGAATTTTCCGTCTTGTATTGTCTTTATCATCAGTGGTTTCTCCACCTCTCCGTACTCATCAAATGAAATCATCCCACTTACACCGGCATACTTTTCAACATCATAGAGATAATCCCGAAGACAAGAAGTATCAGTTTCATCACCCTTACATTCCTTGATAGCATCAGCAACAAGTATCAATGAATCATATCCATTTGCTGCGAAAGCAGCGCTGAGTTCTCCATACTCTGCAGTATACGCATCTTGGTACGATTGAAAGATCGGATCAGTGCTTTTTTCATCAAATAGCGAGTAGGTGTAGTAAATTCCTTCTGCAAATTTTCCTGCTATATCAAATAACTCGGGCTTTTCAACCGCGTTAATCGACAGGAGCGGCATGTTCATGCCAAGTTCGCCCGCCTGCCTAAAAGAGAGTTCAGCTGAATGACCTGCTACATACACGACGTCTGGTTTTACAGCCTGTATCTTTGTAAGCTGTGATCTAAAGTCGTTATCTTCAAGCTGGTACGCCTCAGTAGAAAGTACTGTTCCACCATTTTTTTCAAATTGCTTGCGAAAAGCATCTCGGTACCCATGACCATTATCAAGATCAACAAATAGAATTGATGCTGTTTGGGCACCAAGCTGATTGTATGCAAAGTCAGCCATGGCTCTTCCGTGGACTTCACCGGATGCGCGCACACGGAATATATAATCACCCGCAGATTTGAGTTCAGGAGTCGACGCAATCTGCGTAATCATCAGCACTTTATTCTCCTCAGCAACTGATGCTGCCGCAACCGAAGGTGATGAGCCGGTGGGTCCTAGAATTATGTTCACTTTATCGGTTCCGATCAATTTGTGAAAAGCGGCAACAGCTTTTTTTGCATCATTTTCTCCATCTTCAACGATCAGTTCGATAGTGCGACCATCAATGCCGCCTGCTTCATTAATGTGCTTGCGGGCCAGTGCGATACCATCTCGCACGCGGTTACCATGCTCGGCACCCTTCCCGGTGAGAGCCTGAACCACACCTACGCGAATTGATTCCTCGGATGTTGGACGTGTCTGATGGTATATGCCCGCTCCAATCAGGAGAGCGATAAGGAGAGAGAGAAACCATATATTTCTTTGTCTCATACTATGTTGTGATGAATAATCTATACATTGTATGAAGTCTTTTGGATTCGTACAATCCCACCGTCCATCTTAGCGATATATGTTGACAATTTAGCTTAAATAAGCTATGTTTCTGGTATGTAAAAAACGACGAAACCGTCGTCGAATATGGATATCAATAAACTAGTTCAACTTGGACTCACTGAAAAAGAGGCTCGTATATATATGGGCACGCTTGAGATTGGGCGAGGAAGTGTTGTGCAAATTAGTAGAAAAACAGGTTTGCCAAAATCCACCACAGCTGACACGCTTAAGCAGCTCGCAAAAAAACAGCTGGTGTCAGTGTATGCACATAAAAGCAGGCGTCGGTATGCCGCATCTGACCCGCGTGTCCTAGAAGAGCGAATTACCCGTGCACAGGATGTTTTTCAAAGTGTGTACCCTGAGCTTGAGGCATTGTATGTTGAGCATGGGAAAAAGCCCGACATCCGCTATTATGAAGGAAAGGAAGGTCTTGGTGTGGTTCAACGAGAAATATTGTCTGAAGCAAAAGAGATTGCGTGTGTCGCTGCTGTTGGGACACTTTTTTCAAAAATGTCTGAGTATTTTCCTACATTCTCTCAACAGAGAGCGAAAAAGAAGATACCTATTCGGATCATAGCACGCGATGAAGCGCTTGCGCGGGAGCGGAAAGAGAGTGGGAAGCATGAGCTACGTACGATTCGCATTGTTGAATCACTTCCTTTTCAATCGCTGATGTACGTGTGGGAAGATAAAGTGGCACTGATGACCCTGAAAGAGGAACTCATGATCGTTGTCATCGAAAGCAGAAATATTACTTCAATGATACGCGCACTATTTGAAATTGCGTGGGCAACAGGTGAATAGTACAAAAAAAATTTGCAGCAGTGCAAATTTTTTTGTTCCTTCAGTTTGGCCAAACTGTGGGAGCGCGTTTTCAGGTACGCGCGAACCATTTATGTGCCTAGAGCATCTAGCACGAGCCCATGATAGAAAGCATGTTTTGCCTGAGCTGCTCGCTCAATGCCGCGCATGATTTTCTCATTCTGGATTGGATTAATTCCGTTGAGTGCCCAGAGGAGTAGTGGGTAATGTAGACCAAAGTCGTGCACGATATGATCGCAAATGTACCGACGTGCTTTCCATTTGGCTGCACGGACATCGGGCGGGTCATCTGGTTCATCAATGAATGCGTCAGGATACGTTAGAAACATTCCAGAGCGGACACTGAGGTATTCCATGGGAATATGGAATTCCAGGAAGAGCAGCGCTCCGACAGCTTCGTAGAAATCGTCGTCATTATAGAGCAATCTAGAAGCTCGTTTCGTACCGTGGGTTGGTCGCGTAGACTGGATATCAACGCCAAGAGCCTCATAGAAGTCGCGACTCCACGTCGCGTGAACCTCATCTTCTACTATTTCACCATCGCGATGCCCTATCTCGTCGAGAAGATTCTGGGAGAGGGTGAAGGATAGCTCCTTGAATTGTTCATCGCATGCGTCTACAAGCTTTTCAAGAAATGGGAGGAATCCTTGTGAAAGCAGATACCTCTGCTTTGCCCACCGCCTCCACTTTTCGCGACTGAGCTTACCTTGCTCCATGTCCTTCAAAATAGGATGGCGGCAGATCTGACTTGAAAGTTCATAGATCCGGAGGACAATATTTGCGATAGCCATTGCGGCTCCTTTTTTGTTGCGTTCGTTTCAAGCCTAGCAGTAAGTTGTAGTACGGTCAATAATATTCGGTATATGTCGCATTTTTTTACGTTAAGTACGCACATATTTGACTTACCTTAGCATAATATATATAGTATATATGTCGTCGAAAAATATCGACCAATATGAGCATTAAAAAAACACTGGCAGATTTTGGGATAACCAAAACAAAGGCAGACGTGTATCTTGCTGCACTTGGACTTGGGAGTGGGACTGCGCAGCAGATAGCTAACAAAGTTGGCATACCTCGAACTACTGCACACGAGATCTTGCAGTATCTTACACAAAGAGGTTTTTTGAGTATTACAAAAAAAGGGAGAAAGAATATCTATGCTGCCGAAGAGCCGACAACATTTAGCAGGATGCTTGAGGGCAAGCAAAGACGGCTCGAGTCGTCACTCCCAGAGCTGCTATCATTGTATGCTGAGGCAGGCTCGAGACCACATGTGAGAGTATATGAAGGAGTAGAAGGGGTGAAAACTATTTTTGAAGATACACTGGCGACAACTGATGGGATGCTCAGAGGTATTCTTTCGATGAAAGATCTTTATGATATTCCAGGTAAGCAATACATGGATGATTATGTCAAAAGGCGTGTTTCATCAGGAGTTAAGTTGCGCGTGATTCGGTCAGAACAAAAAGAGATTGAAGAAATTTGGCCGACAAGCAAAAGAGATCTGCGAACACTTCGTTACGCCACAAGTGGACTTGTCTTTCCTATGACAACATACATATATGATAACAAGGTAAGTGTCATTGGAACAAAAAAAGAGAGCTTTGGTATGATTATTGAGTCTCGTGATTATTTTGAAACTCAAAAGAATCTGTTTGAGGTTCTCTGGGATGTCTCACGCGTTGTTCGCGAAGTGTACTAATTACTTTCCTCTATTTTGCACTTGTTTGTCGTGCCATGACACGGCTTTTTTTAACTCTTCTTCATCAAATGCCGGCCAATATACGGGGGTGAAGTAGAGCTCGGCATATGTTGATTGCCATGGGAGGTATCCTGAGAGCCTTTGATGCCCCCCTGTACGGATGATGAGCTGAGGATCTGGCATATCCTGTGTATCCAAGTACTTGGCAAACTCGAGTGCATCAATTTCATCTGGTGTTTTACCATCTTTGAGGATGTTTCTCACGGCGCGGACAATTTCATCCTGTCCTCCATAATTGATTGCAAGCGTCAGTGTCATCCCATCATTGTCTTTAGTTTTAAAAACAGCCTGCGTGATTTTTTCTTCCACGCTATCAGGCAGCTGACTGATATCTCCAATGATACGAAGCTGGACGTTATTTTCAACAAATTCATGCAGATAATCAATCAGTTTTGAGAATAAAGAGAATAGGTGACTCAGTTCTTTTTCACTTCTATTTTTCAAATTTTCAGTGGAGAGTGCCCACAGTGTAAGATAGTCAATACCCAACTGCTGTGCAGCTTGAGCAATAGTGCGCACATTCTTTGCTCCCTGGGTGTGGCCAAGCATCTTGGGCATATTTTTTTCAGTTGCCCATCGTCTATTTCCATCCATGATAATGGCAACATGTGTAAGCTTTTCAGCCATATGGTAGCGTGATATGATAACCTATGCAGTGTAGAGTAAAAGATTATATATGTCAAAGATATACACGAAAACTGGGGACACAGGAATGACGTCTCTTTTGGGTGGAAAAAGGGTGAAGAAGAGTTGTCTTGAAATTGAGGCAATCGGTGACGTTGACGAGCTTAATGCGCTTATTGGGATTCAGATAGCAGAGCTCGAAGATGATATTTTTGAAGATGTCAAAAAGAAGCTTGCTAGCGTTCAGCATGTTCTTTTCCATGTGGGAAGTAATCTTGCAGCTGCTCAAACCGATTTGATTGCAGTACCAAAGGTTACTAGTGATCATGTTCAGTTTTTAGAGAACTGGATCGACGAACTTCAGGATGAATTGCCCATACTTACTCAATTTATTCTTCCTGCAGGACATATTGCTGCTGGGCAGAGCTTTTTTGCTCGTGCAATTTGTAGGCGTGCAGAACGTGGCGTGATTACCATGTCTGATCAGTATGCGATAGATGTGCATATTTTAAAGTATCTCAATCGACTCAGCGATTTACTCTTTGTTCTGGGAAGGTGGATAAATGCAAAAAACAGTATCCAAGATGTTGCTTGGGAAAAGTAATATATAATCCGTCTATGCCAAAAATTCCTGGAGAAAAATGGTTACGTAGAGCAATGCTTGTCGGTACGCTTGCTGGGACAGCTCCTGAAATAGGTTGTGCTCATTCCGACGTGAAACCAGCAATGAGATTGAAGCTAGACGTCGATACTTCGCCTGTCTATCCTGGCGTTAAAGTGACGCTAAACACCACAGATCATCTTGATAATCCGTATGAACTTTCTTGGGTCAGCAACAATAGAGACGGCGAGTTTTTCTTGGGTCATGACAGTAAGTTTGCAGATGATGATATTGAGGATGAGCATGTTTCTGCTCGTGAGGCGGTATATCTTTATGGAGCGCAGATAGAAAAACAAGATGAGTCTGATGTTGATTTTTTGCTTGAGAAATACGGTGACAAGATACGAGGTCTTACTGGGTCAAAGGAAGACCACAGGACCCCGCTCATTGATGCTTTGAAGATTGCATTAAGGGATACATACGTCGCGGCGGCTCTCACTGAGTATTGGCAAAAGGGTGGCTACATTGTCGGAGTCGGTCCTGGCGGCTCCAACTATGGTCCGAAATCGATTTCTATTGCTTTTGATAAAGACATAATGAAGATGGTGGAGGTTATCAACCATGAGTTGCTACATGGCGTAATGGAGAATCGAAAAGTGTATGACAAAAGGTCTGCAGGGGGCATAGATCATTCAATAATTGTACCTCTCCAACAGCGCTTTACTCTCATCCATGATGTCGCGCGCGGAACATTTAATCCTCGCAACGATGTGCATTACGAGGATAAAGGAATTATTGAAAAGGAGAGAGAGTATGGCACATCTCGTTCGTTTGGGCAGTTTGTAGAAAAGTTAGATGAAAATGAGAGTAGTGCGCAAGAATTTGTAGAATCAGGTGAGTTCTATGAGGCAGTACTTGCGTGGGATATTAGGTCAATAGTGTGGTCAAATAACCTGCATCGTTTTTTCAGGGAAGTGCGGAAAAAATATGATGACGGTTTGATCGTGGCGGTTGAAGAAGGGCTTAATTTTGATGATGTCCAGCCTGACGTTATGGTATATGATGAATCGCGTCCATTTATCAGTATCCAATATAGGGATTTTACTACTTTGGATGATGAAGCGATTGAGCGAGTGCTTACAAATATCCCTGAAGAACATAGACGAGATATTCGTGAGGCAATGGAAAAAATGCGGGATGATAAGAATTTTGCTCGCAAAGATCCAGATTACACAACATCTGAGGTGCAGGATATCGTTCATGTTCACCAGGTAAATGCTCTTTTGTTCGATGCTGCGCTTCGGCTCGGTTTTTTCCACGCACAGAAATCGAATGCATCTTTTGAAGACGTTTTGGCTGATAGCCCAGAATATCGATTTGATTTTTCCCGGTTTAAGGCGCTTTTCTTGGCATATCTACACAAAGAGCACAATCCACCACCAAAAGCTTTGGCAGAGAGTTTACTTCGTCAGATTACAGGTATGGAATAGGTGCTTTGTTGTAACTAATCATTTTTTTTGTTAGTATAGCTTTCATGCCGGTGTGGTGGAATGGTAGACACGAGGGACTTAAAATCCCTTGGGCATTTATGCCCGTGACGGTTCGAGTCCGTCCGCCGGCACAATTAAAAAACAGCCTAAAGGCTGTTTTTTAATTATCTAGTTATGTTTCAACTCGTTCTTGTAGTAATGATCATATATCGTGACCATTGAAATATACAGTGCTGCAATAATAGGTCCTATCACAAATCCAGAGATACCAAAGAGAGCAAGTCCACCAAGTGTCGAGAGTAGCACAATCATTGGGTGCATTTGAATATCTTTTCCGACCAGTGGAGGTCGTAGGAAGTTATCAATAGTACTAATAATCAAAGCTCCGACAAGCAAGATGGTGAGCCCTTGCCAGAATTGTCCGAATGCAAGCATGATAATACCAGCTGGCAACCAAACAATGAATGAGCCAACTGCGGGGATAACGGAAAGCGCTCCCATGATCACGCCCCAGAGTAGCGCTCCCTCAATACCAGTGATCCAGAACATGATTCCGCCAATGAATCCTTGCACACCACCAACGATAAAAGTGCTCTTCATTGTTGCACGAACAGTTGATTTGAATTTTTCAAAAAGCATTTCTTCATAATGGTCACCAAGCGGTGAGAGGTGTTGAATGCGTTTGAGAATAGTTGGTCCGTCCTTGAAAAAATAATAGAGGGCATAGAACATGATGAAAAACATGAACATGAATCGCAGTGAGTTTTGGCTTACGGATTTGATCGCAGTGAAAAGCGAGCCTGAAAGTTTACGTGTTGCCTCACTTGCATATGTCGTCCACTCAGTTTTAACTGAATCAAGATATGGTGCGAGTGATGTTTTTTCCAAAAACGATGATGCCCCTTCAACAGTACCTTCTACATTACTAAATATTCCTGTCTGCGAAACAGACGTGTAGAGTTCGAGTGACTCATTTACTAGAAGGATTGATAGTATGGTTAATGGGAGGAAGATAATGACCAGCACCATGACAAGTGTGGTAAGCGATGCAAGACTGTCATGCTTGTGAAACCATATGTAGAGCTTGTGATACACAGGATAAAACAGTATTCCAATAATTGCCGCCCAAAAGAGTGGGTAGATAAAGGGGAGGACAAGATAGAGCATGGCAATCGTCAAGAGGGTAATGAGCCCAAAAAAGACGATTGATCGCATGGTAGAGAAACTGACTTTTGATTTTGACATATAATACGACTAAAGTGATCGTAGTATAGCAAAAAAAGAAAAAAGCGACCAACGGTCGCTTCTACTTTCTCTTACTGACGAATATCTTTCGAATCACATCTTCGACATCGACTTCATTGATGAGAATGTCGTCGACTGGAAATTTGGTAAGAAGTTTTACTGCCACTTCTTTTGCCTTACTTTTTTCCACTTCGAGCACTGCTCGTTTTATGGTTCGCTCTTTTACTCTCCCAAGTTTTTTAAGATCAGAATCGTTAACTTTTTCATGGAAGGTTACTTCAAGAATCTTATGATCAATATAGTCGTCAACAAGCTCTTCTAGCTGTCCATCGTAGATAAGCTCCCCATGATTAATAATGATGACGCGATCGCAGAGCGCTTCGACATCCTCCATGTAGTGAGATGTGAGAATGATCGTAGTCTTCTTCTTCTTGTTGTACTTTTTCAAAAATTCTCTAATGTTGTTTTGAGAAATGACATCAAGACCAATGGTTGGCTCATCGAGGAAAAGCACTTTTGGTGAGTGCAACAGCGCTGCGACAAGCTCACACTTCATTCTCTGTCCGAGCGACAGCTTTCTGACCTGCACATCAAGGATGTCTTGTATATCCAGAAGCTCTACCAGTTCATCAAGCGTTTTTTTGAATTTCCTGTCAGGCACTTCGTAGATTTCTTTGTTGAGAATAAAGCTTTCCATGGCAGGAAGATCCCACCAGAGCTGATTTTTTTGTCCCATGACAAGTGCAAATTGTTTTTGAAACTTTTTTTCTCTCTTCCATGGTGTATGTCCGAGCACTTTTGCTTCACCGCTGGTAGGATACAAAATGCCGGAGAGCATTTTAAGTGTTGTGGTTTTCCCTGCACCATTTGGACCAAGAAATCCAACGAG
>CAZCAB010000003.1:0-25389 GCA_964496615.1 uncultured Gammaproteobacteria bacterium | reverse complement strand
GTTGTCATTCTTGCAGCTATCTGGGGGGTATTTGAGGTGAAAAGTTGGATACCTACTGGTGAGTATCATGCTGTCTTTTTGTCAAATAATCAGGTCTATTTCGGAAAACTATCCCATAGAAGTAATGATTTTGTGCATTTAAGCGATATTTACTACTTACAGCTCACGTCACCACTGCAAAATCAAAGAGAAGTTGCCGCTGGTCAACCTGATCTTACCCTCATTAAACTTGGTAACGAGCTTCATGGACCGGAAGATAAGATGAGAATAAACAGAGAGCATGTGATTTTTATGGAAGAGCTTAAAAAAGATTCGAAGGTTGTAACGGCGATTGAGAATTACCAGGCATCACAGGCTCAATAATACGTATTTTTGACGTTTAGCTCTACCCCGTTACACACGTTGTTTCGGGGTTATTTTATATGAAACGAACACTTTTTTTTCTGAGCATCATTGTGCTTGCGTTTCCACTTGTTACTTTTGGGCAAGAGGGAGGCGTGGAGCAGGAAGAAGTGCTGACAGCGCGGATTAAGTCGCCTGAATTTGTGCGAGCCGGTAAAAAGATCATTTTTGATGCGACTGAGTCTACGCTCGAAGGTGATTTGCTTCCGAGGTATAGCTGGGATTTTGGAGATGGAACTGGTCAGGGTGGCCAGGAGGTTGTCCATCAATATTTTAAAACGGGACAGTACGAAGTGTCTCTTCGCATTAGCCAGGGGAGAAAGATTGCCACGTCATCAAAGGATATCTTTGTTTTTGAAAGAAGTGCTCTGCTTTTAGTAGATGATGCGAAAGGGGATGATATCGCTCAGATTGCAGAGCAAGCTGCCGGACAAGGAGTTGCTTTGACACTTCTTTCAGTTGAGGAAGAAGAGGGGGGTTTTATCACTGAAGATAGGGTGGTGGGGGCGATCACTGAGCGCGCAGATGTCATTCGGGAAAGTGACATGCTACTGTTTTACACGAAGAGTTCTCAAGGACTTCAAGCGTTTACGCGGTATTGGTCAACGCTCGATACGGTTACTCAAGAAAGTTTGAGGAATAAGTTTTTTGTAGTGATTACTGATGGGAGTATTGATATTGCAGCAAATGTTGTGTTTCAGTCATTTCGAGTCATTGAACCGAAACATATATTACTTACCAGGGTTGAAGCACTTAATCCGTTATTTACACAGATCGATACTGAGAGTATTTCGGAACTTCTTCAATCTCGAGGAATTGAATTTCAAGTAGTCGATAGTAGTTCTCAAAAATCCATCTGGTTTTTCTTATCCCGTGCTATTACTGCCTTTATCGCGAAAGGTGCGTCTGCGAATGCGCTGTATCTTATCTTGATTATTCCGTTCCTCACCTTTTTTACGATTTTCATGCGCCACGTCGTTGGTGTGAGCACCTTTGGTGTGTTTACGCCCACGATGATAACAGCTTCTTTCTATGTCCTTGGTATTGGCTTTGGGCTGCTTACGTTTGTGTTTGCGGTCATGAGTAGTTATGTGGTGAAGTGGGTGCTTAATAAATTTGAACTTTTGTATTTACCAAAAGTTGCGCTCAATTTGTCGTTTTTAAGTCTGTCTTTTTTGATCGTTATTTGGATTATGCTATTGCTTGATACCCAAGTATCGCTCTCAGTTGCGATTTTCCCCATGTTGGTCATGTCCACGCTTTCAGAGAAGTTTATGGCTGCAAAGATGGAAGAGGGACTTCGAAGTGCGCTCATTGGAGTGATTGAAACTCTTGTTGTGGTGATGTTTTCTTATTACATTATCATTTGGCCAAAATTCTATGATTTGGTACTCTCCTGGCCTGAACTTATCCTGCTTCCTATGATTATTACCCTTATCTTAGGTAAATTTACCGGACTGCGTATTTCAGAGTATTTCCGTTTTCGATCACTTTTTTCTGAGTATAATGAGTAAATGATTCGAAACCCCGTTAAAACTCGTTTTTTTGAACGCGCGCGTGACATATTGGGGATGAACGCGCGTAATTTGCATTACATTGGTAGGTACAACTCGTCTGCTCACAAAAAGTTTGCCGATGACAAGCTGTTTACCAAGAACTATCTTGGATCTCGAGACATTGGAGCTGCTAAGCTCTATGCTGTGATTTCAAATCACAAAAGGCTCCATGAGCTTGACCCGCAGACGCTTCCTGAGCGTTTTGTTATCAAGCCAAATCGTGGCTATGGGGGTGAGGGTATCTTAGTGTTAGGCGAGAGAAAGGGGAGGCGTTTTAAAAGCGTGAGTGGTCGAGATATTTCATATAAGGAGCTGTATCGCCATATTGTTTCTATCTTAGATGGAAAGTACGCTATTTCCGGTAGGTCAGATCAGGCTATTATTGAAGAACTTCTCGAACCAGTAGATTACTTTAAGCAGTTTTGTGAAGTGGGTCTTCCTGATATTCGGGTGATTGTCTTTAACTATGTTCCTGTCATTGCGATGTTGCGATTGCCGACACAAGAATCGCAAGGGAAAGCTAATTTGCACATGGGAGCGGTTGGTATTGGGATAGATATTAGTAGTGGTCAGGCAACATATGCGGTCCATCATGGTAAACATGTACGAAGGCTGCCTAACGGAGAGCATATTTCTCAAATGCATGTCCCTTATTGGAACGATGTACTCTTGACTGCAGCGCGGGCACAACATGCAAGCCAGATTGGATTTTTGGCCGTTGATATTGCGGTCACACAGACCGGCATCAAGGTGCTTGAGCTTAATGCGCGTGCCGGTCTTGCTTTGCAGATTGCAAACAGAGTGCCGCTCAAAAGAAGGCTCAATAAAGTGAGTGACCTTCAAGTGCCAACACCTGAAAGGGGGGTGGAAGTGAGTAAGACACTTTTTAGTACCACTGTTGAATCAGAAAAGGAGACTGGTGCTGAAAAACGTCCAGTTATTGGACTATTTGAGCATGTTTCGATCTTAAATACTGAGCATGATCATGTGCCGGCAAAAATTGATCTGCATGCTGATACGGTCCTTGTTGATGAGAAACTGCTTAACCCTTCGTGGAAGTATATTGATTTGCAGCTCAAAGAGCGTCGGCTCAGACTCCCGTTTAGAACGCACTCATTTGAGTCTGATGACCATCGTATTGTTTTGCCTGGAAAGTACCTGACAGACTTTTTGATCGATCCGTCAGTGAAAAGAAGCAGTTCTCCGCTGAAAAAGAAAAAAGAAAGTGTTGATGAGAAGATTTTAAAGAATCTTGATAAAAAGATATACACGGTTGAAAGTTCGCTCAATATACTTTCATACATAAAGCCGCTTAATCTTCTTGAAGAGGAGCGGGAATTTCTTCGAAATCCCATTGCTTCCCCTCGATTCATTTACAAGAAGTTGCCCGACAATTTGGATGTCATAGAAAAAGATTTGCGATCATTTCCTAAGCAGATAGATCACCCACTTGCTTCTTTATTTGAAAAAAAAGTGCAAGAGCTTTTGCAGAGAATTGAACTATTACGATCAATAGATACGCCAAAACTGCAAACATATTCTCAGCATATATATGGCAGAGTCGATCAAGAATTGTACCACGATGCGCGCGATTATATTCAAAACGTCAAGCTTGAGGATGATCAGAGCGAAGTGTTAAGTCAAAAACAGGTTGTCAAACGCCTCGAGCAGTACTTGAAACAAAAGTCTCTGCCACGATGGTCTGTGAAAATAGCAGAGCGGCAAACTGCAGACATTGCTATTAGCAAGCAAGGGAGTGTGTTGGTTCGAGATGGGATTACGTTTACTGAGAACAGACTAAAAGGAGTGATCGCGCATGAGATAGAGACGCACGCATTTCGACTTGAGAACGGCAAAAGACAAGTGTTGAGGATATTTGAGAGAGGGACTGCGGGATATCTTACAACAGAAGAAGGGCTTGCAGTCTACAATCAAAAGCAGCTCGGTTTGCCCATGGGTGAAAAAGAAATTTGGCCCGCACTTCGTGTTGTCGGTATATATCTTTCTGATGACATGACGTTTGCAGAACTTTTTCATTATTTGAAAGACGAGATGTCACTTTCTGATCAGACAGCATGGAAAACATGTCTGAAGGCAAAACGAGGTCTTATCGATACAGGGAAGAAGATCGCGTTTACCCGTGATAGTGTGTATTTTAGAGGGCACATGCAGGTGCAGGAGTTTTTGAAAAATGGCGGCGGTCTTGATGAGTTGTATGTAGGGAAAATAGGTATTCCTGATCTTCGTGTGCTGCGGGAGTATCAATTGCGCGCACCTCGTTTTATCCCACACTACTCTGCAGGCAATTTGTGATATACTATGCATGTAGAGCATCCGCTCTTATCTTCATGTTATGCCTGCAAAAAAAACATACAAAAAAGCGTATGTCGTGACCGTCGACATGGGGTATGGTCATCAGCGCGCAGTAAATCCACTCAAGCATATCGCAGTATGTCCTGATGGGTGTGAGACTGGTCACGAGCAGATTATCACTGCAAACAACTACGATGGGATTCCTGCGCGTGATAGGAGGATGTGGGAAGGTGGTAGGTCAATCTACGAAACCATCTCTCGCATGAAACATCTTCCTGTTGTTGGGGATTATATCTTCGGGGTAATGGATTATCTGCAGCGTATTGAACCTTTTTATCCTCGGCGTGATCTTTCGTCTCCTACATTGCAAGTGCAACAGATCTATTCAATGATAAAAAAAGGATGGGGAAAGGATTTAATCGATCGATTGAACAAAAAACCACTCCCGTACTTTACTGCTTTTTTTACAACCGCCTTTTTTGCCGAGGAACACGGGTATGAAGGGCCGATATATTGTTTGTGCACTGATACTGATATCAGCAGGGCATGGGTACCGCTTGATCCGCAGCACAGTCGTATTACGTATCTCGCACCGACAAAGCGTGTTGTTGACCGACTTCAGGAATATGGTATTAAGCGGGAGAACATCATTGCGACAGGTTTTCCATTACCGAAGAATAACATTGGGGGGAGGGACATGAAGCGGCTCAAAGAGTCTTTAGGGTGTCGACTAAGCAATCTTGATCCGCATGGAAAGTATATTCGTAAATATCAAAAGACACTTGATCATTATTTGGGTAAGCAATACTGCAAACTCTCTTCAAGACATCCACTGACGATTACCTTTGCAGTTGGAGGTGCTGGTGCCCAAAGAGAGCTCGGGGGTGTTATTTTGGAGAGTTTACACAAAAAGATTGATAGCGGGGAGATCAGACTTAATCTGGTTGCAGGAGCGCGAAAGGATGTCTACACGTATTTTTCAAATATCGTAAATAAGCTCCATATTTCAAAAAGACACAAAAACAATGTAAATATCATTTATTCGCCTGATAAAATGGAATACTTTGCATTGTTTGATGATGCGCTTTTGACAACTGATATTTTATGGACAAAGCCAAGTGAACTTTCTTTTTATGCAGGACTTGGTATGCCAATAATCATGTCCCCTTCAATTGGATCCCAAGAAGACTTTAACCGGCAGTGGCTGCACGCTATTGGTGCTGGCATGGAGCAGGAAGACCCGCGGTACACACATGAGTGGCTCTACGATTGGCTTGATTCTGGTTGGCTTGCCCAGGCTGCGATGGAAGGTTTCATGGATGCTCCTCGTTTGGGAACATATAATGTGCAAGATGCAGTACTGACAGGTAAATGTGCTGAAATAGCGGATACACATCTTTTATAGTATGAGTTGGTTTTTTATTGCACTTTTTGGGTATTTCTTGCTTGCGGTGGTACTTGTTCTTGATAAGCTGATACTGACTAAATCAGTCGGAAAACCCATTGTGTATACATTTTATTCCACGATCTTCATGTTTGGAGCTTTTTTGTTATATCCGCTGACTGAAGGAACGCTCGTCGGAATTGATTGGTATATTGCATCAGTCTCTGGAATCACCTACGGGCTTGGATTTTGGACACTCTTTATCGCGGTCAAAGAAGGTGAGGCAACGCATATTAACCCGTTTAATGGTGCCATGGTGACGGTATTTACTTTTTTGCTTGCAGCACATTTTCTTGGTGAGGCGCTAACACAGTTTCAGATGATCGGTGTTTTGGTGCTTATCTCGGCGTCCATTATGCTCTCATTTGAAAAAAGCAAAAAACATGGGGGAGTGCATGTTGGTTTTTTATGGGCGCTCATTTCTGGATTGTTTTTCGCTATATCGCATGTTTCATCAAAATATCTGTATGAGCTTTACCCTTTTTGGACTGCTTTTATGTGGACAAGGGCGACCACCGGTCTTCTTGGCTTTGCGCTCCTTTTATCACCAACCGTGCTAAGGACATTTAAGAGGAAAAAGAAAAAAGCGAAAACATATGCCAAAAGACATGCATTTGCGATTGTTGTTGCTGATAAAGTGCTAGCAATTATTGCAATCGTTCTTTTGCAATTTGCTGCTGCCATAGGGCAGGTGACCCTCGTGATTGCAATAGGTGGCGTTATGTATGTCATGATGTTCATGATGGTATATCTTCTGTCAAAGCTAGCTCCAAAAATTTTGAAAGAATACTTTACAAGGCGTGAGCTTGCTGTACAGAGCCTTGCAATACTCCTTGTTGCTGTTGGTTCATATTTATTTGTACTATGAGAACAATCATTTGGATACTCGCTGTTCTTCTGTGTGTATACGGGATACTGTGGATTTTTAGTTACAAGCGTCATGTTGTCGAGTATGGTATTAGTTTTAATCAAAATCATGCAGAATCTTTGGGTCTTGATTGGAAAGAAGTGTACAGTGCAATTCTTTCTGAGCTTTCCCCGCCATATGTTCGCGTTGCAGCCATGTGGAGCGAGATTGAAAAAGAATCCGGTGTCTATGATTTTGCTGATGTTGATTATCTGATGGATGAAGCCCAGGCACATGACGCGCGCGTCCTTCTCGTCGTCGGTCAAAAGGCGCCCAGGTGGCCTGAGTGTCATGTGCCAGAATGGGTAAAAGGGTATTCCAATTTAGATGCAAAGGATCATCTTGAGGATTATGTCCGTATGGTTGTAGATCGGTACAAGAGCCATGAGGCGCTTGAGTATTGGCAAGTTGAAAACGAGCCATTTATTCCTTTTGAATTTGGTGACTGCAGTGGATATCAACAAGATGCAATATATGATGAAATTGACATTGTGCGCGAGCTTGATCCGGACCACAAGATATTGGTAACTGATAGTGGTGAGTTATCCACATGGCGATTAGCGTCAAAAGCAGGGGATCTTTTCGGACACACACTGTATCGAATCGTTCATACGCCGGGTGGACGCATTTTTAGCTACGACTGGCTTCCTCCTGCCACGTACCGTTTAAAAGGACTTATCTGGGGGAGAGGTGCTGACGATACGTTTGTATCAGAACTGCAGGCAGAGCCGTGGTTTACAGATTCTGATCCGACAAATACCTCTCTTGATGAACAAAAGAAAACCATGAATGTTGATAGGCTCAAAAAGCATTTTGATTATGTTGAGCGAATTGGTTTTTCTCGTGCATATTTATGGGGTGCTGAATGGTGGTATTTCATGAAGGAAAAACATGGTGAGAGCGATTTTTGGGAAACTGTTAGGTTAAAGATTCAACATCCACAGCTATGAGCCGTATACGAGGTTACAGAAGAGATGATAAGCCACTACAAGTTGCGTCGTATTTAGGTATATTTAGAAGAAGGCTATCATTGTTTGAGGCTGTTGCACTTATCGTAAGTGGCACGATTGGAGCGGGCATTCTTGGGTTGCCATATGCCGTAGCAAAAGTGGGAATGCTTGTGGGTGCACTCTACATCATCTCTCTTGGCTTTTTGGTCATGGGCCTACATCTTCTTATCGGTGAAGTAGTTGCACGGACAGGGGGAACGTATCAGCTTGTTGGAATTGCGCGCAAGTATCTCGGAAAGTGGGGGGCAGTGCTTATGACCGGACTTTTGTACACCATGCTTTTAGGTGTTCTTGTTGTGTATATCATCGGTGAAGGTCACACACTTGCGACGCTTTTTGGTGGAGATCCCACGTTTTGGAGTACGATTTTCTTTGTGATTGCGGCAAGTCTTGTTCTGGGGGGACTCAGGACAGTGAAGGTTGTTGATTTTGTTTTGAGCCTCTTTATCCTTGGCATCATTGTTGTTATCACGCTGTGGAGCGCACCGCATATACAGGTGGATGCACTCAGTTATACAGATTTGGCGCACCTCTTTTTCCCGTATGGTGTTGTATTGTTTGCCTTTCATGGGATAAATACCATTCCGGAGGCTCACGAGCTTTTGAGAAATAGGGACACTGATTTTAAAAAGGCGATTATCATAGCAGGCGTCATCACCATAGTCGCGTATCTCCTTTTTGCCCTTTCTGTTGTTGGGGTCACCGGTGTGCAGACAACAGAAGTCGCTACGATTGGTCTTGGCAATGCGCTTGGAAAACACATGTTTTTGTTCGGGAACATTTTTGCCGTTATTGCAATGGGGACCAGCTATACCATGTCTGCACTGGCGCTGAGAGATTCGCTGAGGTGGGACTATGGCATGCCCACAGGAGCAGCGGGTGTGTTAGTCACGGGTATTCCTTTTTTACTGTTCGCATTGGGTTTGAGAAGTTTTATCATGGTACTTGATGTTATCGGTGGGGTATTCATTTCTTTTGAGATGCTTCTTGCACTGCTTATTTATTGGAAAGCGAAGCATGCGGGAGATTTGAGAAAGAGTCGCTATAATCTGCACTACAGCGTCTTTGTCCTTATGCTTATGATTGTTGGGTTTTCCATAGGGGCACTGTATAGCGTGCATAAGCTGCTGCTCTAATTTGACAAAAAAGGAGAAGTCGGGTACACTTTTTTCAAATTAATCACGCTACAAAAGATGATGGTGCTCGTTGCGGGTTGGTTTCATCTGGTTGATGAATCAAACAGATTACTGCTCCACAACGTTCGTATCGCCTCAGGCGGTCGTCTATCCTCCAAGTAGCATATAAGCTACTTTTTGTTATGGCAGAACGAGTTCTGTTTACCTCAGAATCTGTTACTGAGGGGCATCCTGATAAGATCTGTGATCAGATCTCAGATGCAATTTTGGACGCTGTTCTGGATAAAGATCCAGACGGCGCATGTTGTTGTGAGGTATTTATCACAACAGGGTTAGTATTGGTTGGTGGGGAAATTACCACGAAAACATATGTGGATATCCCATCCATTGTACGGGGGACATTAAAGGACATTGGATACACCAATGCTGATTATGGTATTGATTATAAATCATGTGGAGTAACCGTCGCTGTCGATGAGCAAAGTCCTGATATTGCTCAAGGAGAGAAAGAAACCGAAGGGCATCCGCACAAGGAGCAGGGAGCGGGAGATCAGGGGATGATGTTTGGGTTTGCGTGCAAGGAAACACCACAACTCATGCCGCTTCCTATTATGCTTGCTCATGGGCTGACGAAGCGGCTCTCTCGTGTGAGAAAAAAAGGTATCCTCGCATATCTTCGTCCTGATGGTAAGTCGCAGGTTACTGTTGAGTATGAGGATGGTAAGCCGAAACGTGTTGACGCGGTGGTGATTGCGGCTCAGCACGATCCTGGTATTACGCTTGAGAAATTGAGAGAAGACGTTAAAAGGGAAGTTATTGAACCTGTTTGTGGTGATTATCTTGATGAAAATACCAAATACTACATCAATGAGACCGGTGTCTTTATCCTGGGAGGCCCACATGCGGACACCGGACTGACTGGTCGCAAGATCATTGTTGACACGTATGGTGGGCGAGGAAGACATGGTGGTGGCGCGTTTTCTGGAAAAGTGCCGAATAAGCAGGATCGTTCCGGCGCATATATGGCGCGCTACATCGCTAAGAATATTGTTGCCGCTGACCTTGCTGATGAATGTGAAGTACAACTATCATATGCAATCGGTTTTCCCGAACCGGTGAGTGTCCTTATTGATACCTTTGGTAGCGGGAAAGTCGACAATGAAAAGTTAATTTCAGCGACAAGAAGTGTATTTGATCTTACTCCTGCCGGCATCATTTCTCAGCTCGATTTGAAACGTCCGATATATAGAGAGACTGCAGCATATGGACACTTCGGAAGAGAGGAATTCTCTTGGGAGAGAACTGATATGGTCGGGGCACTGCAAGAAGCATTGAAATAATGTATACTAAGGGGGTATGGATCTTAATGCATTATTTAGCTCCCCTGATGCAGTACTGTTGATTTCATTTGCAGTTACTCTGATTTTACACGTTCTGTTTGTAAGACGTTCACGTTTGGTGGTGAATATTGTTGCGATTTATGCGAGTTTCGGCACACTGGTCGTGTTGCCCTTTTTTCATGAATCTGTTGCTCAGTGGGTGGAAAGGCTTGCCGATTGGCGTTGGATAGCATTCATTGTTGCTAGCATTATTGTGAATATCATCTTTTCACATAGTGTTATCCTGTCAATATCACAGCGAGTGAGTCCCAGTAGTATTGGGGTGCTCGCAACGTACCGTGCGGTGATAGTCGGTGTCTTTTTTGCAGGTGCCCTGTATTTGATGCCTCCATCACTACAAGAGATGTTCCACCCCATAGTCCGCCAGCTCTTTGTCACACCACTTGCCATGATCATATGGCTCATCCTACCGTTCTTTATGGCCTTTAGTTATAGATTCAGAACAGATAGGGGATGGCTCCCATAGAAAGAAAAAACCGGCCTACTGGCCGGTTTTAGATTCGTGAAATATCTCCATCGAGTATTATTGGTTTGAGCGCAATAATTTCTGTTTCGTAGTAGGGCATTTTGGGGATCGGATTAAGCAGGTATATTTTTTTGCCAAGGAAGTACGCAAGCCCCATTTCTAGAAGAACATTCCCGCCAATGTAGTTAGCTACACCGTGCTTGTCGTAATTGAGCACGAGAACAGCTTCTGATTGCTGGATCAAATCTCCATGCTCTAAAATGGCATCATGTTCATATTTTTGTTCAAGCTTGAGCTTTTCCTGCTCTTCGTCGCTTTTGCCCAGGTATTGGTGGTTACATTTCGAAACGCTCGCTTGATGACCGAGGGCTTCTAGTTCTTCTTTTACTTTTTCAGCTTCATCAGCAAATTGCATTGAATAGCAGAGTGTGATGATCATACCTGCGCATCAAGGATTTTGTTTACCTGGGCGTCTGCCTCTTTGTTGGCAGCTCTGAGCACGTGGATAAAGCGAATTTTTTTGAACGCAGAAGCAGCATTATATGCTTGTACAAACAATTTTTGTATTGTTGGCTCTTTCACTTTCCAATTCCCATTGAGCTGTTCTACTACAAGCTTGCTATCAAGATATGCGTCGACCTCAGTTGCGCCTAGCTCCCTTGCTTTTGTGAGGGCAGATATAATGGCAGAGTACTCTGCAAAGTTATTAGTTTGTTCTCCAAGGTATTCCCCATATTCAGCAAGTGTTGCCCCGTTTTTGTCTTTAATGACAACTCCGGTTGCTGCCTTGCCAGGGTTACCGCGAGATCCTCCGTCTGTATATATATCAACTTTCATGTTTTTTAATATCAACGATGGTTAATTGAAGTTCTGTACGGCCGTTCCACTCATTTTTTTCAATTTCAAATATCATATCAATACTATCTCCTTTTTTGAGTTTTTCACCCCAGCCTGCGTCTCCATTGTGAAGTGACCATCCCATTGCTTTTTTAAGTTTCGGTGTTTTGTGGCTTACCATGAGTCGAAGGTGTTTACTGTCTTTACCAACACCTTCTACTTTTTGAACGACCACATTTTTTGCTAGATACTTAGGTCTCGGGTTCTTCTGACCAAAGGGTGCGAACTTACTCAGTATATCATATAGATCCCACGTGATATCTTCAAGATCAATCTGTGCGTCAATATCAATATACGGTGTCATGTCGATATCGTGCGACCGCGTGAGAATTTTTTCTGACAGCTGATTCTTAAATTGATCAAGAGAGTTAAAATCTTTAAGCGTGAATCCACATGCCATTGGGTGTCCCCCCAATTTATCAAAAACTTCACTCATTTCTCTTAATGTCTCTATCAAATTGATTCCTGTGACACTCCTTCCAGAACCCACGATTTGGTTGTTTCTGTAGGTCATGGCAATTGCCGGTTTTCCGTATTTGTCCTTTATCCTGCTTGCAATAAGACCAACAAGACCACTTGGCCAGTCTGCATCCATGACAAATATTATGGGGACAGATTCGTCAGTTACTTGATTTTTTGCTTGCTTCACCGCTTCAGCGGTGAGCTTCTGCCTTTCCTTGTTATTTTGTTCTAGCTCAAATGCTAAATCAACCGCATCAGTTCCTTTTTCTGCGACGAACAGCTTGTACCCAACATTTGCGTGATTAATCCTTCCAGCTGCGTTAATTCGTGGTGCAATACTAAATCCTATGGTTTTTGCCGTGATATCTTTTTTCATGGTTCCATCTTGGTCCATGAGGCGCGATTCCATGAGTAGTTTTTTTAAACCCAGTCTTTTTGCTCTGTTCATCACGAGAAGACCATATTTGGTGAGTGTGCGCGTTTCATGGAGCATGGGCACCATATCAGCGACAGATGACAGTGCTACCATATCAAGTGACCATTTTTCTAGTGCTTCATGCGGCTGTCCATTTGGGAGCACTGCGTTTTCCTTTTTGTGATGCGAAAGAAGTGCTTGGAGCAATTTAAACGCAACAGCTCCGCCAGCAAGTGTTTTGTCTGGATATGTCTCATTGGGCATGAGCGGATGAATAATCGCAAAGGCATTTGGGGGATGTTCTGGTACATCGTGGTGGTCTGTGATGATAACATCAATACCAAGCTGGCTTGCTCTTTCCACCGCATCAGTGTTGCTGATTCCACAGTCACAGGTGATGATGAGTTTTGTTTTTTCGACATGGAGGGATTCGACTGTCGCTATCTGGAGTCCATATCCATCTGTCTCTCTATGAGGGAGGTACACATCAAAGTGCTTGTACTGCATGGCTCTAAAGAAATCAGTCAGTATCACTGATCCTGAAACGCCGTCAGCATCATAATCCCCGTGGACAACAATATGTTCATTATTCTTCATCGCCGCAAAGATTCTCTCGACCGTCTTTTGCATGTCAGAGAAGAGATATGGATCATGCACATCCCTGTTGTAGTTCGGATGAAGGAACGTCTCAATTTCGTCCTTTTTAGTTATGCCTCGATGGTGAAGGAGTGATAGCGCAATAGGGGATATATCTGGATGAGCATCAAAAAAAGCCTGTGGTGGCTTTGGAAGTAGATTCCAGACTTTCTTGATCATATGCTAGCTAAATAGTCGAGATTTCTTGAAGTCCCAATATGAATCGGACAAGAATAAGGTAAAGATGATAAATGAGAAGTTAATAGCTGGGTAGAGTCGTTGTGCTTCTGCTGTTTCAAGGACATTAAGGTATATAAGTGCAATACCGAGTATTACCCAATGACCAATCGGTCTTTTTAGCGGAGAAATTCGCTCTGAAGGTCCAATGGAATCGCGTAATCGCAGACAGTATCCAGTGTACCCTAGTGACCAGAGTATCACAATATACCATGTAAGCCGACCCGCATTCCATCCGAGGTACTGAAAGAGCGAGAACGCAAGACTGAAGACAAGAAAACTGGCTAAATATACGAAAAGAACCCCCATCTGATATCGGTGGTGTGCAGACACCTTGTGTTTTTCAAGAAAGTGCATACATCAACTTTCTTTTTTTTTGGTAACTTCCTTTCTCAAAAGTGCAATAAAAGGTGCGGTGTAATAGTCAAGAACACGTATACTTCCGGGCACTCGACGCTCCTGTATCCATTCGTCCTTTTTTCCTGGGTTCTCTTTCAACAACCGTTTCACGATTTTTTTAATTGTAGCACCGTCCATTCCCAACTCATCTGCTGTAGCTTTGTTTGTCATCTCATCTTTCCCTGCCTCAGGTATCTTCTTTGTTTCTTCAACGTCTGCTCGTACGAGCTCTACAAGTGGTGCGGTGAAGTAATCCAGTGTATTCAGGGTCTTGGGAACTCTGCGCTCCTGTATCCATATTTCTTTCATTTCAGGACGTGCTTTGAGCAGCTTCCTGAGAACCTTTTGTATATAATCTCTGGTTACCTTCAGTTCAGTAGATAATGATTTGAGGCTTCTTTCATCTTTCCCTGCCTCAGGTATCTTCTTTGTTTCTTCAACGTGCCCACGTATGAGCTCTACAAGTGGTGCGGTGTAGTAGTCTAGCACGCGGTTACCTTCTGGCACTCGACGCTCCTGTATCCATTCGTCCTTTTTTCCGGGGTTCTGCTTGAGTAAATTAGCTACCACAACCTTCATAGTTGCTTCAGTTACGCTCAGTTCGTTGGCCATACTTCTCCTTGTTCTCTCATCTTTCCCTGCCTCAGGTATTTCCTTTATTCGTTGAGCTTCTGCTCGCAGGAGCTCAACAAGTGGCGCGGTAAAATAGTCGTACGTACGCACACTTCCAGGCATTCTGCGTTCTTGTATCCATTCATCTTTTTTCCCTGGGTTCACTTTCAACAACCGTTTCACGATTTTTTTGATGGTGGTGAGGTTCAGTTTTAGTTCATCTACTAACCGAGTGATGTTTCTTTCATTTTTTTCAGGTTCAGGGGTCTTTTTTATTTTTTTAATTTCAGCTCGCAGGAGCTCCACAAGTGGTGCAGTGTAGTAGTCCTGTACATACATGCGTCCAGGCTCCTTACGCTCCTGTATCCATTCATCTTTTTTCCCTGGGTTCTCTTTGATTAAATTTTTTGCCATTTCCCGTAGGGTTGCTCTCACAATTCCGATTTCATCAGCTAACGCCTTGATTGTTCTTTCATCTTCTCCAGCTTCAGGTGTCTTTTTTATTTTTTTAATTTCAGCTCGCATGAGCGCAACGAGTGGTGCGGTGAAGTAGTCGTTAAGACGCGCACTTCCAGGCTCCCTACGCTCCTGTATCCATTCGTCCTTTTTGTCAGGGTTTTCTTTCAATATGATTTTCAGGATTCTTTTAATGGTAGTACCATCCGCTTCTAACTCTATTCCTAAGCGAGAAGCCGTCCTCTCATCTTTTCCGGGCTCAGGTATCCCCATTGTTTCTTCAACGTCTGCTCGTATGAGTGCAAGAAGCGGTGCGGTGAAGTAGTCCGCAGTATTTCTCGTTTCAGGCACTCTGCGCTCCTGTATCCATATTTCTTCCATTTCAGGATGTGTTTCGAGCAGCTTCGCGAGAATGGTCTGTATATAGCCTCTGGCTACGCCCAGTTCATCAGATAATGATTTAAGGTTTCTTTCATCTTCTCCAGCTTCAGGTATTTCGTCTCGGGGATCATTGTCCTGATCTTCAGCTTCTCTCGCTTGAGCATTGTTGTTCGGTGCACCTGGTGTATTAATTTCGCTTTTCAATACTTCTTTCCAACGATCCGGGTCGCCGTGCCATATTGTATGTGAAATTTTATTGCTCAATTCGAGAGATTTTAGTTCCTCTTTAGTATGTTTCACATATGTTCGTATCACTCGTTCTGTTGGTTCGACATCGTGAATAATGAAGGTTCTATTTCCTTCCTCATCATTTACAAACACGATTTTACGCTTTTCCGGTATGGCAAAAATTACATAGCTCATACCTCGCATCATATTTTTTGCTACAATACCTGTGTACACGGTGTATGATACTTTCATATCAGATAACAGTTCTCTGAGATATGTTGTACGTGGTATTATTTTGCTTTTTTCGTATGCAGATTCTCTGCCGCTGTTGAAGAGTTCGAGTTCTCGATCGTCCGGGGGAATTATGACTTCATCAAGAGTGTGAATCTCATCAGGAAGTGCTGTCTCTGATAGCTTGGAGAGCTCTCGAGAAACGAACCTTGCAACATCAAAGTGCGCTAAAGCACCTCCTTTTTTGTCTTCAGGTTTTTTAATTAAAAATTCTTCTGCATCGAGCACAAGTGCAACGTCTTCGACACGCACGCCATGTTTGAGTAGTCGTAGTATCTGACTTTCAATTTGAGTTCTTCTTCGTTCTAACTCTGGGTTCATACTTTTTTAAAAGGATCGTATTACTCTGCTTTTTAAAGCAAAGTATGTGAGAGGGTGAATCTGACTATTTCATGAACGCATGTGCACCTTTGGCCAAGTTGAAATACAGCTATGGTGTCCGCGATAAAGGTGATGGGGAGTTCAGGTATTGGTTCTTTTTGAGGTCGCGTCGTGATATGAGGATTGAAATTTTCCGTATTTTGTTTTTCTGGAAATGCGTTGACGTATTCAACATACGCCTGATCAACAGAGCTGTCAGCAAAGTTTTGCTGGATGCTGTCATGTGTGAGAAGTGGATCTATTTTGGTGAGAAGACTTTTGTGTAGATCAGAAAGATCCTGAGACGGTGCAGTGCACAAAAGTCCATTACCCATCTTACTTTCTTCATATCTATCAATCGTCATCCCAAAAGCATCGGTATTTCCTGTAAGTTCCTCAATCGCTTCCATGATGGCAAGATTAGACTCATCCATGACACCCATCAAAAGTGAGATATGTGGCAATCTATTTTCTTTGTTTAAAACAATATCGCTATCATCATTTGATCTGCGGTCGATAGCAATCACACTATCAATAACATCATCAGGCGGCAGAATGACGATGTTGATAGCTTTTTTCATATGCTAGTAAATTGCACCACCAACAAGTGCAGGGGCGATGGTAAAGAGCACCATGCCAAGGACGGCAATAATGCTGATGGAGAGCCAAATGATATGTGAGAACCCTTTTTTCTTTCGAGGCATATTATCGTTTTAGGACAGCAAGATAGGCTTCAGTTGGGATATCAACCTTTCCTTTACCCATTGCCATCATTTTTTTCTTACCTTTTTTCTGTTTTTCGAGCAATTTTCGTTTTCGCGAGACATCTCCACCATACAGCTTTGCAGTTACGTCTTTTCGCATGGCAGAGAGCCTTTCACCGGCAATAATTTTTCCTCCTACAGCTGCTTGAATTTTGAGGACGAATTGTTGCCTCGGGAGCGTTTCTTTGAGTGATGTGACGATTTGTTTCCCAATACGAAATGCCTCATCTTTCCACACGAGTGTAGAAAGAGCTTCTACTTTTTCCTCCGCGATGAGGATATCAAGTTTGACTACGTCTGCTTTGCGATAGTCTTTGAATTCGTAACTTAAAGACGCGTATCCACTGGTTACTGTCTTTAGCTTATCATAAAAGTCGGTAATCAGCGAAGCAAGAGGCATTTCATAATGAAGAAGCGCACGCTGATCGTTTCCCGTGCTGAGATATTCGGTGTTCAAATATGTTCCTTTTCGCTCAGAGACAAGCCCCATCACATTTCCTATGTAATCTTGTGGTGTGATGATGTCAACAGTCATCCACGGTTCTTCGATGCGTTCTATTGACTGCACATCAGGAAGATCTTGTGGACTTTTGACCGTGAGTTCTTCTCCATTTGTCTTAAACACATGGTAGGCAACAGAAGGAACCGTTGCAACGATATGAAGGCCAAATTCACGACGTAATCTCTCTTGGAAGATTTCAAGATGCAGCATTCCTAAGAAGCCACACCGAAATCCAAATCCAAGAGCCTGACTATGTTCAGGTTCAAAAACCAGTGCGGAATCACTGAGTTTGAGTTTTTCCATGGCGTCCCTCATGGCAGCATAATCATCACCTTCTTGTGGGAAGATGCCAGCAAAGACCATCGGTTTCACCTCTTTATACCCCGGCAGTACATCTGTTGCAGAAGATGTGAGGTTCGTGACCGTGTCACCAACACGAACATCGCCAAGCTCCTTAAGACCAGTGACAAGATACCCAATCTGTCCGTTTTCAAGCTGAGGATCTGCTTCGAGCTTTGGTGAGTAGTGCCCGACTTCGAGTACCTCTGCGTTCGCTTTCGTGCCCATAAATTTGACCTTGTCTCCTTTTGAAAGCTGTCCATCCATCATTCTAATCGATGCTATCACCCCACGGTAGTCATCATAGAAAGAATCAAAGATCATTGCGCGAGCTGGATCATTTTGAGTCTCCTGTGGTGGTGGTATGCGGTCAATAACGGCTTGTAGAAGCTGCTCGATACCCTCCCCGGTTTTACCAGAACAGGTAAGTATGTCTTCTTCTTTGCATCCCAGAAGATGGATTAGTTCAGCACTTGTCTTTTCGATGTCTGCATTGGGTAGGTCAATTTTATTCAGCACCGGGATAATGGTGAGATCTTGATCAAGAGCTAAATAGAGATTGCCGATTGTTTGTGCCTGCACACCTTGGCTTGCGTCAACCAGAAGAATAGCACCCTCAACCGCAGCGAGAGACCGGGAGACTTCGTAGGTGAAGTCGACGTGTCCCGGAGTGTCAATAAGGTTCAGGATGTGATTGTTATAGTTCATTCGCACCGGCTGGAGTTTGATGGTGATACCCCGCTCTTGCTCAAGTTCCATGGTATCAAGCAGTTGGTCGCTCATTTTTCTTTTTTCTACAGTACCGGTAACTTCAAGAAATCGATCCGCAAGGGTCGATTTACCATGATCAATGTGAGCGATTATGCAGTAGTTGCGTATACGGTTCATAGTTTGAGTATTCTAGCTTACTTTTTCCTTCTTTACAAGAGGAGAATCTGCTAAAAGAGGAGCTCAAAACTACAAAAAAAGTGCATAAATTAGCCTAGTATGCTTGACAAAAAGTCTGCTGTGTGCTATACATCATGCTGACGAATAGCTCACAGCATTGGAGGAGGAATCGTCATGACGCTAGATAAAATCGGTCATACCCCGTCTAACGGCTTGCTTGACATGATGGTGGCAGACCTGCCGGAGATCAATCCGCATCCGGAGATCATGCCGGAGTTCGCTATCGGTGGCCGTGTCTATCGCTTCTTCTCTTTCTACACAGAGAGCGACAGGCACTGGGTCAACGGAAGAGAGATGCTTTCTCGGGGTCGGGAGCAGGGTGCTGTGATGGGGGAGGAGGACGCTCAATTCCTTCTCTTGCATCAGGAGCAGATCCCGACTGATCTTCGCGGCAAGGTCGTGCTTGCATTTCCTCTGTGGCGCAAGCCTGATGTGAAGGCGGACTTTGTTGCCTACATTCTCTGGTGTGAGGATCGTTGGGTCCAGCATTGGCATCGGCTGTGTAACCTCTGGTCCCACAGCCACGTGCTCGTTCGCCGCATCAGTTAGCTCAGAGGCGTACGCCAGCCGAGTTTCACATACCCTGGTACCGCTCTCCTTAGTAGGATGAGCGACCAGGGTTTCTTCAATTATATGCAAAAAACGGCTCATCGCCGTTTTTTTATACCTCATCTGCCTCGTGTATCTCTCCTTGTATCTTCAGAAGTTTCAGCCATCTTTTTTGCATACTCTTTACAAAAAGCTGCAGTTCTTCAAGTTTTAGCATATAGAGGATTCCTCCGTAGACGAGAAGACCGCCAAGTCCAGCAAGGAGTCCCTGAGAAAAGATGCCCCAGAATCTCGTCATATCAACAACCTGTGCAAGCGGTGTTTTTATGTATTGGATAAAGACAGCCATGATGAGTGCTGCAATTGATATCTTGTATAAACTATGAAGCAGCTCAAGCTCCCGAAGGGAGCCAGTTTTTTTACGAAGAGCCACCCAGAGGATTCCCAGCTGGAAAATAGCTGCCACAGAAAAAGCAAGAGCAAGTCCGAGCACGCCCATAACATCTTTGAGATAGAAGCTCAAGATAATGCCAACAAATGCAGACGTCAGACTGATTACAAAAGGTGTCCATGTGTCTTGCAAGGCATAAAATGAGCGGGCAAGGAGTGGTATTAGTGTTTGCGCAAAAAGTGAGAGCGTGAAAAAGGCGAGTGTGTTTGCGGTGAGGATCGTCGCATCCCAGTCAAACTGCCCAGACCCAAGCACGACACGCACAATTTGAGCGCGCAAAAGTAGAAATATAATTGATGCCGGAATGATAAGGAAGAGTATTTGTCTGATAGAGAGTGCGAGCTGATCAATCATTCCTCTGGTATCATTTCGAGCCACCAGCTCTGACAGCGTCGGGAAGGCAGCAATGGAAAAAGAATAGCCAATAATACCGACAGCAAAATATTGCAGATTGTTTGCAAGATTAAAGACAGCAATGCTTCCTGCTGCAAGTGTTGATGCAAGCGTCGTGATGACGATTAAATTTATCTGATACGCTGCAAGCCCGAGTGTTCGCGGTCCCATAAGAGCAAATATTTTTTTCATGTATTTATCAGAAAAATTGATGACCGGACGGTACTTGAAGCCATGACGAAACAGTGTGGGCAATTGAATCAGAAGATGCATCAGCGCGCCCAGTATGACTCCCCATGCAAGCCCTTTTGGTCCCATGTGTGGCACAAGAACAAGCGCACCGATGATGATACCGAGATTATACATGATAGGGGACAGGGAATAGACCAGAAAATTTTTAAATGATTGAAGGACGCCGCTCACAACGCTTGAGACGCCAAGTAGGATGGGGGAGAGAAACATGATTCTCGTCATCATGATTGCGAGCTCCAGCTTTTGACCAGTGAAGCCTGGAACCATCAGTTTCATAAGCTCAGGAGTGATAAAAAAGAGAAGTGCACACACAATGATCAGCGCAATAGCGAGTATGGTGATAACCGTATCAACTAGTTTACCTGCATGCTTTTTGTCTTTTTCAAGCACTTCCATGAATACCGGGATAAAGCCTGCTGAGAGCGCGCCAACGATGAGTAGGTTGTACACCAAATCAGGAATGCGAAAAGCTGCATAATATGCATCGAGTACATCACCCGCGCCAAACATGTGGGCAAAGATGCGATCGCGCACAACACCCATAATACGACTCAAAAAAGACGCCGCTCCGATGATGATAGCCGCGCCAGTGATCGTTTTTGATTGCGTTGAAAGTATTTTTTGAATCATTCTATGCGGTCATTTGCGAAAGAAGTGTACGTTTAACAGGGATAATCAGATTAGAGCCACTTTCTTTTCTTCATAATAGCAATGATGAGCAAAATCACAAGGGTGAGTCCCCCGAACATGGCCCATACCCCAAGTGGATGCTGGGCAAACGGAAGACCAACGATATTCATACCATAAATACCTGAAAAGAGCGTTAGCGGCAGCAATGCAACAGAAATGACGGTAAGCGCCCCGATCACTTTGTTGGTTTTTTGATTAATGATGGATTCAACGGTGATATGCAGTCCATCAATGGTTTCTTTGTAACTTTCAATAATGGCCCACAATTTATCAAGATAATCTTTTACATCATCAAAATAGATGGAGAGTGATTCATCAAGAAACGGTTTTCGTATGTGAGAGAGGTTTGACATGAGATATCTTTGCGGGTCAAGCATGCGTCGAAGAGTAAGGACATTTCGTCTATGCATGGCTAGGAGTTTAATAATATGAAGATCCTCTTCACCTGCGAAGATTTCATTTTCAACTCCGTCAACTTGTTTTCCTATGGTATTCAGGAGTGATCGCGTTTCTCCAAAGAGTGCTTGGAGTAGTTGATAGAGTAAAAAACCTGAACTTTGGCTCATCCACGTAGATTTTACCTTCCTATTATTCATGCAGCGGTAAAAGAAGTTTTTTATCTCTTTGTTTTTACCATGCTGCACAGTAATCAGATAGTTGTCACCAACAAAAAAATCTACCTCGTGGGTGATGATTTTTTTACTTTGTGATTTCCACTGCGGGAAATGGAGAACTAAAAAAAGGTAGTTTTTGTAAACATCAATTTTTGGTGTCTGACTTTCACTCTGGATATCTTCAAGATCAAGGTGATGAAACTTAAAATGCTCTTTCAAGTATGAAATAGCCGCTTGATCAACACTACTGATGTTAATCCAGGTGAGATTGCCTTGTGTGAGTTCTTTGACTGCCATACCTACAGATCAATCTGCGTTTCTATGGTCATACGGACAATATCTGTTGCGCGTGTGCCCGGGTGGTCTTCAACGTAGAGCGCGCCAGACATTGATCGCTTTGAAAAGATAAATTGCTCGATGATGTTGTTCTTACTAATACTGTCAATGAGGAATCCTTTTTTTCGCAGTTCAGTTTTATAAAAATCGACAATAAAGCTCGGCTCAGCTGAAAGATCGTTCCACTCAATAAGCACCTTGTCACGTTGGGTTCCCACTGGTTCTTTCATGTATGCTATAAATCTATCGCCCGTCGATTTTTCTGCTGAATCCGGTGGGTTTAAATACAGTTCAAACGGAGCGATCAGAAGTCTTGGGATGTAGCCTAGAAGACTCAGAAAGGATGCACGCCGATCATACGGTGTATATTCTATCTTTCCGATGCTCTCTGCGTCATAGACAACGATTTCCTGCGACACCCTTGATGGTATGTGTTTAAGCTCCCTTGTTTTTTCTCCAACAGTTGCACGAAGGAAGATAATCCCTGCAATGATAACTAAAAGAAGGCAGCCGCAACTGCTTGAGCATGAGAGTTTAAAACACGATCTTTTTTTTGTAATTTCTTCAATCGGCGGATTTTTTATCTCCACCCGATCGATGTTGCGTCTCATAGACTATGCTAAAGTATATCAAATCTGCTGGTTATCCACCAGCGATATATAAAAAGCATATGATATACTGAGTCGCACTAGTATATACACTTTTTACATAAATTTCCAGTATGAAACTACAGTTTTGTGGGGCAAATAGGATGGTAACCGGATCATGTCATTTACTTGAAGCTGAGGGCAAAAAGATGCTAATTGATTGTGGCATGTTTCAGGGAAATAATTTTAGTGTGGGGAGAAACTATGATGCGTTTCCATTTGATCCAAAAGATATTGCGGCAGTGCTTGTCACCCACGCACACATCGATCATATCGGACGTATCCCAAAACTCATCAAAGAAGGTTTTGAAGGGGATATCTATATGACCAAAGCAACGTGTGATTTGGCAAAAGTGATGTGGGAGGACACCTTCAATATCATGACGTACGATAATAAGAAATATGGGGTGCCAATTCTTTTTGATCTTGAAGATGTACAAGAGGCAGCAGCTCGTTGCATCGGTGTTGATTACGAGGCTCAGGTATCAGTTGCTAGCGGTGTAAGCGCAGTGTTCAAAGATATGGGTCACATTTTTGGCTCGAGCTTTATCGAAGTTACTGCAGAGGGTAAAACAGTTGCTTTTTCTGGGGATGTAGGTAATGACGATGCGCCGATCATCAAAGACACGACGCAGCTCGGAGACGTCGATTATCTAGTATGTGAATCCACCTATGGAAATCGGGTTCATGAAGACAAGAGAACGCGGCGAGATATTCTTTTGAACTTGCTCAAAGAAGCTGCTTCGAAAGGTGGGACTATTATGATTCCTGCATTTTCACTGGAAAGAACGCAAGAGCTTTTGTATGAGCTGAACATTTTGATAGAAAAAGAAAAAAGTCTTCCAGAGATGCGTATGTTTGTGGATAGCCCTCTGGCAATAAAGACGATTGAGATTATGAAAAAATATCCAGAATATTATGATCATGATGCAGAGTGTCTGAGGAAGGCAGGAGACGATTTTTTGCAGTTTCCTGGACTTGAGCTGACGCCCAACAAAGAGGATTCAATTCGTATAAATGATATCAAAGGATCAAAAGTGATCATTGCTGGTGCGGGCATGATGAATGGGGGAAGGATTCTACATCATGCACTCAGATATCTCTCAGATCCTAACTCTACGCTCATTATCGTGGGCTACCAAGCAGATGGAACACTAGGTAGAAGACTGTATGAAGGGCACAAGAAAGTCAAAATATATGGTAATACTATTGAGGTGAACTGCACCATCAAGGCTATTGGCGCGCTTTCAGGACATGGTGATCAGGGTAAGATTATGCGTTGGATACAGGGTGCTAAAAAAACACCCAAAGAGGTGTATTTTGTGCATGGTGAGCCTGATGCTGCAACAGTTCTTGCTCATAAGGTGAGAGATGAGCTTGGTGTGAAAACCTTTGTCCCAGAATACGAAGAGAGTGTTGAGCTTGAGTAAATAACGATATATAAATGATGAGCCCCCGGGTGCGTTGAGCAAGCCGGGGGCTTTCTAGTCAGCCGAGGTGGGTATTACCCTCCAGGCTGAGGTTGAAGTGAAGACCTGATAGCGCGAGAGCGCATTCAGGCGCAATATTTTGGACGCGGGCCTCAGGAGAGTCCTGTCAGAGCAACCGGGGAGTCTGCTCGACTGTGCTCAATCCTGAGACCGTTGTCCAGGGCCCTTTCGAGCCATGTCCACCCGGGGAGGAGGAAGGGTACCCGGGCGAGACCTGTGGTGTGGCTTAGGCAGGGGCGGTACAGAGTACCGCCCCTGCCCTTGCCTGGTGCAAAAGGGAAGGCCGCTTGGTTCAAGACAACGACACACCTCGTACACCGTTGGACGGATAACTCTACTACGGGCGGTCGAGGGGCCTGCCTGGTGTTGGCTGGGCTCGCGTGCCGGAGAGAGCCTCTTCTGGCTAGGAGAGCTCTACTAGACATGTCCAATGTCCAGTCAGAAGAGATTGGCGGTCGTGGGTCTGGTTTAGGTGAGGCGGACGATCTGCTGATCTGGACGGTGACCCGGTGACGTCCTGTCCGCCTTCCTGCAGTAACGTCCCTACTCTATTCGGGACGTAGTGGGTACAAACATCAGGGCGATGCAGGTGTCTGGAACCCTGTGTCTATAGCGCGTATGAGACGTGGCGTCTCTGACCATACGTGCCAAAAGAGCCGTCAGAAGCTCCTGTACCCGTTTGCCGCGAGGCGCACACCGTGTCCGGCTAACGAGCCGGGTGTTGGGGGCGCACGCCCTGTGGGCGGCTCGATGCGTCCGTTGTGGACACTTTGTTATGGGCAAAACCTATAAAAAAGTGCCAACAAAAGGCCAAAAAGCACTCGTCACCATACCATATATTTGACCCTTTGTCAAGTGTATTGTATGATACTCAAGTTATTTTCCCTTATTTTAGCCAAAAATGGGTAGATTCACTCTACAATCGGGATATGAGCCAGCAGGTGATCAACCAAAAGCTATAGAGGATCTTGCGCAAGGCATCAAAAAAGGACTTTCAAGACAGACATTGCTTGGTGTGACAGGGTCAGGAAAGACGTTTACGGTTGCCAATGTCATTGAAACGGTGCAAAAGCCGACTCTTGTGATTGCACATAATAAGACGCTGGCAGCGCAGCTTTGTAATGAGTTTCGAGAATTTTTTCCAGATAACGCAGTTGAATACTTTGTAAGCTACTATGACTATTATCAGCCTGAGGCATATATTGCTGCGACTGATACGTATATTGAAAAAGATGCGCAAGTAAATGATGAGATTGATAGACTTCGTCATGCAGCGACTCAGTCTATATTGTCACGAAAGGATACCATTGTTGTCGCATCGGTTTCAGCGATATATAACCTAGGATCTCCAAAACAATACGAAAAGACCGTACTCCATATACAAAAGGGACAGGCACTTGATAGAC
>CAZCAB010000002.1:0-33608 GCA_964496615.1 uncultured Gammaproteobacteria bacterium | reverse complement strand
ATACTCTCGCGAGTACTTGCAGTACCAGTCGAAAATATCAATGAGGATATGTCGCCACAGAATACTGAGAGTTGGGATTCATTTAATGGTCTTATTTTAGTCACTGAACTTGAGAAAAATTTTGACGTTTCATTTAGCATGGATGAAGTTGTTAGTGTAACGAATGTTGGCGATATTAAATCAGCACTTAGAAAGCATGGCGTAAATATATAGTATGCAAGTTAAGGAAAAAGCTCAGACATTACGTTTTGATCAGATAACCGTTGGGGATGTGTTTGAGTTTACACAGCATATAACTGAAGAGATGGTAGACGCGTTCGCCGCATTGACTGGTGATTATAATCCACTACACGTGGATGAAGCATATGCGACCAATTCGGAATTTGGATTTCGAGTTGTGCACGGGGCTTTACTCAGCGCATTCTTTTCTCAGATAATCGGCATGATGTGTCCAGGGGAGAGGAGTCTGTATATATCACAAGATACTCAGTATCGCCAACCTGTTTTAGTTGATAGTACGGTACACGTGAGAGCAGAGGTCATAAACACAGTGGAAGCACTAAATATGGTTGAATTGCGTACACAAGTATTAGGATCAAATGGTGAATTGTCAGTAGACGGCTGTGCACGTGTAAAAGTTAGAGACATATGAAAAATATAGATTTCGAAAGCAAGAAGGTCCTTGTTCTGGGTGGCGATGGGGACATTGGATCCGAAGTGGTTTCACAGTTTGAACGATCTGGCGCTGAAGTCTTCTCGCATAGCAGATCACAGCAGCCATACGCTGCGGACGTACGTGATTCAGGTCAATTGAGTCAGCTCATGGATACAGTTTTGTCCCAGTCAGATGGGATAGATATATTAGTTAATGCACTAAGCGCTCCTCTTAAAATTGGACCGATCGGATCGAAGATATGGTCTGATTTTGAAGCGCAGATGAATGTGCAGCTCAAGGCCGCGGTGGAAGTACTGCCTCAACTTCTTCCGAGCATGAAGGAAAAAAGATATGGACGCATAATAAATGTTCTGACCACGTATGCAGAAAATGAGACACCATCGTATGTCGCTGATTATGTTGCTGCAAAATATGCGCTCCTGGGGTTAACTCGCTGTATGGCAAAGGAGCTTGGTAGATTTGGGATTACAGTCAATGCAGTTTCGCCTGGTTTAGTTTCAAACGATTTTTCGAGTGTATTTCCTGAGAAGCTCACAGAAGTTGTTGTCCATGGCACACCACTGGGGAGAACCACGAGGCCTATTGATGTTGCAAATGCAGTTCTTTTCCTAGCATCAGATGAGGCAGAGTTTATAACAGGTGAGAATATGCACGTAACCGGCGGGAGCCATTTATAAAAGATATGATTGGAATGAAAAATGTACAAAAGCTGACTAAAGCAGATTATCCACTGTACCAGGCATTCGCGCGTACACATTTTCATGACAAGTACATCTTGAGCGATCCAGTATTTTTTGATTGGCAATTCGCCGCGAATCCGTATGCAGAAGATTATGAGTTTTATATTCTCAAAGAAGCAGATACTATATATGGATCAGTTGGTTTGATACCTATGCCATATACTATTTCGGGCGATTCTCGACTTGTTTGTAATTACGTCAATTTGTATGTTGATGAGCGTCTCCGGGCGTTTGGTGCCGGCGCTCTTCTGATCAAAGCAGCGATGAATCGTTCTGATATTGCTTTTATAGAAGGTTTTAATCCTGACAGTTTTTCAATATATGAAAAGCTTGGAGATTGGCATAACATGGGCAATTTCAATCGTTTTGTATACATATATAATGCAGAAAAAGTGAACAGTTTGTTGCCGAAAAAAGCCCAGGCAAAAGATATGGTCGCAGGAGATGTTCCTCCGCTACAGTCATCTTCGAAAGAGTATGTTTATAGCACCGAGTTTGATAGTCAGATAGATGAATTTTGGTCACAAGTTAAGGCGCGCTATCAAAATACTGTGGAGCGTTCATATGCTTATTTAAAGTGGCGCTATGTTGATCATCCATACTTAGATTATAAAATACTTGTCGCGCGGGATAGCCAAGGAATAATCGTTGGATACGTCATCTATCGCATTGAGGCTGTGGAAGAGTATCGAGTTGCGCGTATGATAGATTTTATTGCGTATGAGCATGCCGAGCAGGAGATATTGCTCGTTTGTATGAATGAGCTTGGATCGCTTGAAGTGGACATGCTTGAATTTATGTTTTCAGGGTTCATGTATAAAAGCACGCTTGAATCACTTGGTTTTGTAGATGTATACAAAACGGTATATAAAGATCTACCATTATTTTTCAATCCGATTTCATATTCAAAGAACTACATTAACTATGCGGTATGGAATCAAGATACTCAGATTAATCAAGATGCATTTCATAATCCAGCAAATTGGTTCCTAACAAAAGGGGATAGTGATCAGGACAGACCAAACCCCCATTAACCTTATTTATGTCAAAGAAAAGAAAAATTGCGTTTATCATCACCTCCAAAATTCATTATGCTCGGAGCAAACTTATTTTAGACGAAATAAAGAAAAATGATGCTCTAGATCTGAGTATTATCGTTGGAGCCTCTGCTATCTTACCTAATTATGGGGATGTATTAACGCTCATTGAGAAGGATGGCTTTACCTGTAGTGCAAAGATTACCATGACACTTGAAGGTGGTTCTGCTGTGGCAATGGCTAAAACTACAGGTATTGGAATAGCCGAATTTGCAACTGCTTTTGACAATATTAAGCCAGATGTTGTCGTCGTGAGAGGGGATAGGTATGAAGTTTTGTCTGCGGCCGTGTCTGCTGCATACCTTAATATTCCGGTAGCACATATTGAAGGGGGAGATGTGACCGGCACGATTGACGAGAGTGTTCGTCATGCGATTTCTAAGTTAGCGCATATTCATTTCCCAACCAATAATGTATCTAAGGACCGTTTGATCCGTATGGGGGAACAGCCTGAGTATGTCTTTAATGTTGGTTGTCCTGGGATTGAATTTATTGCAAAAGAGACTAAGGACGTCTCACGAGAATTAATTAATACGACTGGGGTTGGTAGCGAGATTGATCTTACCCAGCCGTATCTCATGGTTGTGCAACATCCTGTTACGAGTGAGATAGGTGATAACAGGTTTAACACTGAACAAACATTGGACGCTGTTAGCAAAAGTAATACACCAGCAATTTGGTTTTGGCCAAATGTGGATGCGGGGACTGACGAGGTGAGTAAAGCGTTGCGTGTCTTCAGAGAGGAGCAGGATACTCATCAAATACGTTTTATCAAGCATATTGAGCCAGGGCATTTTGCGTACTTGCTTAAGAACGCAGCTTGTCTTGTCGGTAATTCATCTGCAGGGATAAAGGAAGCTTCATATTTTGGTACACCAGTTGTAAATATTGGTACCAGACAGTCAGGTCGCATGCGAGGAGAGCACATTATTGATGCTGAATATGATGCAACACGGATACAAGATGCAATTGAAACTCAACTTCGCCGTGGATGCTATGCTCAGAGTGATATGTACTATAAGCCCGGTACGAGTAGCCAGATTGCACATCTATTAGCAACTCTCCCTCTTTACACACAAAAGAGATTTTGTGATTAAATCTTGAAGAAGCCACTTATATGAAGATCAGAAACAATCATCTACAAACAAATCGACATGCCACAATAAAGGAAGTCATGAGTATGATAACTCATGGTGTGGGCGGTGATTCAGAGGTGCTGCACGGAATAGTACTTGTTGTTGATAGCAATAGCATACTTGAAGGTGTTGTTACTGATGGCGATATTCGTCGAGCACTATTAAGTGGATTTAACCTCGATGTTTCTGTGGGCGAGATAATGACAACAGATCCAATCACGATCGAATCCGATGTGCCTGTCCATAACATGCTACCACGTGTATTTGAACAGATACGTGCACGAAATATTCCATACAATGCAATTGATAAAGTGATCTTGGTGGATGATCAAAGAAGACCAACTGATGTGTACTCTTTTTTTGAGCTATGGAAGATGAGTGAGGTTAAAACTCGCCGTGTTGGAGTCATCGGATTAGGTTACGTGGGTCTCACGCTTGCACTCACCTTGGCGGAAGTCGGTTTTGAGGTTATTGGCGTTGATATTAAGGAGTCCGTGGTTGCGCAGCTGCGCACCGGAAAATCACATTTTTTTGAAAAGGGTCTTGATGAATTACTGCAACGCCATATTGATAACAGATTTATTGTTACGAGTGAATTTCAAGAGGGTGTAAGTGATGTTTACATCATATGTGTTGGAACTCCTGTCGATGATACAAATACAGTCCAAATGCAATATTTGGAAAGCTCGCTAAAGGTTATCTCAAAGATACTCAAACCAAATGATCTGATTGTCTTGCGTTCGACAGTACCAATTGGTACATGTCGAAACTTTGTTATTCCGATTCTTGAGAGAGAAACCGATTACAAAGCGGGCAGAGATTTCTTTGTTGCATTTGCGCCGGAGCGTACAGCCGAAGGGGTGGCGCTTCAAGAGATACGTAGCATTCCTCAAGTAATTGGTGGATATGACAAAGCAAGTTCAGACTTAGCTGCTAATCTCTTTAAAGAATTTGTGAGATCGATCCGCATGGTAAGTACGCTGGAGGCTGCAGAAGCTGTAAAGCTCGTGAATAACACGTACAGGGATTTAACATTCGCATATTCCAACGAATTATCACAAGTTATGGATGGCTTTTCACTCAATACGTATGAGGTTATTGAGGCCGCAAATTTGGGGTATCCCCGAAACAATATTCCAGTACCAAGCCCGGGTGTGGGCGGGGCATGTCTTACTAAGGATCCCTTCATCTTTATGAAATCATCCGAGTCTATATCGTACACACCTAAGCTACCGATCGTTGGTCGTGATATAAATGAGAGCATGATTTCATTTGTTGCCCAAAAAGTAATTACTTTTCTGCGTACTCATAAACGAGGTGTGACAGACCCTAAAATCTTCATAATGGGACTTGCCTTTAAGGGACAACCTGAAACTTCTGATTTGCGATCGTCCACTGGAGTTGAAATCATGCAGGAGATACAAAAAGAATATAAGAACATATATGTCCATGATCCTGTTGTCGCTGATGAAGAGTTACAGACACTTGATGTGACCCCAACATCGGTTGAAAATGGATTCATGAATGCAGACTGTGTTGTGGTTCTTAATAACCATCATTCTTTTTATGATCTAGGAATTTATTCATTAGTGAAGACACTTGCGCGACCGAGCTTGCTATTTGATGGATGGGCTATTTTCGTGGATTTTGATTTTCAATCAATCGACCATGTTCACTATGATGGCTTGGGTATTGGAGCAAAATACCAGTTGTAATCGCAGTATGAATTCTGGAATGTACAAAAACAAAAAGGTCCTTGGTATCATCCCGGCTCGCGGTGGTTCTAAAGGTATTGCCCAAAAAAATATTAGGCCGCTTCTTGGTAAACCTCTCATATATTGGACGATAGAGGCCGCTCAAAAAAGCGCTTTCTTAACCAGATGCATAGTTTCCACGGATGATGTGCAAATAGCCGAATTATCGCGAGCGGCTGGAGCTGAAGTTCCGTTTATGAGGCCAGATGAAATTTCGCAGGATAGGAGCACAGCAATAGAGTTTATGCAGCATGCAGTAACATCACTCGCTGATTTAGATGATATCTCATATGATTATGTCATGGTTCTGCAGCCCACTTCGCCATTGAGAACAAGTGAAGATATTGATGCTTGCATAGAAATGATTGTGGATTCGGGCGCAGATTCGGTGATGAGTATGTATGAGTTGACTGACATGTCACTGGCCAAACTTAAATATATTGAAAATGGCGTTATTACATCTGCTGTGAGTAATGAAGGTACCGCATCAGCTCGGAGGCAGGATGCAGAGCCTATATATAAAAGAAACTGTGCTATATATCTGACTCGCACTGATCTGGTTATGGAAGGTGATATTTTTGGGGCGGATTCTCGTGCGTATGTTATGCCAGAGGATCGATCAGTGGATATAAACGAGCCGATCGATTTTGAGTTTGCTTCTTTTTTGTTGAAGCGTAATGAAAATAATTAGAGTATGTCTATTCGCATCCTCAATTTGGTCCCCAACTTTACAGATTCTGCCAAGAAGATACTTGATAAAATTGGATCTGTTGATTATGCGGATATGACTCAGGAGCAGTTGAAGCAGCAAGTCGCGCATTATCATGCTATCATCACATCTCTTGGTGTAACTTTTGATAAAGACGTTTTTGATAGCGCGAGTCAGCTACAGGTGCTTGCGACGCCAACGACAGGACTCGATCATATAGACATGGATGCTGCACAAGATAAGGGGGTTGCCATTTTGAGTCTGCGAGGCGAGACTGAATTTTTGGATACTATAACTGGCACTGCCGAACTTGCATGGGGCCTCATGATCGATATCATGAGAAAGATGAGTCACAGCTTTTTTTCAGTAAAGAAAGAAAACTGGAAGCGTGAGAATTTTAGAGGGCACACATTACAGGGTAAAACGTTAGGTCTTATCGGACATGGTCGGTTGGGGAAAATGATGGCAAGATATGCTCGAGCCTTTGACATGAAAGTAATAGTATATGATCCATATGTAGAGAATGCACCTCAACATGGTGAGATGCGGTCAGATTTTCGGGACCTGCTTAAAAACAGTGATATCATATCGATACATGTCCATCTAAATGATGAGACGCGCGCAATGATTAATGCTGACTCGTTTGGTCGCATGAAGAAGAGCGCCTATCTTATCAACACATCTCGCGGCGAAATCGTAAATGAAAAAGATCTGCTCAATGCTCTAGAAGAAGGATTAATCGCTGGCTATGCGGCTGATGTTCTGTCAGGAGAACTATCGTTTGATACGGAGAATGTCTCTCACCCGCTTATTGCATACGCGCAAAAAAGCGACAACTGTATTATCGTTCCTCATATTGGTGGGGTGACCCATGAATCTCGAGAGAAGACAGATATGTTTATTGCGCAGAAGATCGAGAGCTTTTATAAAACTAGTCAGAGTATATGAATGTAATGATCACCATATCTCGCGGCGGTACTGCCAGAAATCTTCTCAAGAATACTTTTTTTAAAGAATTGAAGAAGAACTTTGACCAGGTTTTCATCGTTACCCCCGCAAATAATGATGAAAGATTCATCTCTGAATTTGGAGCGGAGAATGTGACTTTTCTTCCAATGTTACCATCAGAAAACACACTGCTACGTCTGCTCATTCATAAGGTGAACAAATATATTATCTACAATAAAACAACGGAAAAGTTGATCCGGTATGATACGGTCGGGGATTCTTTGGAGCCTCCTTCGAAAGTAAAATATGTTGTCATAAAATCACTTTTTTATCCACTTTCAAAAGTGCAATTTGTGAGAAAGTTCTTGCGATGGCTTGATTACCTTTTATTGCAAAAGGACATGGTGCGTCAATACACGTCAATGATACTAGCTCATGAGCCATCTGTGATTTTTTCAACGAGCATGGGTGAGGATAGCGAATCCGCGCTACTTAAGGCAGCACGCAGGCTCAAGGTGCCATCCGTAGCTATGCCGAAGTCATGGGATAATCCTTCAAAGCTCTACTTTAGGGCGAAGGCTGACACGGTAGTCGTGTGGAGTCACTTCATGAAAAAGCAGATGCAGACATTGCAGGATTACCATCCGTCACAGATAGCTATTACCGGTGTTCCACAGTTTGATTATTACAGCGATAACGCCCTGATCGAATCTCGAGAAGATTTTTGTGCCTCGCTTGGTCTTGATCCAAATAAAAAAATTATCTTCTTTGGGTCTGAAGGTAAGTACGTTCCTACTGATCCAGATGTGGCTGGTGTCATTGCAGATCTCATTGACCAGGATGCATTCAAACAACCTGCGCAACTCCTCATTAGACCGCACTTTGCACACAAGGATGATCACCTTAAGTTCAAGGACTATTTCGATCGACCAAATGTCGTTGTTGATCGACAAAATAATCCGTCAAGCAATTTTAGAGACAGATGGGATTACTCAGATAAGCAAATGAATCATTTTTTGAATTCTCTGTATCACTCAGATGTTGTTATCAATACGTGTTCAACTTTAACATTAGATGGTGCTGCTATGGGTAAGCCTGTGATTTTAATTAACTTTGATGGACCCACTCCAAAACCTTTTCATAGAAGTGTTAAGCGGTGGTATTTGACTGATTATTTCACGGAGATTCTTTCTGTGAAGGCTGCACAGGTTGTTGAAAGTGAAGAACAGCTAAAAAAAAGCGATTGATACATATATTTATAATCCAAATGTCGACAAGGCGAACAGACAAAAACTCATTGAACAGTTTTGTTATATGATTGATGGGCAGTCAGGAAAACGAATGTTTGACATAGTTTACAATAAGGCAAATCAGAGAAATGGCACTAGTTGACACTTCTTGATACTTTATTGTATTATATATCGACATATTGTTCATGAATATCCTAGGAATCGTAACAGCACGAGGAGGGTCAAAAAGACTGCCGGGAAAGAATATCAGGTCGTTTTTGGGTAAACCACTTCTTGCTTGGACAGCATCTGTTGGTCTAGAAAGTAACGTGCTGGATCGATTCATACTTTCAACAGACGATGAGCAGATTGCTCAAGTTGGTCTAGATTGTGGTCTCGAAGTTCCGTTCATGCGCCCACCTGAATATGCGACTGATACATCATCTTCTTTTGATCCCATATTTCACGCAGTTACTTGGCTTAAAGAGCATGATAATTATGACCCTGATTGGGTTGTCCTTCTGGAGCCTTCATGCCCAGGTAGACAAGTGAATCACATTCAGGATGTCGCACAAATCATACAAAACCATGATGGTATTGATTCTGTTGTTGGTGTCTCGCTTGTTGATCCAAAATACAGTGTATACAAGCAGTTGAAAATTGATACATCGCATATGCTCACGAGAGTCATTGATGGGGCTCAGGTGAAGGATATGAAACACAGAAATCAAGATGTGTCTGAATCATACTATATCAATTCAGCAATTTATGCATTTAAAGTTAGTAGCATGTATAGTACTAAGACGCTCTGGGGTGAGAATACCTATGGATACGAGATGGATAGTGTGTATGCCCTTGATATCGATACGCAAAGAGATTTTGATTATGCAGAGCTTATAATGAAGGAAATCATTCAGAAAAAATAATATGCATACTCGTCAATTAGGAAATATATCAATAGGATCTGATGCACCAACAGCTATCATTGTGGAGATAGCAGATTCTCATAATGGGGACATGCAGACGGCAAAACGAATGGTGGATGAGGCTAAAAAAGCGGGCGCACATGTTGCCAAATTTCAGCTCCATCTTCCAGATGTTGAAATGGTGCCAGGGTCAATTCAGATGTGGGATGGACCACTATATGATATTCTCAAGAAAAATTTGTTCACTCCTGAAATGCATAGAGAAATAAAAGACTATTGTGAGCAGGTCGGCATTCAATATCTTTGTACTCCTTTTTGTCCCGCAGCGATTGATGTGTTGGAAGACATTGGTGTGGCAGGATACAAAGTTGGATCCGGAGAGCTTACACATTTACCGATGCATAGGAAATTAGCAACTATTGCAAAGAGTTCTGGTAAAACCATCATTGTATCAACTGGGATGTCAACTTTTGAAGAAATAGCAGAAACAGTCAGTATCTATGAAGAGGTAGGCGCTAAAGATCATCTTGTACTCATGTACTGCGTTTCCGAGTATCCTCCAAAAGATTACAGCCACATCAATCTTGGCATGATAGAGAAAATGAAGAGCACTTTTGATGTGCCTGTAGGTCTGTCCGATCACACGATCGATAATTTCACGGCGTATGCTGCAACGGCTTTGGGTGCAGCTTGTGTGGAAAAGCATTTTACACTGTCACGCGATCAATCAGGACCTGATCACTTTATTTCCTTGGAGCCGGCAGATTTAGTGGATTTAGTCGAGGGAGTATCAAAAATTGAGGCTTCGCTTGGTTGTAAAAAAGAAATAAGTGCTGAGGAGCAAACAGTGCGGGATTGGGCCCATCATAGCGTGGTAACTTCGAAGCAGATAACTCAAGGGGATGAGTTTACACTCGATAATGTTGAGCCTCGTCGGCCAGGAACAGGAATACCTGCAAAGTACTTGGATGAAAGATATAGTGGCTCTTTTTTGGGTAAAAAGGCGAGTAAAGATATGCAAGTGAGCACCATTGTTCAATGGTCTGATGTCGAATCATAGATGGTATGGAAGTAAAGAAAAGAAAAGTGGCAATCATAGCTGGGTCTCGCGGAGAATACGGTTATTTTAGGCCGATCATTGAAGAGATCGAAAAAAGGGAAGACATGGATTACGCCATAGTTGTCACCAATATGCACTTGCTTGAGTCCTTTGGGGCAAGTATTGAGCAGATCAAGAAAGATAATTTTAAAATTGCTGCAACCGTTCACAATACTATTGATGGGTACAATCACATAACCATGGTTAAATCTCTGGCAGTATTTATGCTACAGCTTCCGGAAATTATTAATCAGATGGGAGCTGATTTCATACTTATATCTGGAGATCGCGGAGAGCAGATGGTGGCTGCGATGGCTGGCGCACATATGTATATACCGGTTGCGCATATTCAGGCCGGTGAGGTATCCGGAAATATAGACGGGACCACACGTCATGCTATTACAAAGTATGCACATATTCATTTTGCGGCTAACGATGATGCTGCGCAACGTTTACTCAAAATGGGTGAACAAGAACACCGCGTGCACAATGTTGGAGCTCCGATGCTTGATGAACTGGTGAATGGAAGAATGACACCACAAGATGAAATTATTCGCAAATATAGCTTGCAACCAGATGGCCTGAACATGCTGTTTGTGTATCACTCCACGACTGAGGAAATTGGCGATCTTGACACGCACATGGATGAGGTAATGTCCGCAGTCTGTTCGTTTGATGGGACAGTTACAATCATTTTGAATAATTCAGACGCAGGAAGCGGGATAGTGCGTAGAAAGATACAAGAACACAGGAAGTCAAACATGAAAATTTACCCTAACATCCCTCGTGAAGATTATGCAGGACTGATGAATGTTGTTGATCTGTTGGTGGGTAATTCGTCTAGTGGTCTTATCGAAGCACCAACCTTTGGATTGCCAGTTGTTAATATTGGTAACAGACAAAATGGCAGAGTGCAAGGGGAAAACGTGATAAATGTAGGTTGTGTGCGAGAGGAAATTCAGGATGCCATACAAAAAGCGTTGGATCCTTCGTTTAAAGAGAAGCTAAAGAATTGCAAGAATCCGTATGGTGACGGAAATTCATCACGTCGGATTGTTGATGTGCTTGGTAATATTTCTATAGACGAAGATTTACTGGTCAAAAAAATAACATATTAGTATATGGCTTCCATACAAGAATTGATAGACAAAAATTATATCGTCTATAGCAACGCGACGATAAAAGACGCCATGATTGCAATGAGTGATAACCATAGAGGTGCTGTAATTGTAGTTGGTGAAAAAGCAGAACTTATCGGTGTTGCTGCGGACGGGGATATTCGACGAGCATTGGTAAGAGGTCAGACAGTTTTTTCACCTATTGAGTCAATTGTGAATCGTAATCCAATAGCTGTTTCTGGAGATGAATACAAAAAAGATGCAGAGGAAATTCTTTTACAGAATTCTGCTGTTCATATGATTCCAGTAGTTACTCAAGATTATACAGTAGTTGACGTGATCATTAGATAATTTGTTGTATATGGTTGTTCAAAGCAATGTCGAAGTGCTGGCGATTATACCAGCACGCGGTGGCTCTAAAGGCGTTCCTAGAAAAAACATATTGCCAATAGCAGGAAAACCACTTATTGCATGGACTATCGATGCAGCAAAAAAATCTGAGCATATCGATCGCATTATTGTGACGACAGATGATGAAGAGATAGCGGATGTAGCCAGGCAACATGGCGCTGATGTACCTTTCTTGCGGCCTGCAGAACTAGCACAGGACGATTCAACTGATATTGAGTTCATAAAGCACGCGCTCACGTGGCTTGATCAGAATCAGCAATATCATCCCGACGTCGTGTTGCGATTGGCTCCCACATTCCCGTTGAGGACTTCAGAACATATTGATCAGGGTATTTGTACACTCCTTGCTGACCCAATTCTCGATTGTGTTAGATCTATTTCATCTGCCCCGAGTCATCCGTATAAAGCATGGAAAAAAAGTGAAAAAGATGGAAGGATCGAATCATTAGTTCCGCCATCATTTACGGGTTTTGAGCATCCGTATGATATGCCAAGACAAGTATTGCCTAAAGCATATGTGCATGGCGCTGTTGATGTGATATACACCAAGACGATAGATCAATTTGACACGGTGGTTGGTAAAGATATAGGATATTTTGAGATGCCGAGCGAAAATTGTATCGACATAGATACGCCAATAGATTTTGACCTTGTCGAACTATACCTAACGAAACATAAGATTAAATGAGGAGGATGTATTAACTCTTTACTCACATTGATTCACACCCTTTAATTATGGCGATTCAGAACAAGGACAATTCAATTTTCTCTGACCTGTTTATACTCGAGATGGCTAACAACCATCAGGGTAGTGTTGAGCATGGTAAGAGGATAATTGATGAGCACGGAGGAGTAACAAAGAACATGGGGGTTCAGGCTGCTGTTAAGTTGCAATTTCGAAATTTGGATACATTTATCCATCCTGATTTTAGAGAAAGGGACGATGTCAAGCATGTACAACGTTTTCTTTCGACTCGCCTAAGCGAAGATGAATTTAAGGCCTTGGTCGAGCATACGCGCGCGCGTGGATTAGTTACCATGAGTACACCATTTGATGAGGATTCAGTTGATACACTTGTGAAACTCGGTGTTGAAATATTGAAGATTGGGAGTTGTTCTGCTCGCGATTGGCCCCTTTTAGAAAAGGCGGCAGCCACAGGTAAGCCGATGATTGTCTCAACTGGAGGTCTGTCGATCAAGGATATTGATAAGTTGGTAAGCTTTTTAGATCATAAGGATGTGCAGTTTGCACTCATGCACTGCATTGCTATATATCCGACACCTCATGATCAGCTTCAGCTCAATCAGATAGATAATTTGCGTGCACGGTATCATCATGTGCCGATCGGATTTTCAACTCATGAACATCCGGATAACATGTCAGCAGTTCAGATAGCGTGTGCAAAGGGTGCAAAGCTTTTTGAAAGACATGTTGGCGTAGCGACAAGTGAGATCAATCTAAATGCATATTCTTCAACACCACAACAACTCGAGCAGTGGATACGAGCGTATAAAGAAGCGAAAGAATCCTGTGGGAGTGATATAAGGCCTGCGGCCGCAGAGAGCGAGATGGCATCTCTTAAGACATTACTTCGTGGTGTTTATGTAAAAAAGGATATCCAAGCAGGAGAAGTCATTCAAGATGAAGATGTTTTCTTTTCAATTCCACTTCAGGAGGGTCAACTGACGAGTGGGGAGTGGAGCACAGGACATATAGCTGATAGATCATACAAGAAGAATGATCCTGTGAGTAGTGATGCACTCAAAGGTCTTAAGAAGACGAATGCAGAAATTATCTATCATTCTATTCACGAGATTCGAGGAATGCTTAACATCGCAAAAATTCATGTAGGGTATGATTTTGATCTCGAGCTATCGCATCATTATGGACTTGAGAATTTTCACGAAGCTGGTGTTGCGATCATTACGTGTATCAATCGTGAGTATTGTAAGAAAATACTTGTTCAAATGGCTGGACAACGGAATCCATCTCACCACCACAAGAAGAAAGAAGAGTCATTTCAAATTTTGTGGGGAGAGCTTGATGTTGACATTGAAGGTCGTGTCCGCCGTTTGTATCCAGGGGATACTTTACTTGTTCAAAGAGGTGTTCGTCATGGATTCTCAACAGAGACGGGTGTTGTTTTTGAGGAGGTGTCAACAACTCACTACAATAATGATTCAATATATGAGGATCATTCAATTAATAACATGAAACGGGAGGATAGAAAGACAAAGCTGGTCAACTGGGGTAGGTATCAATTTGAGTAGTCCAGTATGCCTTCTCGGTCTGTCTTCTTCGACTTTGATGGTATTATAGTTGATTCTAATCAACTCAAATTTGATGCATTTTTTGACATTCTCCCTGCAGATGATGAGAGGTTACATCGTGCAATGGACGATGTACTCTTTACTCATAGAGAAAAATCTCGCTATGAGATATTGGAGCGAACATTTACTGCTTGCGGTGTAGGTAAAGACGATATTGATCGTACGGTTGAACACTATGCGAAAGCATACAACGATTGTATTCAGCGGCAGATACTTAGCAGGGGTCTCAACCCGGGCGTCCAAGAGCTCCTCAAGGAAATTTCACATGATGCTGATTTGTACATAATCACGGGCACGCCTGAAGAGCAAGTGCAGGAAACTATTGATGGACTTGAGATACGAAATTTCTTTAAGGGATGCTATGGGAGTCCGAGAAAAAAAACTGACGTCATTAACCTGATTCTTTTAGAGAACGGATATGACAGGGAACGGGCGTGCATGGTCGGTGATGGTGAGAGTGATATGCTTGCAGCGCAATCTTGCAATATTCCTTTTTTTGGTCTTGCGAATCAGTTTAACAAATGGCAACCTGGAGTCATTTCAGAAAGAGAAGTAATAGTCGATTCGCTTTCTGACCTATTTTTGAAAGTTTCAAGTAATATTAGACAAATATAAAAAATCTCAACAGAGATTTTTTATATTCTCCTGCACCATCGATTTATTATATATCAATATCGCAGGTGAATGAGGGCGCTCCTGACCCTCGTTGGTTTGTGGAGCTTTTTTGGAGAGGCACCCTACAGATTGCCGATCTGCGATGCCTTCCTCACGAGACGTGCGCCGACGTGGGGGGCGATCTCCTCGAACGGTCGACCTGACAGGCGACTCGCGCTACGACATGATTCCGCCGGGAGTACGTAACCGCACCCCTTAAACACCTTCGGGTTGTTCCCGTCACCTTCTGGTCCTCGCGGATTGATGAGTGTCTCCTCCAAGTCCGGATGAGGTCCATACCAGTTCCAGACCCACTCGATGACGTTGCCGACGGTGTCGCACAGGCCCCATGCGTTTTCCTCTTTGAGGCAGACTTCATGAGATCCGTTCTGGGCATTTCGCAGGTACCATTCGGTTTGCTCGAGGCATTCAGGATCCTCACCGCACCACCAGGGTGTGGTTGTTCCTGCCCGTGTGGCATACTCCCACTCAGCTTCCGTTGGGAGCCTCCACCCTTCGCAATCATACCCATTTTGCCACACCACTGCTCGACGATTCTCGGCGTCTTGCGAGCCGTAGACCTCACCATCTTCGTTCAGATAGCAGGGATTCAGCTCATCCTGAGTCGAGAGGCTATTGGCGTAGGCGACCACGTCAGCCCAGGCGATTTGCTCGACCGGGCAGTTGTCACAGTCTTCCCGTGACGATGGGCGATGGTCCATCACGAGCTCCCACTCGAACTGCGTGATTTCTGTACGCGCGACCAGTAAGGCGTTGGTGAGGGCGACTGCGATCTGGCGTTCGTTCGCACCGTCCCGACCATTTTCGTCCTCTGGGCTACCCATTCGGAATTCACCTCCTGGTACGCAGACCGTGCCTTCGGGCACGATTGTCCCTTCGGGACATCCGTTACATGGGGGCTCTTCCTCATCACCTTCGCAGCAAGTGTCACCTTCGGGACACGGTGCGGGGCGGCATTGATTGAGCTCGTGATCGCAACCAAACGGGCAAGCACTGACGAGCACCGGCTCAAGGTCGCAGCGACCTGCGGTGCACGTGCCGGTCTTACGCTCGCAATAGATGCTGTTGTCGTCATCGCACGAACAGATGTTCGTGATGTCGACACAGTGACTGTCGTCACCGCAGTTGATCACGCGGTCATCCTCGCCCTCCCCTTCACCTTCTCCCTCGTCGCCTTCCTGCCCGCCTTCGTCAGGATCGGGGTCAGGATCGGGTTCTGCGTTTCCCTCGTCGCCTTCCTGCCCGCCTTCGTCAGGATCGGGTTCTGCGTTTCCCTCGTCGCCTTCCTGCCCGCCTTCGTCACCCGAGTTCTCATCAAGGGACTGGCCAGCAGGCTCGAATTTCTCGACGCATCCAGGCATCGAGACAACAAAAAAGGTGATCGTCATGACTCGACGCATGGCTTCCTCCAAGATAGGTGTGGATCGATACAAGAACATGATTGCATTTTTTTCCTTTGTTGTCAAGTTTTTCTGCAGAATTACTCACAGTGATGGCTTGATTTATTGCCTTATTTCATATAGAGTATGTAGCACATATTTCTATGAATATTCTATACATAGGAGGAGGATTTGTGGGTGCGTGCTCTGCTGCTGTATCAGCTGATTCAGGGCATAACACTCTTGTTTTTGATATAGATGAAGAAAAGGTGAGAAAGCTTGGATCTGGCAATCGAGATGTGATAGAGGAATGTATTTTTGAAGAGGGACTCGGTGATATGCTGGTTCGCAATGGCTCTCGTATTCGATTTACTACGGATATATCGGATGTAAAGAGTTTTCTTGAAAATTGCGATGCGGTCTTTATGTGTGTGCCAACTCCAGAGGTGGATGAAACTGGTGAAACCGATTTATCGTATTACAGGAAGGCCGCTGAGCAACTTGGAAACGCGATGAAAGAGAGAAATGGCGGCTCCCAGAGTAAATACATAGTCGTCATCAATAAGAGCACAGTCCCAGTGGATATGGTGGATATTGTCCAGAAACTCCTTGAGGATTGTGGTGCGAAAAATTTTGGCATAGTATCCAATCCTGAGTTTCTTGTTGAGAGCAAAGCAATTGAAGGTTCGGTACGTCCAGATCGAGTCGTTGTTGGAGCAACATCGGAGACGGATTTCGAAGTGGTTCGACGTATCTACCAGCGTTTTTACGATTCATCCACCGTGCAGTACATTGAAGTTACTCCCAGAGAAGCTGAAGCAGGAAAGCTTTTGGCGAATTACTATTTGTTCATGAAGATAGCAGCATGTTTTGATGTCATTGGGCGAGTCTCAGAAACATTCCCGGAAGTAGAATTTGAGAATTTAAGGCGCATCATAACGACTGACAAAAGGATCTCTAATTGGGGATTTTACAATAGTTTGTATGCGGGGGGTAGTTGTCTTATAAAAGACGCTCGTTCACTTTCGCATCAGCTTCAAACGGCAGGTAAAGAGGCAGTGCTTGTTAACGAGGTGTATCTTGCGAATAAACGGCAGCTCGAGTTGTTTTTGAGCAGAGCAGAGACAGAAGCTAATTTTTTGTGGGAAGATAAAACGGTTGCAGTATTGGGGCTTTCTTTTAAACAAAATACGAATGATGTGCGTAATTCACCAGCTTTCGAAATAGTGAGATTTCTTCTTAAGAAAGGGGTGAAAAGTATTTCTTTGTTTGACCCCGCTGCCTCTGAACATTTTAAGCGCCAAATGCCCGATTCTGAGAGAGTTGTATTTTGCACGGATGAAGCAACAAGCATAAAAAACGCTGATGCCGTTATCATCTCCACGGATTGGCCGCAGTTTAAAGCACTTGGTGATATGTTGATTTCACAAGGTTCAAAACCTCTCATTATGGACGGGAGGCGCATGCTTACTACTCGCTACGATGATTTGCGTAAAGCGGGATGTTCGATTGTGGCCGTTGGATCTCAATATCTCGAGCCAATAATATGAGTTTGTTTGAGGATTTGACACAAAGGAGAGAGCATGTTTGTGTGGTCGGTCTCGGTTACGTAGGTTTACCTTTAGCAGTACTTCTTTCTAAAACTTTTTCAGTTTTTGGATTTGATATTGATGAGAAGAAGGTCGACCTGTTGAAACAGGGCCATGACGGGACCGGGGAGCTCGATTCTGAAACGATTTGCAATTCCGGAATTAATTTTAGTGTCGATCCATCAGTGATTACTCGTTCTAAATTTATCATCGTAGCGGTTCCAACTCCCGTTGATGAAAAAAATGTACCTGATTTAACAATTCTCAGACGCGCAAGTGCTCTCGTTGGAGAACATCTTTCGAAAGGTGCCATAGTAGTATTTGAATCAACAGTGTACCCAGGTGCAACCGAAGAAGAATGCATACCTGCATTGGAAGGCGAATCCAGCTTAGTTGCAGGCGAAGATTTTTTTGTTGGCTATTCTCCTGAGCGGGTTAATCCTGGTGATGCTGAACATACTATTGATCGCGTAACAAAAGTGGTGGCTGGGATGGATGATCAGACGACGCATGCAATTGCTCAAGTGTACGGGACAATCACCAACGTATTTCGTGCGTCATCTATTAAAGTTGCAGAGGCAGCAAAAGTCATCGAAAACACGCAGCGTGATTTAAACATTGCTTTGATGAATGAGCTTGCTATTTTGTTTAACAAAATGGACATTAATACGCACGACGTACTAGAGGCCGCGGGAACTAAGTGGAATTTTCTAAAATTTACTCCTGGTCTTGTGGGCGGACATTGCATTGGTGTTGATCCATACTATCTGACGTATAAGGCGGAGTCTGTTGGACACACACCAGAGGTCATATTAGCTGGCAGAGGAATAAACAATACCATGCATAAGTTTGTTGCTCGTCAGATCATTAAGACCATGGTTCGCATGGGCAAAGATGTAAAATCGTCCCAATTCTTAATTTATGGTGTTACTTTTAAGGAAAATGTGCGTGATGTGCGAAATTCCAAGGTGGCTTCGTTGTACCACGAATTAATTGATTTTGGTGTCCAGCCTGTCGTCTATGACCCACTTGCTGATCCAGCGGAGGTTGAGCGTGAGTATGGAATAGTGTTGTCTGACAAAGATGATTTACCAAAAGCAGACGTTCTTATCATCGCAGTGGCCCACGATGAGTTCAAGAAGATTACAGCTCAAGAACTGAAAGGTTTAATGAATGAGGGGAAATTGCTCTGTGCTGATTTAAAGAATATCTTCTCTAGAGAAGAAGTGGAGCAAGAGGGTCTGGAATATTGGAGTTTGTAGTGGTGATTGATATGACAGGTGACGTATGGCAAAAGATGATTGATGGACCTTTTCTTATCGCAGAGGCAGGTAAGAATTTTATTCAATCAGCTGAGCAAAAATCGGTGGAGGAGTATCTGAATACTGCAAAAAAAATTGTTGACGAAGCTGTGGCAGGTGGAGCTGATGCAATCAAGTGGCAAACGCACAACGTAGAGGATGAACAACTTGGTCGTGATGTAGATTCTCCCCATTATCAGGGACTTGAACGATACGAATGGGTACGGCGTAATACCATATCAACACCGCTGGATACATTTTGGAGGCCGCTTAAAACGTATTGTGACGATTTGGGAATAGTCTTCATGACGACACCAATGAGTCGGGGTGCAGCGCAGCGTGTTGAGGACTTGGATATATCGGTATGGAAAGTTGGCTCAGCGGATATTCTTGATTTCGTTCTTCTAGATTACTTGCGAAATACAGGAAAACCCATCATCCTGTCTTCAGGAATGAGTACTTTTGCGGAAGTGGAGCAAGCGGTATCATTCGTGATGAAAAAAAATGCTCTGGTGATGGTACTGCATTGTGTGTCCCAATATCCATGTCCACCTGAGGATCTGCGTCTTGGGACAATTAAGACTTTGAGACAACGATTAGGCATACCGATAGGGTTTTCTGATCACTCCCTTGGGATAGAATCAGCTTTAGTGGCCTACGCTGCAGGCGCAAGTGTTGTCGAGAAACACTTCACATTGTCTCGCGATGCCTGGGGGCCAGACCATAAGGTGTCGATGACACCCAATGAGCTAAAGTTACTGAGAAGTAGTCTTGATGAACTCGCTTCTAATCCCTTAAAAAAAGAGAGAATGCTCGAATCAGCGTTTGCCAAGAAGGCGCTCTCACAAGAAGAGAAGCTATTACAAGATGAAGAGCAGGCATTCCGTCCAGTTTTTAGAAAGTCGCTTGTCGCAGGGCAGGATATACCAACAGGAACAGGTATCAAGCCGCAGATGATATATGCAATGCGTCCACAAGCTGATATAGATGGACTACCATCTGAAAAGTATGATAGTATCATTGGGAGAGAGGTGATACATGATTTAAAGAAATTTGATCCTATCGGAATTGATGATATTAAGTAGTATGAAATATTTGGTTACCGGTGGTGCCGGATTTATAGGCACTAACATAGTTAAGCGTCTGATTGCTGATGGACATGCTGTGCGCGTCATTGACAATTACATTGCCGGCAAAAAAGATGACCGCGTTGTTGATGGAGTCGAATATGTCACTGGGGATATTCGAAACGTTCAGGATGTTGAAAAAGTCATGGATGGTATTGACGGCGTGTTTCACCAGGCTGCTGTACCTCGTGTAACATATTCAGTGGAGCATCCTCAAGAAACAAACGACCACAATGTGGTTGGAACGCTCAATGTTTTGTCTGCGGCACGTCAGGCTGGAGTAAAGCGTGTACTTTTTGCGACGTCTTCTTCAGTGTATGGATCGGATGAAAAGGTTGAACTGAAGGAGGATATGCCGAAACGTCCCAAAAGTCCGTACGCACTTCAAAAACTTACCGGTCAGGAGTACTGCCGTATTTTTTCAGAGCTGTACGATCTTGAGACAGCATCTTTGTGTTATTTTAACATCTACGGTCCACATATGGATCCGGATGGAGCGTACGCCTTAGTCATTGGAAAATTTTTGAAACAACGATCTGAGGGCAAGCCAATGACGATTTGCGGTGATGGGGAGTATTATCGAGATTATACGCACATAGATGATGCGGTGGAGGCCAACATCCTTGCAATGACGAGTCCAAATGTCGGCAGAGGAGAGATGATAAATATAGGCAACAATAGTCCCTTTTCTGTTAATCAACTTGCTGAATTGATAGGCGGGGACAAAACGTTTATCGATCCGAGACCAGGAGATCCTCGATATGCATGCGCCGATAATGCAAGAGCGAAAGAGCTGCTCGGCTGGGAACCAAAGATATCATTGAAAGACGGTATAGATCAGCTCAAAGTTGATTGGGGTATTAGGTAGTATCAATTACTGCCCCATTCTTCTGATCACAACATTTATTGTCTTAAGAAGAATTGATAGATCCAATAACAAGGATCTATTTTTTATGTAAAATAAATCATACTGCAATTTTTGCAGCGAGGTCTCAAGTGTATCCGTATAATGCTGATTTATTGCAGCCCATCCTGTAATACCTGGTTTAGCTATGTGCCTTAAGGAATAATACGGCATTTGAATTTCGAGTTTTTCTACAATTTCGGGTCGTTCTGGTCGAGGGCCAATAAAACTCAGTTCACCCTTGAGTAGGTTAATGACCTGCGGGAATTCATCTATTCGAGTTTTGCGAAGAAATTTACCCACTGGGGTCACTCGTTTGTCATTTTTTTTCGCAAACTGGGCACCTGTTGGTTCGGCGGAGCCGTCATCAGCAAGCGCGTACATTGTTCTAAACTTGTAAATAATAAAAATTTCTCCAAATTGTCCAACCCTTTTTTGTGTGTAGAGGATTGGTCCTTTGGATGTTACTTTAATCATGAACGCAACAAATGGGAATAAGATGAGAAACAATATACCTAGCATAATAGTGAGTATCGAGTCGATTATTCGTCTAGCTTTTTCGTATATGGGCCTCTCTGCGGTGTTAAGGTTGCGTAGGAACCACGATTCGGAGAAAATTGATGGAGGAATGCGACCTGTTAAGTTTTCATAAAATGAAGTGACATCCATAATCTGTACCGGCCAAAAGAGAAGATGGTAGAGCTCAGTAAGCATTTCGCGCTTGTTTTCAAACTGCTCTGCCACCACAACCATATGGACGTTATGTGTTGTAATTGCCGGTCTGAGTGCGCTTAGACTGTGATAGACATCAATGCCGTGATGCGCTCCGTTTTTTACCTCTTTTGTCGGGTCAACAATTGCAACCGCGGAATAGCCTTTTTCGGGATGTTTTTGGGCGATAGCTACTATTTCAAGAGCTTCTTGGCTTACGCCAAGAAGTAATATGTTGAGTTGAAGTTTGCGAGCACCTATCATGTAGTGATACAGCCACCGCCAGCCATACGCAAGAGAATATCCGAGAAGGACATTCAAAACAAGTATTGTCTTTGGGGTTATGCCTCTTTCCGGTACGAGATAGAAAAAAGCAATTCCCACCATCAGCGAAATCACGGCAGCTTCCATGAATCTCCTTGCGAAGATTTTATCCGTCGGAGGGGACAAATCGTACAGAGCATTAATGTAGTTGATGACTACCCATATCAAAAAAACAGTGAGAAAGATACCCGCAAGAGGTGTGATATTGGAAATGAGTGGGAGCTCCCAATGACGGATACTTAATGCAAGAAAAAAACCGATTGTAAAACTGATGAGATCGCCCGCAGCTATGATAGATTGTTTTAAATGATATACAAACTTCATGTGATTGCAAAAAAAGGCTTTTTTGCCTATACTTATGCCTAGACAAGATAGCAAAATTATGCGAAAAAAGCAAGCTCAAGACCATCCATTTCGGGCGAGAATACAGGCCCGCTTTTTAATGTTTACGCTCGGTTTAGTGCTCGTAGGTGTTCCGAATGTCCACGCTAAAATACCTAATGATCCATTTGTTCAACAATGGGGATTTCACGATACTGGCGTCTACGATGCGTGGAATGTGAGTATTGGTTCCAGGGACACTGTTGTTGCCATCATAGACAATGGTTTTGATACCTTTCATCCTGATCTTCGCGCAAATGCGTGGAGAAATGTAAATGAACGTCCTGATAATGGTATTGATGATGATAAAAATGGATATATTGACGATGTATATGGATGGAATTTTGTTCAGGAAGATACTGATGGTGATGGAGTTATTTCTGAGGATGAAACCAAGGGAAATAACAATCCTCGGCCGAATGTTGATGATTTGCAGCCAGAAGAGCTGCAAGAAGGTACGTTTAATCACGGAACGCTTGTGGCTGGACTCATTGGTGCAGTCGGGAATAACAAAAGAGACGGCGCGGGGATTAATTGGAATGTAAGACTCATGAATCTGCGCGTCGTGGACAGGGAGGGTCGCGGGAGTATTCTCTCTGTGAGAGAGGCGATAGAGTATGCAGTAGATAATGGAGCAGACGTGATTAATGTCAGCATCGTTGGGAATGCGGATTCAGGATTTACTGAGGCTATCGATTATGCATATAAAAAAGGTGTCATTGTGGTTGCGGCAGCTGGGAACGAGCGCGTGCTGCTAAATGCCAGTCCGCAGTACCCTGTGTGTGGAGACAAAAATTTATCTGTTCAGAAGGTTTTAGGTGTCAGCGGCATTCAAAGATCACGCCGGTTAGCAAATTTTTCCAACACCGGGTCTGAATGCATAGATATTACTGCACCATCCACTGAGATTAATTCGACGGTTCGGTATTCACCTAAAAATAATCTACATCTCAGTTTTTCATCCGGGTGGAGCGGGACATCTTTTGCTGCGCCGTTTGTGAGTGGTGCAGCAGCTCTGATCAAGAGCGTGCAGCCGTTGTGGACACCGGATGAAATATATACCGCTCTTTTAGAAAGTACACACAAGACACCTGGGCAGGATGAGGTAACGTACGCGAACTATTTTGGTAATGGGCTGCTTCGCGTTGACAGGGCAATCACATATGCAAGGGAAAAAGGGAGTCCTCGCGCTGAGAAAATATTGCTTGTCAATCCTCAAACTGGTACCATTTTTGAACAAAAAATAGGTACTGATCGTGTGGCCCGGTATCGCCGTATAGGCCTTATCAATATCGATGATGTTGAACAGTTCATCCACAACGGAGAAAAAAAATATGCGCTTGTTCAAAGAAGAGATGGAAAAACGCGTTTGGTAAAGCTTTTTACTGAGAAGTGGAGGCTAGTTGATAGTTGGCATGTTCCTTCAGCCGGCCCCCTTGAAATAGCTGTAGGTGATGTGCGGAGCGATGAAAATCCCGAGATTATTTTGGCGCCGCAGTACCGATCAGATGTGATCTATGACACATACTCTCTTTCTGGTGATAGAATAGGTGGCCATCGTCATGAAAGCCTTCACAATGGCGTTCGTCTTGGTATCTTTAAGGAGCAAGAAAATGGTAGTCAGATTGCAACATATTTTTCAGATGCGTCTGGTCCACAAGTGCATCGGTTTGATAAATTCGACCGATCTATCACAGAATTTGACGTAGGTTTGTATAGCGAGGTGGGCGATATGGCTATTGGGGACATAGATGGTGACGGATATGATGAATTTGTGCTGAGTGGGGGTACGGTCGATGGTCCGAAAGTAGCATATTATGAGCGCTTTGGTAATTGGACACGGCGTTTTATGACTTTCAAGAAACATAATTTTACGGCTCTTGATCTTGAAGTTATTGATTTTGAAGGTACTGGGCAGGGTACGGTGCTTGTCCATTCTCGATTTACAGATTTACCAGTTAAACTGTGGAATCATAAATCAAAACTTGTTGATGAATGGCAGATTGTTGACGATGCTTCAATTGGAAAGACATTCATGGTAACATGGTAGATATGGATCAGTCTCCCATTTTTGAAAAAAAGAACGTGATTGTAACCGGTGGCGCAGGCTTTATCGGTTCTCATTTGTGTGAAAAACTCTTGCAAGAAGCAAAAGTTATTTGCATGGATGATCTGTCAAATTCAGAGATTACCAATATTGAACACCTCTTGCAGTATCCGGATTTTGAGTTTCTTAAGGTCGACATCAATGAGCACATCGATCTTGAGAGTTTTCCAGAGTTATCCAAATTCAAAGTTCCGTTTCAAGGTATTCAAGAAATCTATCATCTTGCATGTCCAACAAGTCCACAGGAATTTGAGCAGCTGAAAATTCAGACACTCTGGGCAAACTCAAAGGCGGTTATTTCAACGCTCGAACTTGCGGTAAAGTACAAAGCAAAGTATGTATTTGGATCAAGCTCAGTCGTGTATGGTGAGCCACATGATCAGAAAAATGTATTTACTGAAAGTGATATTGGCTTTCTCAATCACATGTCTGAGAGAGCCTGTTATGATGAGGGGAAACGATTTGCAGAAACTGCATGTGCGACGTATCGACAAGTGTATGGCATCGATGCAAAGATCGCACGTATTTTTTCGACGTATGGACCTCGCATGCGAATCGGCCATGGGTTTTTGATCCCTGATTTTATCTTAGATGCGCTTGACGGACGAGATTTGGTCATATATGGTGATGAAACACTCGAATATTCCCTCTGCTATGTGACTGACGTGATTGATGGATTAATGCGTCTGATGCGCACCGGACCGAATATCGACATTGTTAATCTCGGGTCAGAGGAGAAAGTGAGGATGGCGGATGTGGCACGGGCGATTATTCAACTGACCGGCTCAAGCTCGCAACTACGTTTTGAGGATCCAATTGTGTTTCTTACAAAAAAAGGTATTCCAGATTTGAAAAAGGCAAAAGAGTATCTTGGATGGATTCCGCTTATCCGCCTACAGGATGGATTGCAAAAGACGGTTGACTTTACGTCGGCTCATAAAGACATACTCAGATGATCATAGCACTTGTTCCAGCATATAACGAAGAAAAAAATATAGGTTCCGTTGTCCGGGACCTTTTTGAACATGTCGATCAAGTGGTCGTTATTGATGATGGCTCACAGGATAGAACATCTCATATCGCAAAGCAAGCAGGGGCGAGCGTGCTTACACATGTCATCAACAGAGGGCAGGGAGCAGCGCTTCAGACCGGACATGAGCATGCACGTCGTATTGATACGAAATACGTTATTCATTTTGATGGTGACGGACAGTTCGACTCGGCAGATATCCCACATGCGCTCAACTCACTGGAGGAATCTGGCGCAGATGTCCTTTTAGGCTCGCGTTTTCTAGACTCACGATCAGATATTCCATTTTTCAAAAAACACATCCTTTTTCCCATAGGGAGATTGGTTAATCTGCTCTCTGGCGCACCTGCCATATCTGATGTACATAATGGTTTTCGTATCTTGGGTCCACGAGCACTTTCTAAGATGTCGCTCGAGCAAGATGGAATGGCTCACGCGACTGAGATTTTGCAATTGATAACGCGTCATAATCTCACACATATTGAATTTCCGGTTAAAGTACGTTACGATCAATTCGGACAGGGGATTTCTGGCGGTGTGAGGATTGTAAGAGATCTTTTGGTACATAAAATGCGCTAATATGCTTATTATTTTTCAGACACTCTTTGTTCTTTTTGCCGTTGCTGCTATTCTTGCAGTTTTGAAGCGTAAAAAGGAAGGTGTGCTTGGCACGAAGGGTTCATTCTTTTGGGTTTTATTTTGGGTTGCCGCAGCTATAGCTGTCATGTGGCCAAATAGTACGCAAGTTGCTGCAGATCTACTTGGTATTGGACGTGGAACAGATTTGGTACTATATTTTTCGATTGTGGTCATTTTTTACCTTCTCTTTAAGCTCAATGTGAAGCTTGACGGTATTAATAGGCAATTAACCAAGATAGTTCGGAAAAAAGCTTTAGATGACAGGAAAGAATAGTGGTATGAAGATAACCCACATCGTATCTACCTATCCACCATATTTTGGGGGGATGGGTAATGTTGTGTTTCAGATGGCGCAGCATCTGGGTGATCGCGGTCATGAGGTGCAAGTGCTAACACCTGATTATTTCGGGAGAAAGGAAATTCGACCGAAGCAGGAGCAGCCGCTTGTTGAACATAGCTTTGAAGTGCAAGAGCGTATTGATGTAGCAAAGCGCATAGCGCCAAAACTGCAATACGGCAATGCTGCGTACATACCAAATATCTCAGATGAGCTCATGGACAGCGATATTGTTCATTTGCACTATCCTTTTTTTGGCACCGCAAACGTCGTGCGGCGATGGAAACAACGACATCCTGATAAAGCGCTGGTGATTACATATCACATGGATACGCGCGGTCCGGGTTGGAAGGGGCTTGTATTCAAATACTATGCGCATCGTGTGATGCCAAAGGTTCTTGATGCCGCGGATATGATCATTGGAAGTTCATTTGATTACATACAAGAAAGTGATGTCGGTGATTTTTATAAAAAAAACAAGGCAAAATGGCGAGAATTGCCATTCGGTGTTGATACAAATCGATTTTTTCCGGATGACAAACCGCAGGAGCTTTTTGAAAGGTATGGACTTGATCATACCCAACCTACCCTTATTTTTGTTGGGGGCATGGATCCTGCTCACTATTTTAAAGGAGTGCCCGTGCTCCTTCGTGCGCTTTCCATGGTCAAAGATAGGTCAAAGCCGGTCCAAGCAGTTTTGGTGGGAGGCGGTTCTTTGCGGCAAAAATATATCACCATGACAAAGCAGTTGGGGATAGAAGAAACAACTGTTTTTGTTGGAAAGGTTTCAGATGATGACCTCCCAATTTATTATCGCATGGGTGATTTGTGTGTCCTTCCGTCAACAACAGTTGGTGAGGCTTTTGGTATGGTGCTTTTAGAAGCAATGAGTTCTGGGGTACCCGTGCTTGCGAGCGATCTTCCTGGTGTGCGCACGGTAGCGAAAGATGGGGGAATTTTAGCGCAAGTTGGGTCACACGAGGATTTTGCCGAGGCAATTATGGGCTATTATACAAAGGAGAACGATATACAGGCGTGGAAAGAAAAAGCACGCACTATAGCGGATGAAAAATATGCATGGGACCCTATCGTGGCACGCCTAGAAAAAATATATGAAGAGTTGGTTGAAGGTGTGTAGGGTTGTTTGCTATACTGAGCACATAACACTAAAAAAAGCATATGGGTAAATTTAAAAAAGGTATTTTTTTGGGCGGTCTTCTTGGTGCGGGTCTTACCTGGTTGCACACCACAGATAAAGGAAAGCAAATGCGAAAGAAAATGCTCGATACCGCAGCAGATCTATATTCGCAAGTTGAGGATGCCGTTAAAAAATCTGGCAGCTGGGAGAAGATGACCAAGCATGAATACGTACAGGTTGTGACGCAGGTGGTCAATCGTTATGCAGTTGATAACAAGTTAGCGCAGAATGTAAAACAAGGAGTTATTAAACTTCTTTCTTCTCAGTGGGGGAATATCAAAAAGGACCTCAAAAAGGGCAAAAAGAAAAAATAGTCGATGCGAACACGTGCACGAAAGACCATTACGGCAATCACCACATCTGCCGATCCTCGCATTCGAATTGCGAGTCTTTTGTGTATAACCGCATTCAGTTTGGTTATAGCCAGACTTTTTGTTTTGATGATCCTGCAGCATGGTTTCTACACAGCGCTTGCAAGCGGTACACACGAAATTTCTGCTGAGCTGCTTCCGCAAAGAGGTACGGTATATATCCAAGACTCCCGGACAGAGACTGAGTACCCACTCGCCATCAATCACGATGTTTTTTTGCTCTTCGTTGATACGCGAGAGCTTACTCGCGCTGATCATCAAAAACAGGTGCTTGATGTGCTGAGCGAAACATTTGGATATGATGAACAGCGAAAAGAGCAAGTGCGTGTAACTATCGCCAAAATTGACGATCCATATGAACCGATAGAGAAAAATGTGAGCGAAGCTCTCAAAGAGCAACTTGAAAGAAAAGAGCTTCCTGGTATCGGTTTTGTAAGACAAACCGAGCGTCTGTATCCCGAGGGTCCGTTTGCATCGACGGTTATTGGTTTTTTGGGGCAAAATGAAGATGGGCATCGTGAAGGAAGATATGGTATAGAAGGATATTGGCAAAAAGAGCTTGCAGGGACAGGTGGCTTTTTAGAGGGAGTTCGCGGAGCAGCAGGAAGCTGGATTCCTCGTGCAGGCCGTTTTTTTAGACCGGCAAAAGATGGTGTTGATATCGTACTCACCATTGATAGGACGCTTCAGTTTCGCGCTTGTGAGCGCCTCAAAGAGGGGATGGAGGAATATGAAGCGCAGTCAGCCGCACTCGTTATTCTTGAGCCTCATACAGGAAAGATACGTGCAATGTGTAGCCTGCCTGAATTTGATCCAAATACCTATAATGAAGTAGAGAATATCCAGGTGTACAACAATGAGGCTATTTTTACAGCATATGAGCCTGGAAGCATCTTTAAGCCCATAGTGATGGGGGCAGCACTTGATGAGGGACTGGTCCGCCCGACACACGTTTTTCATGATACTGGAGTAAAAGAAGATATTTGTGATACACCTATTAAAAATGCTGGGGGCAAAATACGAGGAGACCAAACCATGACTGGGGTACTTGAGTATTCAATTAATACCGGAATGGTGTATGTGGCAGAGCTTCTCGGGAAAAAGAAGCTGTCCCATTATGTCGATAAATTTGGCTTTGGACTCAAAACTGGTATTGAACTTGATAGTGAAGGGGCTGGAACGGTTGATTCACTGAGAAAAAATAGGGGAGATAAACTGGACTGTTATGGTGCTACAGCCTCGTTTGGGCAAGGGATAACCGCGACACCACTTCAAATGGTGAGCGCATTTGGTGCTATTGCTAATGGTGGGACACTCATGAGACCACTTATCATCGATGCGATCAGGCATGCTGACGGTACGGTGGAAAAAAAGAAGACAGAACCCATCCACGAAGTACTCGATCATCGAGCCGCTTCACTACTTTCTGGAATGATGGTTCGCGTTGTTGATTCAGGTCAGGCTGGTGGAGCTAAAGTACCCGGCTATTATGTGGCAGGGAAAACTGGAACCGCGCAGATTCCTGGTCCTGGCGGCTACACTGAAGAGACGAATCATTCTTTTGTAGGATTTGCTCCTATTGATAATCCAAAATTTGCTATGATTGTAAAATATGAAAAACCGCAGCGTGATTTTTCTTCAATGACAGCAGCGCCCGTTTTTGGAGATATAGCAAAAATGATACTCGATTATTACGCCGTCCCACCCGGCAGGTAGTAAAAAACCGCCAATCGGCGGTTTTTGTGTCAGGGGGGAGAATCGAACTCCCGACCTTAGGGTTATGAATCCTACGCTCTTACCAACTGAGCTACCCTGACTCTTTGAGCTAAATTATGCTAAACAATATAATGGTTTGAAGGGCTAATGTCAAGTATGTCTTTCGTTGGAGCGGTATCTTGGTAGGGGATTAAAAACAGCACCTGGTGGCGCCGTCTATACAACTGATCCACTCTCCCTTTTCTAAGTTTATGATTCCTGCTCGTGCCTTTCAGAATAGAAATATTTTGGATGCGTTGGTGGATATCTTCGCTGCATTTCATCAATATCTAAACTATTCTTAAATTCGCTTTTGGGATATACAGGAGGAGCACCGCTAAAGAAAGTGACAAATCGTCTCCCTTTGTCGTTAGTAGCAACTTCGTGTTTGAAGACTGGTTGTCCTAGAGTGTTTGCGTAAGGTCCTGAAGATGCTGGCCTTAAGTGTTCTACGAATCGGTCAGCATCTCTGAACCTAGTACCTTTAACATCATCATGAGGACCAGAGCTTGCGCCACCACTGTGGTGCGCAACAGCGAGTTTTTCAAAGTCAATAACAGTTAATTTTTTTGTAGGGATTCCTCCATCACAGTAGACAGCAGCTTCTGGGTCTATTGTTGTAACAACGAGCCGAGCCACATATGGTAGCAGCATTGCACTTTTCGTTCTCAGGAGATTAACAATCGATTTGTCGCCCTCTTGGGTGAGCAGACGAAATGACCAGTGTGATCCTCTTGAATCTACAGGACAGTCATCTGCAAATCCTTCGTAGTTGATGATCGCTCTGTTATCCTGTAGTGGAATTATTTGAGCATATGAAGTGTCTCTCGTTGCCCCAGGTAATTGCATCACTCTAAAGAAGCGAGGATCAATACTATGAGTAAATCTTTGATCATAGCTGGTAAAGAAGTTTTTCGGGGCATGGCGGTGAACAAGCCTAGCTCTGTGGTGTTCTATGCCCGAATACTCTCCATCCTCTGTTGTGCCACCTAACGGTTTTACTGACGTAAATACAAAATCATGATGAAGTTTTTTTCGTTCCTTATCTTTTGAGAGAAACCGCAATTTTTCCTCTAAAACAAACCATGTTGCCATGTTTTCCACAATCTTTTTTTGCTCTGGTGTCAGTCTAGCTATTTGCTCTTTGAGCTTAGGACTATGAAAGGCATCCCAAGATTGTCGAACTTGTTGCTCGATTGTCATTCTGAGTGATTCGATTTCTCTTGGATCTATTTGTTCCACTGACATACAGGTTTTAATTGACCTCACAAACGAGAGGTCACATGCAGCCCGTAGGGGAATCGAACCCCTGTTACTGGGATGAGAACCCAGCGTCCTAACCACTAGACGAACGGGCCATGAAAGCTCGCTCAGTATAGGGCGTATGGGTCATTTTGTCAATATATTTACGTTGCTTCAGCACCTTTTTTTTGATATCATGAATGCATGACGATCACACAAGCGATCTTTATTGGGGTTATTCAAGGAATAACAGAATTCCTTCCGATATCCAGCTCTGGACATCTTATTTTTATTCCCCAATTTTTGGGATGGGCTGATCAAGGTTTAGCATTTGATGCAATTATTCATTTGGGCACACTTCTTGCAGTTATTTTGTATTTTAGGGCGAGAATTCTTTCATTGATTTTGAGTTTGAAGAAAGAAGGAAGTAGGGAAGACAGAAGATTGCTGTTTTTTGTGCTTATATCCATTGTACCTGCACTTATCGTTGGTTTTTTGTTGCAGGAGGTTTTGCTCATCGAAATTCGATCACCAGTTGTGATTGCGATACATCTCATTGTTTGGGGAATTGTGCTTGGTATTGCTGATCACTATGGAAAACGAGGTAACGGACTTGAGAGTCTCACGTTTGGTAAAACTGCGTTTATTGCCTGCGCCCAGGCACTTGCACTTATCCCAGGGACTAGTCGTTCCGGCATTACGATGACTGCCGGTCTTTTTTCTAAGCTTTCTCGAAGCGTGGCTGCTGAATTTTCTTTTCTCATGAGCATTCCTGTTATAACAGCAGCTGGTGGACTTAAACTTGTTCAGATTGTTGCATCTGGACAGGCCGTCGCATCGAGCGGTCCTCTAGTCATGGGATTGATCGCAGCAACGATTTCCGGACTTTTCGCCATCTGGGGACTCATGAAAATAATACAGAAATGGTCTTTTATGCCATTTGCAGTGTATCGAGTACTTGTTGGACTGGGTATTCTACTTATACTTGTATGAGGGTCACCGAGAAGCAATTGAAGGCAGTCCATGCTCTTCGTGTCTGGTATCAGAAGAAGATGAGTGAGCTTCGCAGGCGTCAGCTTGAACTAACGCGTCAGGTCAGATCAGTAAAGGAAGATCAAAAGCTCAGTAATGTAAAAGAATCCATAAAGGAATTGTAACATGGACACAAACAGAGGGAGACCGAAGGGAGACAAAAGAGCTATAGCGAGCGCTCAGGAAACAGAGCATGAGTTTTCGTATGATGAAATTGTTGCAATGGTTCGAGACGAGGTATATGAGATGCAAAAGCAAAATGAGAGGCTTGCACAAGAAGCTCCGGAACATCAAGAAGAGGTGACGCGACTGACGGAGGAAGTAGAGGAGCTTCAGAGATCCTTTCTTTCTCGCCTGCAGGCAATTTTTGAAAATCCAGGTCTCGCATTCGAGAGGCGTAAACAGTCAAAGGATGATGCCGAGTTTGCTATACCGGACAATCCGAACGTCATGGACCGTATTTACGATAAGATACAAAGAATAAATTACAAAGTGCTTGCCCTCAAGCGGCAGTACAAAAAAGTTGATCCGTCCGGTGAGAATAGGGAAGAATATTATGGTACTGCTCTACTTGATAAAGAGGTGCAGGCGCTTTTGAGATCAGCGATTGATGATCGTAATAAAGCCACACGGCGCGATGAGAGTAGGTGGGAGAGCACAGATTCACTGCTTCTTGCCAAAATTCGTGATTCAGCACGTGAATTCGCGCATATTGGAGACATAGATCAAATGCTCTTTTTTTGGCATCTCATACCAATGGAGAGTAGGTATAAAGGGCGTGCCATGCACGACATTGTGGACGGTTTGATCAGCAGTCACCCGGATGCTCCCGATGGGCAACTTCCAACCGTTGATAGCCGGGAAGAACTTCGACAAAGAGAATCCATGTACCAAAGAATCACAGACGAAATAGGGTCAGTGCTCGGTGACCACCCTGATTTTTTTCAGATATATCAAATGTCGTCGATCGAACTTAAGCATAATCTTTTATCTGGGATTAATGATGAGCTTCTTGATGCGTCTGACGAAGCTCTTGATACCTATTTTGCTCTGAGTGATGATGATCGTGATGAAATTCGGCATTTTTTGTATACGTTTCGAGGACATAGTCGTGGTATTGATGCGTTTTCAGATCACGTTCTTGCACATGAAAATGGATTAGCAATGGCCCGGCTCATTGCTGCGCTTGGGAGAGGTGGTCTTGAAATTTATCCATACAAATTAGATGTTAAGTTCTATTTACCCATTCTCGTTGACCTCGTCAATTCATATGATATAGACGATATCATCAGCGTAGCGGAAGGAGGATCATTTGGACGGAGTTTTAGAAGT
>CAZCAB010000001.1:0-35536 GCA_964496615.1 uncultured Gammaproteobacteria bacterium | reverse complement strand
TTCTCGTATTCTTAGCAGCCACCTTTTTTTTCGGAGCTTTCTTTTTTAGACTTTTTTTCTTGTCTATTTTTTTAACAGGCATACTCCTTTACTCTTTTGAGAGCACGATAACTTGTGTGTGTTCGGTTGGAAGATCTTTCTTTTTGATAATCACTTTCGTTTCTGGTTTTTCAGCAGGCATACTCATCTCTTTGAGAAAATCAGCAACTGGTTTTGCATCTGCGCTATTATCACTTTTAAACGCATACGGGATAATGATCCGCGGCTCCACGTCATTAATCACTTTTACCGCTTCATGGGGGTAATATGTGGGGACGTTTTTCCCACCCACGCCAATGCAGAGTATATCGACACCACTGAGTACTTCGAGCTGTTTTTCATTGAGAGGGGTATGTGACAGACCAAGATGGCCCAAGGACATGTCTTCAAGATCAAGTCTGAGCATGGTTGTGTCAGGATCATGCCCTTCAACTGCGGTGACAAGAACTCCTTGTACATCGCACTCTCCTGCAGTGGACAGTATGAACGGATTTCCTGACAAGGTAACCGAGTCTTTTTCAGATCGGGTAAACAGCGCAATTTGTGGTGTGAGACTCCTTGGGAATGCCCCTTTTTTCGGTTTATACGGGTCAATGACGAGCGTTACATCCTTTCCTTCGTGCTTGGTTTGTATTTTGAGTGTGCTCGTTCCGAGCCATGAAATATGCATAATTTGGTTCTTTTAGCGGATCTAGTATACCTGATTTTGGGGTATTTGACAAGGGATATGGATGTGCCCGTTTTTTGTTTACTTTGCTTTTTTTAGCTGATATGATACGTGGTACATTATAGTAACATACAGAGTATATATGGGAGAAAGACGGCCTGGTATTGCAGCTACGATGGCTGCTAAAAAAGATACTACTTCGACAGAGGAAAAGGAGCGATTTGAAATGCATAAGGAGCGTTTCGACGAATCTATTATCTTCCAATCAGATGTTCTTGAGCAAATACTTGATGTTGAATATGGTTTTTTACCAGAAGAGCATCCAATAACCGTATATATACAATCTCGCCTTGATGCATTTTTCCCAGATTTACCGCTTCGTGCCAAGGTTGCCTCTAACGAAGATGAGCCGAATGCTCTGAGCATGGCAAATGGTGCCATTGTTGTCACAAAAGGACTTTTACAGCTCCTTGAAACACAAGATGAACTTGATTTTGTGCTCGCGCACGAGGCGATACACTACAAGCAAGGTCATGTCCAAGAGATAGATGGCGCGATACGGGAAGCATGTGTTAAATATCAGAGTTTGGCGGACAGAGCATGGGGTAGGGTGAGGCTCATGGGTATGCAGCGGTTTAGCGAATATGAGGCAGATATCCGTGGTCTTTTGCACGCGACTGACAATGGAGTTAATCCTGTCGCTGCACGAAACGTCTTTGTTAAACTTGACGATTATGCTGAGAAAAAAGGACTATCGAGCCATGATGTAGCGCATGGATCAAATTTAGCTCGCATGGTGAACATTGGGAGTGTCGGCAAGCTTGTTGATTATCGTAGTAACGTGCATGAGCAAGAGTCATTTCCACAAAAGGTAAGCGAGTTTGCTGGAGGATCAACCGAAAAATGGTTGTATGACAAGATTCCCTCTGTATCTCAAAAGAAAGATGTGCGAGATCTCGTGAAGCGTGCGCAGCTTTCAGAAATAGTGTTGGCTGCTCGTAAAGTGCATAAGGATTTGGCTGACAGAACTGAAGAAAGTGTGTATTCATATGAAGATGAACAGTACGACTATTTTTACAAGAATCTTGGCTTAGTAATATCGGGTAAAGTGGTTGAGGCATTGCCTACGCTGAGCCCTGAGGATCACGCGTTTTTAACTCATAGCATACTGGAAGTGTGTGTCGGGGTACGCACAAACGATGCTGCTGGTACGGTGCTTGAGAAATACACCGAAACTCTTGTCGACATCGACAGTATCGATACACTTAAGAGTGGGGTAGCACTTCTCACGCCTGAGGTCTTTGAAAAGCTGGGGATTGTTATTCCTGCTTTTACTGATTCGGGTGAGTATGTTCAAGTGATACTAGCTGCAGCCAATGAAAACAAACTTTTTGAAGGAGATGAAGGTTTTGATGCTAGGGAATATATTGATTTCGTAAAATTTATCTCAACACATTTTGGTGAGCTATCAAGGCGACGTGGTTTTTTACCGATCAAGTTAGAGGATTTAACCGGCGCGATAATGAACGAAGCTATCCTCAATCTTGATTTGGAAGAATCGCGCAAACCGCTCATGGATCTCATCGAGCGACTTGCAGACGAAGGGATAAAATTCGGTGTCAGACAAGCAATGGATACAATTGCCGAGCTTCCGTATATTGAGCTCGATGATGAAGAGAAAGAGGGGTTGACGGATATCATAGCTCGCGATGATCAATTTGCGAAAAAATGGTCTGTCTTTTATGAACAATTATCCGAGCTTAAGATAAAAAAAGATGCATGGAGGGAAAAAAAGGAAGAAATTGAAAGAGAGGAGAAAAAAATTCTAAGAGAGGAAATTAAAGATCTTGAAAATTTTGAGGAGAGAAGGGAAGCGGAAAAAAGATCCTATAAGCGTATCGATGAAAGACTTGCAATGAATCTTGATGATGAGCCTGAAGATTATGAACTCGCATACGTCTTAAAGATGTTTGAGGTTGATTCAATTCAAAAGCTTGAAGCGTTTTTTATATGGCTGGAAGAGCATGTGGCTGAAGAATCAGATGGCGTAGGTTTGACAGAGCACAGTTATGAGGCCATGGTAAACAATTGGATACTTGATCTGATCATAGATGGGGTGGATTTTCTTCCAGAATCGAGTGTGGATAGAGACAGGGAGTTGCTTATCATGCTCAGATCTCGTCCCGAACTATATCGAATGTATACTCACCATATTTCTCTTATATATACTGTTGGTGAGATTACCTATGATCCATTCGAACATGATGAAAAGAATCCGAGTATGGATGAGCGTCTTAACTACTTGTTTGAGGCTGCGCAGATTATCACTGGTGAACATGAGCGGCTTAAAGGTCTAGATGTTGTGAGTTTTAGACCAAACAAACTTTTGGGCAACAGTCCCCTACACTCGGATAGCGAAACCGTCAAGACGATGTGGGAAATGTATTGTGATAATTTCATGTATGCAATGTGGGAATATAAGAATGATCCATCCAATAAGAAAAAGGAGCAATCTCCACCAAAGGAATTTGTCAGCCAAAAACTTAGGCAAATGGCAGATTATTGGTTTAGGTATGTAGATAATTTACGCTCTCATCGACTTGCTCGGGAGATAATTGAAGCATATGATTTTGATTTGGATGATCCTCAGGATCGAGAGCTGCTCATGTATGTTGCAGTAATACATGAAGATCAAGGCTTCAGATCACGACTTCAGGCTGGTATTTTAAGTAGACAAGCGTCAGCCGGCACATTTGAAGACAGGTTGCATGCTTTTTTTCTCAATCCAGCAGCAAAGGCAACGCTTAATAAAGAACAGCGAGAATTGTTTATTGAACGTGATGCACAATCATTTGAAGAGCTTTCAAGAGTGGAGGATGTGCTTCTTGATCAATTTGAATCAATGGTAGAACCTACGAAGATGGGAGCGCTCGCCCTTATGGAGCAATTCGGGAAGAAAATGGATATGAAAGAAATGTTTAAGCTATGTATGAATGCGAGTGGGGATGACGCTGGTTTGAAAAGCTATTTTTTTTCTCGCGGCGTATACGCGGGTGACGATTATGACAACGCACCTGATGCAGCGTATGTGGCTGATCAACGGACTCGGTCGCTTTTCGGTATTAACGATATGATGCGTTTTGCGATCGTTCGAGAGCTTTTGATTGGTGAAAAGGGCCTTCTTCGTACTGAGGCGCGTCGGAAATGGCTGCTTAAGTACATGCTTGGTGAGTTTGTTTCGGATGGCCGAACTTCAGATCGTCGCAGTCTGCAAGATGTTATGAAGGAAGTGCTGAAGGTCGCAATCAGTGAGGTAGATGAGGACATGTTGTTTTTTGGTCTCGCTCCGCTTATACATAGTAGAATCTTGAGACCGCCATCAGAGCCAACCCCATGGCGACAGGTGTTTAATGATTATTATGGTTTTGATTTATATAATTATTCTTGGACTGATGGAATCTCTGATGATGAGATAGAGGAGGAGCGCAAAAGACGGGAAGAGGACGAGAAAAATCTTGATAAGATGGTTAGGGAGTACAAGAATATGGAACAACAAATGTCAGGAGCTGGTCCTCGGGTGTTAGTAACGGAGGATGGCGTGGAAGATTCTAGTTTTAGTTTCAATCTTAAGTATGTGCATCAGCGCCGCAAACTTGAAAATCAGTTAGACCCACTAGAAACTATTGATCAAAAGAAAATGGCTACTGAGGAGTTCGTAGTTAAACTTGCTGAAAGTCTTGGGGCAGTGGGTATTCGGTTTTTGCAGGTGATAGGTCAGTATGTTGATGTTCCTCAAAGGCTGCAGAACATGTTTCGTGATGCGTATGATAGTGTAAAGGGTCAATCAAAGCTTACCGCATCAAACACACTCAAACGTGAATGGCAGGATGCACCTGAATACATTGAGCGTATGGTCGGTCGAATCGGAGGTGGTTCTCTGATGTCTACATATCTGTGTGATATGAAAGATGGTTCCAAGCGCGTTGTGAAAGTTCTTAATCCCAATGCCGAGATGTATGTCACTGAGGTGGTGCGCATGCTCAAACGCACGTTTGAAATACTTGTTGAGACGCGGTCGGAGCGCTACGCGCCAGCTCGAGCTGCGATAGACGAGATTGAGGCTTGGGTTATTGAGGATATCAAATATGATCGATTCCATGAGACTGATCCTGCTTTCAAAGAGGTAAATCACGGATTTACCGCTGCAGGCCATGAATATACCATGTATGTTCCTCAATCAACAATGATAGAAGGAGATGGTAGTGACAATACATATGTGAAAGTTGAAGAGTTTGTTGATGGGCAGACACTCGTGCGGCCAGAGGAGCTTGAGGATCATGATCTTAAAGAAATTGTTTCATTGATAACGAAGAATTATAGCTATCAAATTATGCATCCCTTGAAGCTCGGCAGTGGTAAAAAGAAGCGGGAGGTAAGTTTGGTTCATGCTGATGTGCACCCTGGTAATTTCATGGTGTCTCAAGAGGGTGGCGAGAAACGCGTTGCTATAATCGACAGGAATAACTATATCGAACTTGATGCACGCGATAGAGCGATGATCGCGCAGTTATTTGCGCTGCAAGATGTAGGGCAGAGGATCAATGCATTTGTTGATTATGTGATCGCGGTAAATGATCTTACTGATATTCCAAAAAAGAGGCGTGCGAATATAGACAAAGAGCTTGCGGCTCTTGTTGCGCAGCAGGACATGATCGCACTGTCACACGTCATGGTAGTTCTGAAAAAATATGGTTTGAAGGCTCCGCTTAAGATAACATTGATGATCAAAAATATTAATGGATTGCACGATCTGGCAAAAAGCGCTGGATTTAGCTCTGTAGCAGAGGCATTTGCGTATTCACCGTGATTTTTTTACAGGACATTTTGATTTTATGTAGGGAAGGGTTGACAACACCTTTCCTTTTTGGTATCGTGCAGTGCTGTCACATATAGTGTGAAGGAGACACGCTTGACAAATAGGAGAAATGTATATATAGTATAGCTCCACTAAATTAGGCCTCATTTGAGGGGTCACTCGGATTTTCGGGTTAAACAATGGATGCATATGGCAGATACTGCCACGAAAACCGACTTTGGTGCGCTTTTATCAGATTATTTTGCGCAGATGCCTGAGGTCGGTGATTTAATTAAGGGGAGGATTATATCAATTGATAAAGGGGAGGTACGAATCGATGTTAACGGTCTTGTTGTTGGTGTTGTTCGTGGTCCTGAACTTTTTTCAGAATCAAAAGAATTTTCAGATGTAAACGTCGATGATGATGTTGAAGCAACCGTGATTGAGCTTGAAAATGAGAGTGGGGAAATGGAACTCTCTTTTCGTGTTGCCGGTCATGAGATCGTGTGGAAGCGAATGGAGAAGATTAGAGATGAAGCATCCCCGATTGAAGCGAAAGTACTTCAAGCCAATAAAGGTGGACTTCTTATGAAGGTCGACGGACTTCACGGCTTTTTGCCAGTGTCTCAGCTGTCACCTGATAACTATCCACGCGTCCCAGGCGGAGATAAAAATAGAATTTTAGAGCATTTACGAGGCTTTATTGGAAAAAATTTGCGTGTTACCGTCCTTGATGCAACTAAAGATACGGAAAAGCTCATCCTATCAGAAAAAGCACTGTGGGAAGACGAACAAAAAGCTGTCCTTGATCAGTACAAGATTGGAGACACGATTGAAGGAGAAGTTGCTGCGCTCACCGGTTTTGGAGCATTCGTGAAATTTGGCGAGGGACTTGAAGGGCTGGCACACATTTCAGAGATCGTCTGGCAGAGAATTGATCATCCACGAGATGTTTTGAAAGTGGGTGATAGTGTAAAGGCGCAGATTATTGATTTGAACAAATCAAAAATTTATCTTTCCCTCAAGCGTTTGGTTGAAGATCCATGGAAGCATGTGAAAGATAAATACAGTGTTGGACAAAAACTTGAAGGTGAGATTCATAAGATAGAGGCATTTGGTCTCATGGTTAAGCTCGATGATGATATTCATGGACTTGCGCACATTTCGGATTTGACCGGAAAGCGTCTGAGCGATCCACGAGATTTTCTTTCAGCATTCAAGATTGGAGAAAAGCATGCATTTGAGATTATTTCTATGGAGCCTGCTGAACATCGCCTCGGTTTGAAATTAGTAGGGAGTAATGCTGGAAAAAGTAAGGAAACTCCTGCAGAGACAGAGGTAGAAGTTCCAGTCGCAGAAGAAAAACCTGAAGAAAGTAATCAACCACAAACTTCAGAGGATTCTGAAGAGGTGGTCGCTTAATAGTATAGAGGAGTACGCATGAAAAACTTAGCAAAAAATATTGGACTCATCATTGTGACACTCTTTCTCATTGCGGGTGTTATGAGTTTTTCAGATTTTAATGCTGAAAAACCGGATGATATCGGCGTAAATACACTGGTACAGGAAATCAACGAAGGAAAAGTAAAGAGTATTGAGGTTATCAATGATACCGTAACCGTTACTCTTCTTGATGAAGAGGCAAATACGCAGCAGCTCAAAAAAGAGCTTGGGCAGTCGTTCAGCGAACTCATGACTGATTACAAGGTTGATGCTGAAAAACTTCAGGCAATTGATGTACAGGTAAAAGACGAGACAGGACCACAAGTGTGGATAGCTGCCGTTGCTCCGTATCTATTCCCACTGTTCCTTATTCTTGGTCTGATGTGGCTCATGACCAGACAAGTGCAGGGTATGAATAACCGTGCAATGGGCTTTGGACAGAGCGGTGCAAAACAAGCAAAGCCGGATGATAAGAATAAGATTACCTTTACCAATGTTGCGGGAGCTAAAGAGGCGAAGGACGAGCTTGAGGAAATAGTTGATTTTCTTAAAGATCCAAAGAAATTCACTGACATGGGAGCCAAGATTCCTCGTGGGGTACTTTTGATGGGATCCCCCGGGACAGGTAAGACACTTCTAGCAAAAGCAGTTGCAGGTGAAGCAGGTGTGCCATTCTTTCATATCTCAGGATCTGAATTTGTTGAGATGTTTGTTGGTGTCGGTGCGAGCAGGGTACGAGATTTGTTCAACAAAGCAAAAAAAGGCAGCTCCTGCCATTGTCTTTATCGATGAGATTGATGCGGTTGGTCGAAAGCGAGGAGCAGGTCTTGGTGGTTCACACGATGAAAGAGAGCAGACCCTTAACCAGATTTTGGTTGAAATGGATGGGTTTGATCCAAACATTGGTGTGATCGTCATGGCAGCAACAAATAGACCAGACGTCCTTGATCGGGCACTGCTTCGACCAGGACGGTTTGATAGACGTGTGGTCATTGATATGCCAGATATCAATGACAGAGAAGAGATTTTGAAGGTGCATGCGAAGAACAAGCCGATGGGTAAGGGAGTGTCACTTCGAAAACTTGCTGAGCGAACTCCAGGATTTTCAGGCGCTGATCTAGAGAATCTTTTGAACGAGGCAGCGATTCTTACGGTACGTAAAGAGAAAAAGCAGGTAACTGAAGAAGAGATTCTTGAGAGTATTGATAAAGTGCTCCTCGGTCCTGAGAAGCGTTCGCGCGTGATGAGCGACAAGGAGCGGGAGATGACCGCTTGGCACGAAGCAGGACATGCAATTGTCGGGCATTTCCTTGAACATTGTGACCCTGTGAGAAAGGTATCGATCATTGGTCGTGGTATGGCTGGTGGATATACGCTTTCAATGCCAAAAGAAGACGTACGGTATAGAACACTCGCGAAGTTTAAAGATGATCTTGCCATGATGCTTGGTGGGTATGTGATTGAAAAGAAGAAGTACGGTAATGAATTTCTTACCACAGGTCCGTCGAGCGATTTGAAAAAAGCAACTGAGACAGCAACAGCAATGGTGACTCGGTATGCTATGAGTGACAAACTTGGCCCACGCTTGTATGGTGAAAATGAGCAAATGATTTTCCTTGCTGAAGAGATTCACAATAAGAGGAATTATTCTGAAAAGACAGCCGAAATTATCGATGCCGAGATCAATGAGCTTCTTGAAGAAGCAAAGGAAAGGGCAACAAAGGTTATCGATGAGCACATGACTGAAATGCAACGACTTGTTGATGCACTCATGGAGCATGAGACGGTTGAGCAAGAACTCTTTGATCAAGTGATGAAAGGTGAGCAAAAGAAAGAGGAAAAAGAGAAAGAAGAAGTTGAGAGCTAAATCCAACGTGAAGAATAAAACTCCCCAAAGGGGGAGTTTTTTGTTGACACATACAGTTTTTTCACATATAGTACGTTGACGCCTGGGCACAGCTTTTAGGAGGAATCGTGACTGATCGAGAAAGAGAAATCAATGAAGCACTCATACGACTCGGTAGGGAACGCCAAGCTCTCTTTGCTGATCGCATGGAGACGTGCATCCATTGCGAGAAAGAGTGGTATGAGATTCACCACAAGGATGGGGTTTGTGGTAGGTGCCAACAAAAGGGTCTTCCTGGGAGAACTGAGTTGGCTATGCAGTGGACTCCTCGTGAGTTCGTTTTCTATCTCGCGCTACTGCTCCTTGTAGCTTTGCTCTTCTCTTCTCAATTGGATTGAGAATAGAGACCAGCAGATAGTCCCATCAGCTGTGCCTGGGACCAAATACCAATAGTTCACTCCCCTAATAGGGGAGTTTTTGCTTCCTTATATATATGGTATACTCAGATCGTCTAAATATAAGGAATTTGTATGTCTGAACCAACATATCGTCAAGCATTGAGCTTCGGTTGGGAGCTTGCGTGGCGCCATAAAAATCTATGGATTCTCGGGCTATTTGCAGCATTGCTTGGTCATATGGGTATTATTCATTTAGTATCCGAGCTTTTTTTAGCAGCGACTCAGTTTTCTGCTCCAAATTTGTGGCTTGATCTTATTTCTGTTTTTTCTGGTGGCTCGGTCGGTTTATCAGGATTTGGCTTTGAGCAAGTGTTGCTCGTTTTGTGGCTCATAGCGCTTTTGCTCGGCACACTTCTTGTACTTGCTTTTATCTCAACAGCATCGCAAGGTGCACTTATACATGCTGCAGCAAAATTCTCAAAAAGATCAAGCGATCTACCTCCCATGGATAAATCGTGGCACGAGGGAGTAACACACTTTTGGAAATTGTTTGGCTTAAACATCATCAAGAAATTTATCTTGGGTTTCATGACGCTCTGGGTGGCTTGGAGTGCTCTGTACGCGTTTGCCTCAAATGAGGCGTCAGTGCGGGCTGCATTTGTCATGATTTTCATTATTGCGGCTTTGGTTGGCTTAGTCCTTTCTTTTCTGCTTATTTACGCCGCGGGGTATGTTGTTGTCGAGAACTATTCGTTTGGTGCAGCGATACAAGAGTCTTGGCGGCTATTTGTAAAGCATCCGCTTGTATCGCTTGAGATGGGTGTTATCATGCTTATCATACATCTTGTTGCCGCAGCTGCGGTCATAGCGGGTATTTACATTGTCTTTGCACCGGCACTTGTCATGTGGTTTATCGCGCAATTTTTGGGAAGTTCTGCGCTTGCTGGTATTGGTGTGGCCTCTGGCCTTCTTGGTCTTGGTTTGCTTATCGCTCTGATCGGCGCAATTGTTGGTGTGTTTACTATTTCTGTTTGGACATATCTATTTATGAAGATGCACGGCACAGGAGTGGGTAGTCGTGTACGCTATTGGTTAAAGTATGCCCGGTGATCTTCCGTCCTTGGATGACTTACTTAAGAAGGAGGATGATCAAGAGCAAGATGAGACGTCTTCTGAGTTGACCACACAGGAGAAATTTGAGCATAAAATGCAACAAATTTCTCATAAAGAGGTGGAAGTTGATGCACAAAGGCGTGCTTCAGTTCGCAAACATCCGCACATTGATTTAGAAAAGTTTCCGATTTCTCAAGAAGCGCTCAAGCAAATTCCACAAGAGCAGGCTCAAGAGATTAAGGCAGTTTGCTTTTATGCAACCCAGGACGAACTTCGCATTGGTGCCGTAGATCCTGATACTGATGAAGTCAGAAAACTAGTTGGTGATTTAGAACAACGAACGCGTGCTCATGTTGCTATCTACCTTATCTCAGAGCATAGCTTGAAACGTGTTTTGAAGCTGTACGCAACACTGCCGAAGATTAAAGCGATCGAAAAAAATATACAGGTCAGTGCAGAAGATTTGCAAAAGGTGCAAGCGTCTGTCACGGATTTGAAATCTCTTCAATCATTGTTTGATTCAGGGACAACCACTGATCTGGTTACTGTGCTGATGGGCGCAGCTTTTAAAGTTGATGCGTCAGATGTGCACGTTGAGGCTGAGGAAAAACAGATTGTCGTGAGATATCGTATTGATGGTATTTTGCACGATGTCGCTCAACTTCCAAAAGAAGCATTCAAGATGATTGTGTCGCGTATTAAGCTTCTTTCATCAATAAAAATTAATATTACAAACAAACCACAAGATGGACGTTTTACCATTAAACTTCCTGATGGTGATGTGGATGTCCGTGTTTCAACCATGCCAACAGTGTATGGTGAGAGTGTGGTCATGCGCCTTCTCAGACAAAGCCAAGAAGGTGTTGTGATAGATAAGCTCGGATTTCTTGATGGTCCACTCTCAATACTCAAGCGTGAGATTTCTCGTCCCAACGGCATGATTATTACAACCGGCCCAACCGGGAGTGGTAAGACGACAACGCTGTACGCAATACTCAAGGCGCTTAACAAGCCTGGGGTTAAAATTATCACATTGGAAGACCCTGTGGAATATCGTTTGGAAGGAGTAAATCAAAGTGCGATTGATCACTCGAAAGGGTATACCTTTGCAAAAGGTCTTCGCTCCATCTTAAGACAAGATCCTGATATCGTCATGGTTGGAGAGATTAGAGATCTTGAAACAGCGGAGATCGCCATACAAGCAGCACTTACCGGTCACTTGGTTCTTTCGACGATTCACACAAATAGTGCTTCTGGCGCGATTCCTCGTTTTCTTTCAATGGGCGTAAAGCCGTTTTTACTCGCTCCTGCACTTAATTGTATCATCGGACAGCGTCTAGCACGTCGACTTTTCCCTGAGTGTGCAACGGATACAACACTTGAACAGATCGGAGATGGGGTTCCTCAGGAGGAAATTAAGGCTCAGATTGACCGCTTGCCTGAAGAATACAAACAGGCTATAGTGGATAGTGGCATGAAATTTAAAGCACCCGCTGCTGAGTGTGAGGTAAATAATGGTTTGAGTTTTAAGGGGAGAGTGGGGCTCTATGAAATTTTTGCCGTTGATGATCAGATGCAACAGCTCATTCAGAACGGACAAAGCTCAGAGTATGAAATTGAAGCTTTTGCCCAGAAAAATGGAATGATCAGTATGGTGCAAGATGGTATTATCAAAGCGCACCAAGGAATTACTTCACTTGATGAAGTTTATCGTGTCATAGAATAGTGTATGCCCGCACGACGAAAACCAGCACGTCATACATCGATTAAACAGCCAGTTCGATTTTACAAATTCGTTGCTTTAACGTTCCTTTTGATTACCGTCGTGCTTTTTGGGATTATTCTTTTCATGTCTTCAAAGCGCGCTGAGATAATCATAACGACAAGCTCAGAACCTATTGAAGCGGCGTTTAGTGTTGATGTTGGACCTGATGAGTCAAAGTATGCAGTACTTGGATCAGTTGATAGCGTGTCAATTTCAATAGATGAAACCTTTCATCCTGACGGGAACAAGAAGGAAGAAGCGCAGGCCGTGGGCAAGGTAACAATATACAATGAGAGTAGTCGAGAGCAGCCACTTGTCAAAACAACCCGTCTTCTGACTGGAGATGGAGTGCTCTTTCGACTGTCAGAAGGTATCATTGTTCCTGCAAATGATTCTGTCCAAGCGCGCATGTATGCTGATGAAAAAGGATCTCAAGGAAACATTGGTCCGAGTGAATTTAGCATCCCCGGACTGAATCCCGCAAGACAGCAAGTCATTTATGGCAGAAGTGAAGAACCGACCAGTGGTGGAATTGTGGAAGTTGGTGTTCTTTCGCAGTCAGACTTAACACGTGCAGAACAGCTTGCAATCGAGCAGGCAATTGAAAAAGCGCAGGAAGCATTACAGGATTCACATGATGGTATGGTTGGTGTATATAGCGCGTCTGATGCACGATTGCAAACTCAAGCAACACTTGGTGAAGAAGTCGACTCTTTTGATCTGAGTGGGAGCGTGCGCGTTGTTGGTGTCTTCTATGACAAAACATCGCTTGAAAAGTACGCGCGTTCAATGCTTGAAAAGCAGGTCGTTGATGATTCGGAACAGCTCCAATCAGTTTCAAGCGAAATGTCCGTAATCGTCGGAGATCACAACTTGGACGCAGGAAGTGCAACACTCAATGTTGCACATAGTGGGCGGGTGAATCTTGACGCAAATAGTGCCGGCCTTGAAAAGAAAATGTTTTTTGGGAAAACAGAAGACGAAGTGCGAAGGTATGTGATGTCACTTGATCATGTGCAGGGAATGAAGGTCAATTTTAGGCCGGTATGGAATAGATCAGTCCCGCACACACCAGATCATATTACTGTTGTTGTTCGGCAAGTTGAGTAGTACCTTGACAGAAGAGTTTGAGTGATGTAGCCTACTACATGCGTTTGGACAAGAGCTAGCCCAGCAGGGGATGACCCACCAGGGAGAGAAGGTCGTGACTGGAAACCTTCTTTGGGAAAAACCTGCATGGTACCGACTCTTGGAGCATGACAATTAGCAAAGAAAATAGTCGGGTGGAACCGTCTTGAATATCAGGACCCCGATACAAGCAAATCAATATGGTTTTCTTGTATCGGGGTTTAATTAATATATATGGATAAAGACAAGTTAGATGACATTCGTCATTCAGCTGCGCATATGCTCGCTGCAGCAATTTTGGAATTGTACCCTGGTACCAAGCTGGGTATTGGACCGACCATTGATTATGGGTTTTATTATGATTTTTTGTTTGAAGATGGGGTCAGTATTTCAGAAAAAGACCTGAAATCAATTGAGCAGAAGATGAAAGAGATTATTAAGGGTAATCATGATTTTTCCGGTAGATCCGTTACTGCGCAAGAAGCAAAAGAAGAAGAAAAAGATCAGCCGTTTAAACTGGAGCTGATTGATGAGTTTTCATCTGATGGAAAAGATTTGACCATATATGAGTCTGGTCCGTTTAAAGATCTGTGTCGAGGAGGACATGTTGAGAATACCTCGGAGATTCCAACACAAGGATTAAAATTGCATAAAGTTGCCGGAGCATATTGGCGAGGAAATGAGAACAATCCCATGCTTACCCGCATCTATGGTCTTTTATTTTCTACGAAGCAGCAGCTTAAAGCTCATCTGCACATGCTTGAAGAAGCCAAAAAAAGAGACCATCGAAAATTGGGCAAAGAGTTTGATCTGTTTACCTTTTCTGAACTTGTTGGTTCTGGACTTCCACTCTTTACACCAAAAGGAACTGTTTTGAGAGAAGAGTTGACGAAGTATTCTGAGCAGCTGCGAACCAAACTCGGGTATCAAAAAGTATGGATTCCGCATATTACCAAAAAGGAATTGTATGAAACATCCGGACATTGGGCGAAGTTTGGGGATGAACTTTTTCTCGTCGAGAGTCAGGAAACAAGCGATGAGCTTGTTATGAAGCCGATGAATTGTCCGCATCATCAGCAGATATATGCGTCAAAGCCTCGCAGTTATCGCAATCTCCCGATTCGTTTCATGGAGACTACGACCGTGTATCGAGATGAGAAAGCGGGGGAGCTTCTTGGGCTTTCTCGAGTTCGGTGTATTACGCAAGATGACGGTCACACGTTTTGCACTCCTGAACAGATCGAAGAAGTATATAGCGACCTTATACAAACAGTCAAAGCTTTTTATGGAACCCTTAACATGCCGCTGAAGGCTCGATTATCATATCGTGATCCAAATGAGCCTGAGAAATATCTTGGCGAACCAGCACTTTGGGATCAGGCAGAATCCATCTTGCTCAAAATCGCTAAAGCACATGAGCTTGATTATTATGAAGTAGAGGGTGAGGCAGCATTCTATGGGCCTAAGATTGATTTCATGGCTGTTGATGCGATTGGTAGAGAATGGCAGGTTGCGACGCCGCAACTTGATTTTGTTCAACCGAAGCGATTTGGTCTTACATATACTGATTCTGACGGGCAAGACAAAACTCCTGTTATGGTCCATTTTGCGTTAATGGGATCGATTGAACGTTTTTTGTCAGTATATATCGAACATACCGCCGGTGTATTTCCTGTTTGGCTCTCTCCCGTTCAAGTGCAGTTCGTGCCGGTTTCAGAGAAACACATTGAGGGGACTAAGAAGTTGAGTGACGAGTTTTTTGAAAAGGGATTTCGAGTTCAGATTGATAGTGCTGACGAGACTGTGGGGAATAAAATTAGAAAGGCAGTAAAGCAGAAAATTCCGTATATTGTCGTTGTTGGTGATCGAGAGCTTGATGAGGGGGAGTGGACCATCAGAATTCGTGGTCAGGAAGAGCAGGAAGTAATGAGTAAAGATGCCTTTATGACGCGACTTAAAAAAGAGGTGCAGGATCGCACGCTGAGCTAAAATAAAAAACAGCCCTAAGGGCTGTTTTTTTGTTAATTTCTTTGTTCTGGTGGTACATCCACAACCGGCATGGTATCAATCGTTTGCCCAAGTGAATCAAAGTTTTCAGCTGGCGGTATACTTGCAATGACACCTTCCTCATCACCTTCTCCGATGTATAGAGATGTTCCTGCTTCAGGCTCTGCGTCGCCCTCAGCAGGTCCGGTGACCGGGGTGCGTGCCGCAAGCTCTGCAACGCTTGGTTCAGGAGGGGGGCCGTGTTGGACATCCAGTGGTATTGCTTCAGACGTAAGGTCAACTGCATCGTCGACGCGTGTATCTTCTCCTGAGATGGCAGGAATGTTCGGCTCTGTATCAGCAACACCAAGGATTGCCTGTCTTTGTTCTGGAGTCATTTCTGCGAATCGTGGGTCCATATTTCGTGGTATGAATTTGTTATGCTACCTGTTTATCTTTAGCAAATGCAGGTAGGTTTGGTTCTGTGTGCACTTCTTCTTGTGGCGGAAGTGCTGGCATTACTGGTTCAGTCTTTATTTGATTTTCGTCAAAAGTAGGCATTGTCGCTTGCGTTTCAGCGCTCAGAGAAGGGGATGGGTTATCTGCAGGCGCAGCACCAGCTTCATTCATCAGATGTTGGAGTGTTTTCTCACCGGATACAGGATCAACTGTCAGACCAAGATCTGAAGTCTGTGTTGAGAGGGTTTCACCAGTTCTGTTTGACGGCGCAATAGCGTATCCCGATGGGATTTCCTGCCTTGCGACACGTCTAACAGGATTTGGGGCTGGTTCTCCTGGAGTCGCAGGAAGAATTTCTCCAGTACTTTCGGTTCCCGGATTGAGCGCTTCTTGAAGAGAGATAAGCATGTTTTGAAGTTCAGGATTTTTCTTTTGAAGTTTCATCTTCAGTTTTGATTTCAAACCAAGAGGATTTCCCGCGGCATCGAGTTTGATGCCAAATTTGTTTCCAATTTCATGAATAATACCGTCAGCACCTTGCCATGCTTCCTTGTTTTTGGTATCGATTTGGTCGCCAGCTGCCATGAAGTGCTGTTCCAGCTGGTCTACTGACTGTGGCGGGGCAATTTCAACTGGACCACCTGTACGCACGGTACGGTCGCGTCTTGCAGAAGGATTTACAATAACTGGACGAAGTGGTTGCTTTTCAGGATTAAAAGCAGCAGCAAGATTTTGCTGCTCTTTTTTTGCTTGTGCCTGTGCTTGAACGTCTTTCAATCTTGCCGCAAGGATTTTTTTATTATCAAACGCAGGTGGTTCGATAAGCTCAGCTTCGTCGGTCATGTCAACGGCCTTTTTTTCGAGACTAGCGCTGCGACGCTCCTTAAATGTCGGGTAAGGCGGGTTAAACGCAGGAGGCTCGATAAGCTCAGCTTCGTCGGTCATGTCAACAGGCTCTGGGCGGTCAAGTTTCATGCTCTCAGCAATACCGGCAGTGCGCACTTCACGGGCTGCAGCATCAATTGCCATGTTATCTTGGACCGTTTCTTTTAGATTATCTAGTTGCGATAATTTTTTGGGCTTCTCTGTTGCAGCTCCACCACCACCAAGATGCGGCTGACTTGGAAAATCAGCATTACTATCTTTATTAAATGGTCTTCCTTCGAAGCGTGGCATATGTTTTTGTGTTTATTTTGATGAGAAATAAAAAGCACGGCATCCTCGCCGTACTTTTAATACTATACAACATAGTATAGCAGAAAAAAGGAGTTTTGTCAAGTAAACACTTGATTTTTTCGCTTATTTAAGTATAATTGTGGTGTATGCAAACAGGTGCTCTAAAAACATACAACTACCATATTCTTACGTTTGGATGTCAAATGAACAAGAGTGATTCAGAGCGAATGGAGTCGATTTTGAAGAATATGGGCCTGGATTCGACGAATATGCCTGAACAGGCTGATGTGATACTTATGAATAGCTGTTCAGTTCGGCAAGCAGCGGAGGATAGAGTGTATGGAAAGGCAGTCAATTTTGCTCAGTTAAAAGAAAAAAAGCCTCATTTAATCGTGGGAGTGACGGGGTGTATGCCTGGTCGCGATAAGGATGGAAGGATGAAAACAAAGCTCAGGGGGGTTGATCTGTATTTTCCAACAAAAGACATGGTTTATCTTCCGAAGTGGCTATCAGAGCTTAATCCTGATCTTCGCCCCATGGAAGATATTGTTCAAGACTATCTTAATCTGCGGCCAACATATCACAACGTGTCACAGGCATATGTGACCATTCAGACCGGGTGTAATCATTTTTGTACATATTGTGTTGTTCCATTTTCTCGCGGACTTGAAGTCAATCGTCCGGCAGAAGATATCGTGCGTGAAGTGCGCGAGCTTGCCGAAAACGGGTGTTTGGAGATAACACTGCTTGGGCAGATAGTGAATAGATACGTTGCTCCAGACCGTGAATTTTTTTCAAGGAATAATCCATATGAGGAAAGTGATTTTGCAAAGCTGCTCTGGGAGTTAAATACCATTGATTCGCTTAATAGAATTCATTTTACTGCTCCGCATCCCATATACATGAGTGATGAAGTGATTGATGCGTTAACGCTCCCTAAACAGGTAAACTTTTTGCATCTTCCTGTGCAAAGTGGTAATGATGCCATGCTTGAGAGAATGAATCGTCGGCACAGCAGAGAAGCGTATCTTCAGATCGTGCAAAAAGTACGAGCAAAAAAACCTGATATAGCTCTTGGCACTGATATCATCGTAGGGTACAGTGGAGAGACAGAAGAGATGTTTGAGGATACCGTGAGTTTGTATAAGGAGTGTGACTTTGACATTTCATATAACGCGCAGTATTCTCCACGTACGGGAACCCTTGGATTTACACTTTTTGAAGATGATGTGCCCAAAGATGAGAAAAAAAGGAGATGGTGGGTCCTTCAAAATCTCATGGAGCAGATTGTCCTTAAAAAGAATCAGGCATACAAAAATACGGATGTTGAAGTACTCGTTGAGAAATGTGAAAATGGATGGTGCTCTGGGAATTCTCGCGAGATGAAGCGTGTACATTTTCAAGGTGACGTATCCCTGGTCGGCTCGATTGTGCAGGTGCATGTCGAGCGAGCTGATGAGTGGGTACTCTGGGGCAAAAAAACATAAATATATGCGTGCACATTTAAAAAAATTACCCAAAATGATCGTGCTGGTCGGTCCTACTACATGCGGTAAAACGAAGTGGAGTTTGGATTTGGCGAGGAAGTTTAATGGTGAGATTATTTCTGCTGATTCTCGACAGATCTACAAAAGAATGAATATCGGAACTGCCAAGGTTCAAGGGGAGTGGCAGCGAACCGGGCTTCGAAAGACGTACGTGTCAGGCGGGGTCCCACATTATAATATCGATTTTCTAGATCCGGGTAAGAAATTTAGTGTTGCGGAGTTTCGTGACAGGAGTATCAAATTTGCTAAATTAATCGTTCGTAATGGAAAAACTCCGTTTTTGGTTGGTGGAACAGGACTGTATGTTCAAGCAACCGTTGATAACTTAAAGATCCCTCGGATTCCTCCGAATAATAAGCTACGCAGAAGTTTTGAAGAAAAGAGTAACGAGTAGCTTATTGAACTGTTAAAACAAACGGATCCTGATTCTGGCCAGGTTATTGATTTTCATAACAAGCTGCGTATTATTCGGGCGTTTGAGGTTTGTATATTGAGCGGCGTTCCTTTTTCCGAACAAAGACAAAAAGGGGATCCGCTTTTTAGTACCCTGCAAATCGGTATTGACGTCACTAAAGATGAGTTAAATGAACGCATCAATGATCGTGTCGAAGAAATGGTTAAGCTGGGGTTAGTGGAGGAAATCAGAAATTTGCTTAAGCAGAAGTATCCATGGGATCTGCCCAGTATGAGCGGTATTGGATATCGGCAATTCCGACCGTATTTTGAAGGGAAGGCATCAATGGATGAATGCATTGAGATTTTGAAGCGCGATACCAGGCGCTATGCACGGCGTCAAAACACGTGGTTTAAACGCGACAAAAAGGTCGCCTGGGTAACAACATTCGAGCAGGCGAAAAAGCTCGTTGAAGATTTTTTGCAAACAGAGTAAACTAAGGGTATATGCCAAAACTCTCCTCAGGATTACTAGGTCTTTTTAAACAAGATAAGGTCCGTCCAAATACCTCAGCATATCGCATTAACAAGCGCCTCATTAAATCAAAAAAACAAGCGTCTGGGGGTACTTTGACAAAGCAAGATAGGAAGATGCTCAGAAAAGACAGGCGCGTTCTTTCTGGTATTGAGTCGGGGAAGATGTCGAGTAAACGATTGGCTAAACAAGTGCGCAAAGATCTTATCAAGGAAGATATTGGACTCAAGGATAAATATGTAAAAAGCGTGAAAAGGACGCTCCGGGCTATGAAGTCAGCTGCTGCTTCAAATATTGATGATGATGATTCTCAGACGCAGACAACTCCTGCGGGAAGAAGAAGAGCATCTCAAGAGGCACTGAAAAAGAAGAAAAAGATGTGGGCTCGCGCGCGTGAGGCCCGAAGAGAGGAGCATATACAAGAGGTGGGCGCCACTCGTTCGATCGGACGAAAGGATTTGGAAAAAGCAGCCGTATCTATGAGCGAAGTACAGAGGCGTAAGAGAGCTTCTCAAGCTCAGCAGCCGGCATCGGAGAAAAAAACAGCGGTCGATATCATGATTGACTAGGGCTAGGTCTGGTGATATACTTTGGCAACTATGAAAGAACTTTTCCATACAGTATTGTATGAGCCGATCTTCAATGCATTGATCGCGTTGTACAATGTAATACCCGATATGGGTATTGTTATTTTTGTTTTGACCGTTCTTATTAAACTTGCTCTGTATCCGCTTACCGGATCTTCGATCAAGGCACAAAAATCTTTAACTGAGCTTCAACCAAAGATGGATGAACTCAAGAAGAAGTATAAAGACGATCAGCAGACCCTTGCGCAGGAGACCATGAAATTGTACAAGGAAAATAAGGTGAATCCATTTGGTTCATGTCTTCCTATTCTCGTGCAACTTCCCATTTTTCTTGCACTCTATTGGGTACTTCGTGATGGTCTTACTACCACCAACTTTGATATTCTCTATCCGTTCGTTGCAAACCCGGGTGAGCTGAATCCGATTGCTCTTGGTATTGTCGATCTGTCAGTTGCGAGTATTCCACTGGCGCTACTGGCTGCGGCTGCGCAATATTGGCAAGCAAAGATGTTTCATAAAAAGAAACCACCAAAGGCTGCTGGTGAGGGTGGTAAAGATGAGAGTATGATGGCAATGATGAACAAGCAGATGCTGTATTTCATGCCGTTTATTACCATCTTGATTGGATTACAACTTCCAGGTGGTGTGATGCTGTATTGGTTCTTGTCGACACTTCTCACTGCACTGCAACAAAAACTTTTGTTCAAAAAGAAGAAACCCCAGGCTGAGGTTGTGTCATAGCTATGCGCATTTTGCTATCACAACTGAAAAGAAAGAAAGTTGAGACACAGAGTGGTGTGATGTTGGGGAAGATCCGTGATTGCGAGTTTGATAGCGAGGCACATACCATCGTAAACTATCGGGTTCGACCATTTCCTATAGCTGCTGGAGGTATATTGATTTCACCTACTCAGATAAAAAGCATCTCAGACGACAAGATCATCGTGGATGATGCGGTTAAAAAGGCTGAAGGAACGGGAACCGTCTCGGTTATACCTAAAACAGATGCTGAGCCAGTGGCAATGAGAGAGTAAAAAGATCTAAGTTAAGGGAAAATACCCCACATTTGGGGTATTTTAGTATTGACAAATTTCCTTTTATGTGGTATAGTCTGTTGTCTGGTCTTGCGGTGCCAGCATATCACTTTCAGCCGCATGGAGGAGCACATGAAGGTCAGGATCGACATTCTCAAGAACCCCCTGAACCCCTCGACGCCCGACATCCTCGACGCGTTCGCACGCGCTTTCGATCCCCGTGGCGCGACCGCGACGTTCGAGACCTCGCACGAGACCGGTCAGGTGGTCGTGCAGATTACCGGACTCAGCTACGAGTCCGGCTCTCGCGGGATGTTCTGCATCCGTGGGAACCTCATGAACGCGATCGAGGGCATGCCCGTCGGCGGTCTCCGCGTCGAGGGCTTCTACAACGCCGAGGAGCGGGCCGGCTACCTGCAGGTCAGCGAGTAGTAGCCGCCCCAGCGCTGAGATCCGACATCATTGGGGGCAGCAGAACCAACGACCCCCGCCCACCTCACCGAAAGGTCGAGGTGGGCGGGGGCATAAAAATATCGCCTTGGGCGATTTTTGTTTTGTACGAAAATCAGGTACACTCAGAATATATGGATGGAGCTTCCTTTCGAAAATCGGTTCTACAGACACTCGCTTTTTTTGATGTTTTTGATTACGCGCTTACCAAGGAAGAGCTGTACCGACTGCTATGGGATGCAAAGAAAATTTCTTTTTCCTCATTCATTCAAGGTTTGGATATATTGAAGGATTCAGGAGTTGTTGAATCTCTGTGGGGCCATTTTTTTCTACCGGGACGATCTTCTATTGTCAACGAGAGGAGGGAGCGTCTTCTTATTGCTGAAAAAAAGATGCGTATTGCAAAACGAGCTGCCAGACTATTATCATACATTCCATTTGTTCGTGGTGTGTATCTATGTAATACGGTTTCATTTGGAGTCCCTAAGGATCAGAGCGATATTGATTTTTTCATTGTCTTAAAGCACGGGAGAATGTGGATTGGTCGTTTGCTTGTTACTAGTATGCTTGAGCTTTTTAAGATGCGAAGATCAAAAGATGATGTGAGAGATAAAATATGTTTGAGTTTCTATATTAGTGATGAGCGGTTAAACTTAGCAGATATTGCGCTTTCACGAGATGATATCTATTTAGTGTATTGGCTCACGCATCTTATTCCACTTTTTGATTCACATAAGACGTATGCACGCGTGCGTGCTGCGAATCACTGGCTTAAGTTTGCTCTGCCTCATGCAGATACACAGAAAAATCCATCGCACGATTGGCAGACTTCTCAGAGTTTAGTCCAGAAGTGGGTGGAGCGACTGCCGGCCGTTTTGTTCGATCTGTTTGACAAGAAGGCAAAGACGTATCAAATGCATAGGATGGCACAAAATACCGGGAGTATCCAGCATGAGCCTGATACCAGAGTCGTTATTTCTGATACCATGCTTAAATTTCATGAGAACGATCGTCGTGCCCATTATCGAAAGCTCTGGCAAATGGTCTGTCGTGCCCATCAAATTGTATGAGAAAAAATATATCCAACTTATTTTTTGAAAAGTTGATGTGCCTCCTACTTTTTTTGCTGCCATGGCAGACCGTATATATCATACAAGAAGGGATGATTCATGGACATGTCTGGCAGTATGCAACGATATCGTGGTATGTATGGGAGTTTCTTTTGTGGCTCGTTATCCTCGCGTACATGCACCGAAGTGCACGGAGGATCATTAAGGAAAAAGAGTCGATCGCATTTCAGTGGAGTATTGATCGACAATTCATTTTAGCTTTGTTTGTAATCATTATATATGTATATATACGAGCATATACATCACCCTCAGTTGATGTCGGTGTGCAATGGGCACTTCGCTTTTTGTCAGCAGTTCTTTTGTTTCTCACCATTTCTTTTTCTGGAATTGATAAACGGAAAATGGTTCGGTGGTTTATTTTAGGTTCGATCATCCCAGCACTGCTGAGCATTTGGCAATTTTCAAACCAGCTTACCGTTGGATCAACTCTCTTTGGACTTGCTGAGCATCCGCTCTTGCAACCAGGGACCTCAGTGATCCAATCAGACACCATTGGACGATGGTTGCGTGCATACGGGAGCTTCCCACACCCAAACATTCTTGGTGGGTATATGGTGAGTGTGCTGATTGCCCTTTTTTCAATTCAGATAGAGAAAGAGCATGTTCCATCGTGGGTGTATGTGGTGGTAGTACTATGCAGTATTTCACTGATACTGAGTTTTAGTAGAAGTGCTTGGCTTTCGCTTTTACTTTTACTCCTTTTTTCTTTTGTTGCAAGATCAGTTGTGCAGCGACGTTTGGTGTACATAGTTGGCATTACGTGCATTTTTATGTTACTTCTTAACGCACCGCTTGTACACACGCGTTTTTCTGTGCAATCACCTCATGAAGTTGCCTCGGTAAGTGAGCGGGGGAGTGCACTTGAAGATGCAAAACAACTTTTAATCAGTGAACCATTTTTTGGTGTTGGTCCTGCTCAGTATACAAGCGCACTCCAGCACACGCGACCAGAATATCAGCCGTGGGAGTATCAACCAGTTCATAATGCGCTTGCGCTGTTTTTAGTCGAATTAGGGATTGTCGGATTTGCACTATTTATGGTCATCTGCATAACAGGCATACGTTTTCTTTCACAAATGAATCGTTTGTCATATGAATCAGTTCTGCTTCTGAGTATCACCCCAATTGTTCTTCTCGATCATTATTACGTTTCACTCCCGATAGGGCTGATGTTGCTATCAGTGACTTGTGCACTAGCACTCCACAAGTAATCCACCATGTTATGCACAACAAAAAGTATATTGGCTTAACTGAGCCAATTTTTTGTTTTCTCTCCACCGTTGACGCTGCGCCCACCTGTGCATATAATGAGAAGGCACTTTAAAGAATCCACCATTGGCTTCAGGCGCACGTGTACGCCCTTTCAAGGCTGTGTTTGACAGGCATCACAGTCTTACATATGGGGTTGTCACAGTGAGCTTGGTGCCAATGGTGGGTTTTTTGCTTAAATAAGCTAAAAATATTGCTTTTTTTAAATTATTTCCGCAAGTATTGACTTTTTTCGTATATCCTGTACAATGGTCTTGCAATTATCACTCCATATATGGGAGTGATAACTGACTCTATTTTAAATATAATTTACGTATTGCATATTCACTATGAATATCAAACCACTTTCTGACCGTGTGGTGGTCAAAGTCCTCAAGGAAGAGGAAGTGACTGCATCTGGTATTGTACTTCCAGATACAGTTGATAAGGAAAAGAAAAAGGAAGGGGAAGTTGTTGCTGTAGGCCCCGTCAAGATGCTTGAATCCGGGACTCGATCAGCAATGGATGTTTCAGTGGGCCAAACTGTCCTTTTTAAAGGATGGGGTGGTGATGACGTCGAAGTCGACGATGTCGAATATAAAATTCTCTCACAGGATGATATCCTGGCGATTCTAGAAAAATAATATGTCAGCAAAACAGATTACATTTGATGTAAGCGCGCGTGAAAAATTGGTAGCTGGAGTAGACCAGCTCGCTGATGCGGTAAAAGTGACTCTTGGTCCTAAGGGTCGTAACGTCGTGCTTGATAAGGGATATGGAAGTCCAACGATCACAAAAGATGGTGTATCAGTGGCAAAGGAAATTGAGCTTGAAGATAAGGTGGAAAACATCGGTGTTGAGCTTGTAAAAGAAGTTGCAAGTAAAACCAACGATGATGTCGGTGATGGTACAACTACCGCAACCGTACTTGCGCAAGCGATTGTCCGCGCCGGACTTAAGAACGTGACTGCTGGTGCAAATCCTGTTGCTCTGAACCGCGGTCTTCACAAGGCGGCTGAAGCCGTTGTTTCAAAGCTTCAAAGTGAAATTTCAAAGCCAGTTCAGGAAGATGAGATTGCTCATGTTGCGAGTATCTCAGCAAACGACAAAGAAATCGGTTCAAAGATTGCCGAGGCACTGAAAGAGGTGGGTAACGATGGTGTTGTTACGGTTGAGGAATCTCAAAGTTTTGGCATGGAGATTGAGACTGTAAAAGGTATGCGTTTTGACAAGGGATATATCTCTCCATACATGGTAACCAACCCTGATCGTATGGAGGCGGAATATGAGGATCCATTCATTTTGATTACAGACAAGAAAGTATCTTCTGTTGAGGACATCCTTCCAATTTTGGAAGCTGTTGCACAGAGTGGTAAAAAAGAGCTTGTCATTATTGCTGAAGATGTCGACGGTCAGGCACTTGCGACACTTGTGGTGAACAAGCTTCGTGGTACCTTTAACGTGCTTGCCGTAAAAGCTCCAGGTTTTGGTGACCGCAGAAAGGATATGCTCCAAGACATTGCAGTCCTTACTGGTGGTAAAGTCATTACTGAGGATGTTGGTCTGAAACTCGAGAATACACAGATTACTGATCTTGGTCGAGCACGAAAAGTTGTTGCGACAAAGGAAAATACCACTATTGTTGAAGGAAAAGGTGATGAAGGTGATGTCTCTGGTCGTGTTGCACAAATCAGAAAGCTCATCGAGCAGACTGACTCAGAATTTGATCGCGAAAAATTGCAGGAGCGTCTTGCAAAGCTTGCAGGAGGTGTTGCAGTGATCAAGGTAGGTGCAGCAACAGAAACTGAGATGAAAGAGGTGAAGCACAGAATTGAGGACGCTGTTGGTGCAACAAAAGCCGCCACTGAAGAGGGGGTTGTTCCTGGTGGAGGAGTTGCTCTTGTACGCGCTCTAGGCGCTCTTGATTCAGTGAATTTGAATGATGAAGAGCAGATTGCAGTTGATATTCTAAGGCGTGCTCTTGAAGAGCCAGTCAGACAGATTGCAAAAAATGCTGGACTTGAAGGTGCGGTCGTTGTTGACGAGGTAAAGAAAGGAAGCGGCAACTTTGGATTCAATGCAGCAACAGGAAACTACGAAGATCTTGTTGCAGCAGGTGTGATTGATCCGACAAAGGTCACTCGTTCTGCACTGCAAAACGCAGTTTCAATCGCAGGAATGCTTCTTACGACTGAAGCTGTGATGTCTGAAGCTCCAAAGAAGGAAGAACCTATGCCAATGCCACCAATGGGCGGAGGCATGCCAGGAATGATGTAAGGATACTTAGATTAAATAAAAAAACCCGCCACATATGTGGCGGGTTTGATTTTTACCCTTTTTTTGGCTACCATAGAGCTACTTATCTATGAAAGAGCAGTTAAAACAACTCAAGACATTAAAGGAAAAAGTTGCCTCAACATGGGAACTTCTTGGCATTGATGCAAGTGCTTCTCAGGTTAAGGAGCTGGAAAAAGAAATGCAAGGAGCTGATTTTTGGGCAGATCAGGAACATGCAACAGCAGTAAGCAAGCAGCATGAGACACTCAAAAATGAGATCGATACATGGACAGAAATGAGAGGTGAAATTGATGAGCTGATTTTGCTCTGTGGGGATCTTGAAACTAATCCTGATGAGGATATGTACGCCGAGCTTACGAAAAAAGTTTCTGATCTACAAATACAATTCGAAAAACTTGAGTTTTACCTTCTCCTTGATGGGAAGCATGATCGCAAGAATGCGATCATCACATTCCATGCAGGTTCAGGTGGGACAGAAGCGCAAGATTGGAATGAGATGCTCATGCGCATGATTTTGCGATATTGTGAAAAAAAGGGATGGAGAACGACGCTGCTCGATGAATCGAGAGGATCAGAAGCTGGCATCAAATCTGCCACTCTCCGCGTCGAAGGAATATGGGCGTACGGACATTTGAAAAGTGAGCACGGGACACATCGGTTGGTACGCATTTCCCCGTTTGATGCTGAAAAAATGAGACATACCTCATTTGCTCTTATCGAAGTCATCCCCGAAATTGAACACGAAGAGTTTACACTTGATGAAAAGGATTTGCGTATTGATACATTTATGAGCAGTGGGAAAGGTGGGCAGAGTGTTAATACAACCTATTCAGCAGTCCGCATTGTGCATGTTCCGACTGGCGCAACTGTCAGTTGTCAAAATGAAAAATCCCAATTGCAGAATAAGCAGACAGCAATGAAGATACTTGCGTCTCGCTTGCAGAAACTTCAGGAGGAAAAAGAAGAGCAGGAGCGGTTGAAGCTTCGCGGGGAATACAAAAGCCCGGAATGGGGAAGTCAAATTAGGTCGTATGTCTTGCATCCGTACAAAATGGTAAAGGACGTCCGTACTCGTTTTGAGGTCAAAGATCCCGGTGCAGTTCTTGATGGGGATTTGGATGATTTTGTTGAAGCGTATTTAAAATGGTTAAAGTCTCAACCATGAAATTAAGTTGGAGTCACATTTTATTTTTGAACATACAAAAGCGTGTCGGCAAGAATCCGCAGTGTGATCGCATTATGGTTTTTTGCGCCAAATGGCTTATTTGGATTATGGGTATACTGATGGCTGCGCTCTTTATATATGAGTTTGGCCTGAGCAGCGATATAAAGGGACCTCGATGGGTGTGGATGCTGTTTTGGACAGGCGTGGATATGATCATCGGGATTTTTTTTAGCTACGTGCTTGCAATATTTATCAGAAGAAAGCGTCCGTACAACGAACTAGATAATGTAAAAAATCTTATCGAGCCGCTGACGCCTGAAAAATCATTTCCGTCAGATCATGCACTCCTATCTTTTATCATGGCAGGTGTTGTAGGGGTGACATTCCCATTTTTTTGGTGGGGTTTGCTTTTTGTTCTTTTGGCACTATTGGTATCATTCGGACGTGTGTACGTTGGTGTTCATTACCCCCGTGATGTTATTGCCGGGGCACTACTCGCTCTGCTTGTAGTATATGGTGCTCCGTATTTACTTTTTTAGGATATTTCATGCATAACGCAATCATTCTCTGTGGCGGACTTTCAACACGACTTGGTGATATCACAAAGGATATCCCGAAAATTTTACTTGATATTGGAGGAATCAGTGTTCTTGATCTGCAGCTCAGAAAGCTAAAGGCGGCAGGTGTTCATGAAGTTATACTGGCGGCCGGACATTTGGCGGAGGTTCTGCAAGAGAAGATTGGTGGAGAGCGCGAAGGGGTCCGACTCATATATGTCATTGAAGAAAAACGTCTCGGAACAGGTGGTGCGATTAAACATGCACTTTCATACATCAGTTCCCCCGATCAGCCGACATGGGTACTGAATGGGGATATACTTTATACGATCGATTTTTCTGACATGGCTGCCAAGCTTAATCTATCCAGCGATGGTGTTATCTACGGAGCTCAGGTGGATGATGCAAGCACCTATGGGACGCTTGAGTATGATTTGGAGAATCATCTTCAGGCATTTAAGGAAAAGCAGGGTATGCATGAGCCTGGCGTGATAAATGCAGGTCTGTACTTATTCACGCCGCGCGTTTCAGATTATTTCCCTACTCAGGATGCTTTTAGTATTGAGTATGATGTGTTTCCGCATATGAAGGATTTGTATGTATATGTATCAGATGTTCCATGGGTAGATATTGGTGTGCCTGAAAGATTGCGTTGGGCGCGGGAGCATCATCATCTCTTTGTATAGTGGTATGCGTTTTTTTCTGAGTATCTTTTTTTTGTGCGCTCTTGTTGGGGCATGGTTTATCTATTCTGAAATTTACAGTGCGACGGCGCAGCAAGTTGATTCTGTAACGTTTCGCATAGAGCGAGGGGAAACAGTGGCAACGTTATCTAACAGATTGGAAAAGGAAGGAATCGTGCGCAGTGCATCATTCTTTGAGAAGTATTTAGTTATCAAGGGTCTTGATACTGAAATTAGAGAAGGAACGTTTGTAGTCGAGCGCCCGATCACATTGGCGCGAGTGGTCGAGGCGCTTGATAGGCCAAGTTATGATGAACAGACCATAACGATCCTTCCGGGTTGGAGCCTCAGAGAGATCGCAGCGTACCTTCAGGAGCAAGGCATTGCATCTGAAGAAGAAGTATTCGCTGTAACAGGGAAACCTGCGTATAATTACAAAACACAGAGAGGAAGACCACCGCGGATATCGAGCGATGCTCGAGTGCTTAAAGATATTTCGCCATATGTGACGCTTGAAGGGTATCTATCTCCTGACACATTTCGTATTTTTAAGGATGCATCCATAGAGGACATCGTGCGAAAGCTCATTGATCATCGTGATAATCAGATCACTGATCAGATGTATGCTGATGCAGAGAAAAATGGGAGGACCATGTTTGAAGTCATAACACTTGCAAGTATTGTGGAGCGGGAAGTGCGTAGTCCTGAAGACAAAGCAAAAGTGGCTGATCTTTTCTGGAGACGATATGATGCACATTGGGCTCTGCAAGCAGACTCGACCGTTCACTACGCTGTCGGAAAGCGTGGTGATGTATTTACTACAAAAGAGGACCGAGAATCGCTTTCAGCATACAATACGTATAAATATCCGGGTTTGCCGCTTGGCCCCATTTCAAGTCCAAGTTTGGAGAGTATCAAGGCAGCGTTATATCCTGAACCAAACGATTACTGGTATTTTATCACCACGCTCGAAGGGGAGGTAAAGTACGCACGTACACTTGATGAGCATAATATCAATGTGCATCGTTTTTTACGATCATAGCGATATTTTTGTGGTATACTAAAGCTATGCGTGTAGAAAAATACATTCGTTTTTTGCTTCTACCCGGTCTACTCCTGGGTGGTTTATTTGGTTTTATCTCTTTTACCTTTGCGACAGGTATCAGTCCGAGTACCATTGAAAGTGGTAGACTTACCAAAACAGCAACTTTTTCGGATGAATTCAGAATTACAAATTCTGAAATAGATAAGAAGCGAGCTTACAGTGTGCGCGTGGAGGGATTTGGATCTGAGTACGTGAAGCTCTCAAGACGTATACTTGAATTTTCTGAAGGTGCGAGATCTGTCGGTGTAGAGTTTACACTTGATGTCCGCACGGCACCGAATGGAACATATGATGTATTCTTAGTTGCTGAGCCGGCAACGAAAATTCAAGCAAGAACTAGGAGCGGGCAAAGCGTTGACGCTCAGAGTGGTGCTGTGGGACGGATTCACTTTGAAGTAACTGGACAAGAAGTTCATGATGCTGACGTACGTTTTGCTAATGTGCAACCTGCGCAAGCGGGGAGTCCGGTTCAGCTCGAGTTTGAGATTGCAAATAGAGGGACTGTTGATTTTCGTTTTTCTGAGGTTCTACTTGAGGTGTTTGACGAGTCCGGGGTATCAGTCGTAACGTCCACCATTGATACTTCTAAAGTTCGTGGGGTAAGTCCTCGTAAACAGAAGTCGCTCGTGCTTACTTCAGATTTGCTTCTTGATGCAGGAGAATATGAGCTCGCGATTTTGGCGAAGTATGATGTAGACAACGTGGTTTCAAAAAGCGCCCTTCTACGCGTATATCCAGAAGGAATATTGTCTCAGTCTGGGAAAATTCGTGACGTACTCTTGAGTTCATCGCAATTAAAGAAAGGCGAGAAAGTCAAAATTGAGGTTGTGGTTGAGAATACTGGAACCAGTAACTATGTACCATCTGCCAAACTCGAAGTCTTTAAAGGAAAAACAAAAGTTGAGACATTCAGTTTAACCAAAGATATACCTTTTAGTGAAGGGCAGCGCACAACATTTACGACATTGTATACTCCTCCATCACGAGGAGCATACGCACTACTGGCGACCATGAACTTTGGGGTTGATATGAAAGATACGCACGTTGTGAGGTTTCAGGTTGGGGGAGTGATCTATCAGTTTTTTGCTGCAACTTTTGCCTTTCTCGGAGATCCAGTAGTCCGCTTCCGCTTTTTTAGCGTATTTGGATTTGTACTCCTCATCATTTTGGGTGCGTTTGTTCTAGTTCGAAGAAAACGTGAGACACCTAAAAGGAGCCAAAATGGTGTAGAAGTGAAAGGGCCGAGCATGCAAACAGTACTCCCAGACATTCCAACGATTGACGTGAGACCCTCTGAAGATCACTTTTTATCTGAAAATGAAGACGCTCAAGTATGATTAAACAAGGAAACAAGAAAGAATTGGTTGTTTGGTCGACGTTTATAGCTGCGTACATAATTGGTCTTATAATTTTGGGATCTCACTCTTTCATAGAGCCGGCAAAAAGTGCTTTTTCTCCTACTGTTGATTCAGTTATCGTCACGACTTCAACACCAGATGGACCCTCAGTTGCAGGGAACATCCATTTGAATGAAAATTCGACAAAAGCAGTTTATGTGAGGGGGGATATTTCTGACGGAGACGGATGTTCGAATTTAAATAATAATTCGCTCAAGAGTGTATATTACCGTAGTAGTGTTTCTAATGCACAAAATTGTTCTGCAGATAACAATAATTGTTATCGCGTCACCTATTCTGGCGGGGATTGCACAATTACAGGGTGTGTTATCGGTAATGAAGGAACAGTTAGTTATGAGTGTGATTTTACGCTTCAATATTATGCAGACTCAACTGACTCTGATGGATATCCATCAGACACATGGGTCGCATGGGTGACTGTTTCCGATAACGATTTCGCAACGAGTACAAGTAGTAATATGAGTTCAGAAATAAATTCTCTTGCTGCCCTCAGTGTTCCTGGTTTTTTTAGCTACGGAGAGCTTGCGATTGGCGCTACATCTACGTCAGATACGACTGTAACAATAACCAATACAGGAAATGTGAGTATTGATAGTTATTTTTCAGGCACTGCCATGACGTGCTCTGCAGGCACAATAGGGGCGGCGCAGCAAAAGTTTTCACTATCCGCTGCTCAAGCCTATGCAGATATGACATACTTTACGACCACAACTCAGCTGGTGCAGACTAATCTTGCAAAAACGACTGACGGCAGTGCTTCTACAAAGGATTCATACTGGAAGATCGCTATTCCTCAAAATTTTGAGGTTGCCCTTGGTGGTCAATGTTTGGGAACAAATACGTTTAGTGCCGTCGTAGATTCTTAGTGGTGGTACGGTCTGTTGTTTGAAATCATGAAGGCTCTGTACAGTTGTTCAAGAAGGATAATGCGCGCCATTTGATGCGTAAAAGTAAAAGAAGAGAGCGATATGCTCTTTTTTGATTGACTCAGTATTTTTTTATGTAAACCAAGTGGGCCTCCAATAATGAACGAAATTGAGCTCACTTCGTGCGTGAGTAGTTCAATATATGAACTGAGTTTTTGGGACGTGTAGGATTGACCTTCTGGATCAAGCGTGATCACATAGTCATTTTTTGGAATCACTTTGAGTATTTTTTGCGCTTCTTTCTTTTGAACTGATTCTCGATTACTTTTTCCATCATTTTTTTCCTCTTTGAGTTCGACAATGTTCATATGACAAAAAGATGAAAGCCTTTTTGCGTATTCTTTTTGTGCTTCCCTCCAATATGATTCTTTGAGTTTGCCGACTGATATGATGGTGAAACTGAGCATATGTTTGTACTATATCCTTCTTATCAAGAAAAAACAAAACCGCCTCCTCATTGATCTGTCCAGATTGAACAGGTCAATGAGTGGAAGGCGGTCTGTTGTCCTCCTGTCCCCCCATCCCTGTGCGTTGTTCTGTGGTGTGGCGACTGTCCAATAAGTCTGTGCGTCTGATGCGCTGCTTACTACGTCGCGAACCATCCTCTTCCACGAGGGTTTGTTTTATCTCCTTGTGATGTCTGATGCGGCCAAGAGCATGGGCTCCTAGCCGTTGGTACAGACCCGAAGGAGCAACCTTCTGTACCAGATCCAGCGAGGGAACGTGGCACATGCGTGGTTGCGACCTCGGGGCCGTGGTCTCCTCACCTGCCCCGGTGCTCTCGTCGTAGGAGTCTCCTCCTGCGCTGGCGCTGGACGCGCCATGAGTGCACATAGGAGGGCGAGGAGCCGAGCGAAGACGCTCAAGCCCCCTCTCCTTTGCAGGTGTCACCGGCCAATCCGACGACATTAGGCTAGATAATATCATGGGTTTTTCAAGTCGTCAACCGTTTCTGTGCATATATCAATATCGGGTTTTGACCATAAAAAAATGTGTGGTACTCTGAATAGAGTGGATACGTCGGCTATAGGTACGCCGTCCTATATGCCAGAAATTGAGGAGGAACTGCAGATTGAGTAACAACGGCACACCTGTATGGGATGAGGCCCTGAGGACTCCCTTTGGAGCCTTTTCTTCGTACAACCAAGAAGTCGCCCATGCTGTGAAGAAGGGGTGGCTGACACCGGAAGGAGAATTGACCCAAGCGGGCAGGGAAGAGCTGGACGCACGCAAGTCAGCACATCCCGCTCGCGAAACGAGTCGTGCGCAGATTCTTGCTGGCACCTGGAGGAAGGAGTCAGAAGCATCAGATCGCGTATCCCTACCAAAGGTGAGTTCTGCTCGCCGAGTAGAGGATGCGATTGAGGAGGCGCTTGCACGGCGCGGCGTCAATGGAGGCCGTACTGATGTTCGCGTCAAGAGTCAACGCGGCTCGGTGTTCGTTGTCGTGATTGTGCTAAACCGCACCAGAAAGGCGGGTGGTCGGCAAGTGCTTCGCTTGCACGGTACCCTTCAAGATCTGGTGGAGAACCTGCGCTATCGCGATTTTCATGGAATCACATGCGGCTAAGAGGGGTCGCCAAGGGGAATGAGGGTGCCGGATTCGGGACCCTCGCTCTTTTTAGTATGTTTTCTAGATTTAACAGAATCTGTCTTTGCCTGTCCATTTTTTTCGGCTTAGGCATTTTTTGGGTGGTGAGAGAAATTACATCCTTGTCAGATGTCACAATTGTCGTGAGAGTGGACACTGAAATTCTTGCAAGAGAAGAACGCGCGAAAGAAAAAGTAGTTTTAGATGACATGCCTGAACATAAAGATTTGGCTGTACCGTTTACGTCGCAAGCGCCTGAAGGAAATTGGGAACAGCCATGGCAAGATGCATGCGAGGAAGCCGCTGTCCTTATGCTTGATGCCTACTATTCTTCATATAGCTTGAGCCCCTTTTTTTCACGTGATGAAATACTGAAAATGGTTTCTTGGCAAGACGAGAAAGAGTGGGAGTATAGTATTCCCATGACACAAGTTCGAGAATTTGCCAACGAGCACGTAAAGGGGCAAACATTTCACATTGTTGAGAATCCAACTGTCGAGGAAATTAAACGGTCTGTTGCACACGGGCATCCTGTACTTGTTGTAGCATATGGAAAAGATTTACCAAATCCATATTTTAGCGGCGACGGCCCAGTGTATCATGCTTTAATTATTAAGGGGTATACACCTGAGCATTTTATAACAAATGATCCAGGGACAAAACATGGTGCTGATTTCGAATATACATATGATGATTTAATGAATACAATCCATGATTGGAACGGTGGTGATGTGCAGCATGGCAGGCGAGTGGTACTCATGGTACAATGATCATCCATGATTAACTTTGAAAAGGAATTAAATCAAGAGCAGCGTATCGTGGTGCAAAATGGAGATGGACCGTGTTTAGTTTTGGCTGGAGCGGGGAGTGGAAAGACAAGAGCGATCACATATCGTGTTGCATATTTGCTGGAGCAAGGAGTCGATCCGGGGAGTATTTTATTGGTAACGTTTACGAATAAAGCATCCAGAGAGATGCTTTCGCGTGTTGAATTGTTGACAGAAGGTACTGTTAAGTTGCCATGGGCAGGCACGTTTCATCATGTTGCGTATAAGATACTGAAGCAATACGCAGGTTTGCTCGGATATCAAAATAACTTCACTATTTTGGATTCAGAAGATTCGCGAGATCTTTTGAAACTCTGTGTGAAAGGGGAAGGGATCGATCGCACGCAAAAAAGATTCCCATCGCCTCGGGTCATTTCTTCGATTATCAGCTATGCAAGAAATGCAATGAGTACAATAGCTGATGTTCTTGATGTGCAGCATCCATCGTGGCTTGAACATGAAGAGACACTCGCGCGAATTGCCGATGAGTATCGGAAGCGAAAGCTTGATGCAAATGCAATGGATTTTGATGATTTACTGACAAATTTGTACCTGCTTTTGCTTAAATCTCCTCGTGTTCGGGAAAAATTTGCGTCGCAGTTTCGCTACGTGCTCGTTGATGAGTATCAAGACACGAATAAAATTCAGGCTGCGATTGTTGATCAGTTCGGGAGTATCCATAAGAATGTTTTGGTTGTGGGAGACGATGCACAAAGCATTTACTCATTTCGCGCTGCAGAGATTCAAAATATCTTAGGTTTTGAAGATAAATATGAAAGCGCGCGCGTACACAGACTTGAAACGAACTATCGATCCACGCCTGAAATTCTAGCGCTCGCAAACGATGTTATTACGCGCAATTTATCTCAATACGAGAAGGAGCTCAAGAGTATTGTGAGCTCACTCGGAAAGCCAGAAGTCCAGGCATTCGCTGATGCAGTGGAGGAGGCTGAGTTTGTTGCTCAGCGTATTCTTGAACTACGAGAAGAGGGTGTATCACTTTCAGGCATGTCTGTTCTTTTTCGGGCGGCGTTTCATTCGCAAGCACTAGAAATGGAACTGGCAAAGCGAGATATCCCGTATGACTATCGCGGGGGCGTTCGTTTTTTTGAGCGCGCGCATATAAAGGACGTGCTTGCATATTTACGCATTTTTTCAAATGTGCAG